>JAAVDJ010000045.1 GCA_014801875.1 Bacteroides sp. | reverse complement strand
TTTTTTATTTTTTGTATTGCCAATCAAGAAAGGCCAGAGATTCGCAGATCACTCATCGGGGCTGTCATAGCGTTATTCCTTCTTTACGGACGTTCAGGGAGAAGGGGGAGATGCGTTCCTCCCAAATTTTATTAATCAATACGAGTGGTGAGACACGAATTCCTTCTTCTATTTCTATATCATAGAGGGAGTCCATTATTTCATTCCGCCGTTTAACGAAATCATAACCTTCGTATGCATCAGGAAGTAAAATAAGAAGATCAATGTCAGAAGACGGCGTGGCATTTCCGCGTGCTTGCGATCCATAAAGCACAGTGCGTGCCTCCGGGAAATATTTCCGCATAATCTGCCGTATTTTTTCTATAATTTTCGTCTGCCTCATATCAATCTTATTTTCTGCAAAGATACTGTTTCCCTGTCAAATCACAAAAATCTTTTTTATTAAAAAGTAAGTTGTCCGAGCCTACTCTCAACTGGCCTACTCTCAACGACTGGCAACTGCAAAATTAGCGACTTTTTGGAAGAAAACCTTAAGAGGGGACTCGAAATTAAGTTTTTCCCGAGGTCTACGATTCATTTCGCTGATTTTTAAAATCTGAAATCAGCAAGTTGACCCCGGCGAAAATTGAATAAATTATATTATTTGACGGATTCAATGACCCATCCGGACAGATTTCTCTCCTGAGTAGAGAAGTTTGCACCAATGATGAATTTCGTTCTGTTGTCTGTTAGAAATGGTTTCAGGTATCCGCGTTCATGAATCTGCGAGAGTGCCTCTTGTGGAGTGGCATTGATCTTGAACTCGAAGATGTAAATAAAATGATGGGTCAAAATCAGCATATCGCATCTTCCGGCCGCTGAATGCACCTCTGTTCTGACGTTTAGCCCGAGCATCTTCGCCGTGATAGCCATCATGTTCTGGAAATGAATCTCCTTGTTTCTTTCCGGTTCGGAAGATGTGTCGGCAAAGAGAGCCTTCATTCTCTTCATGAAATTATCAGGATAACCTTGGTCTAAGTCTTGGGTGAGGACACGCACGTCGAATGGGCTTCCACCGCCCGATTCCCTGAAGAAATGATTCTTTAGGGATGACCAGAACGCTTCGTAGACCTCACGGTTTGGAAATCCGAGGGTATACTCCTTTGTTTCCGGGTCATAATTTTTAATCGTGAGATAACCGGACTGAAACAGGAGTGGGACGAAGTCGTGTGAGATGTCGGTAATGTTGCCAAGTTGCTCCTCGGTCCGTCTCTGCCCGTCAATTTTGCCAAGGTTGTAAGAGTTTTGCTCAATGAGTTTTATAAGATATGAAGATGAGCCTGTGGCATACCAGAAACTCTTGAAGTCATTAATCTTTAAGGCAGAGAGTACACTGAACGGGTTATAGACGTTTTCTCCCTTTCGGGCAAAATGATACCCGTCGTAAAGGCGTTTGAATTCTTCCCAAGCTTTGTCGGCAGAAATATCATTCGTGTCTGCGAAAATCCGGATTGAGTCTTTGAAAATGTGATGAAACTCACTTTCAGAGATTCCACAAAGAGTGTTGTATTCCGGGAGCATTGAAATATCGAGGAGATTGTTCAGGCCGCTGAAAATAGAAACTTTTCCAAATTTGGTGACTCCGGTCAGCATAGCGAACCTGATGAATTCATCACAAGCCTTTATGCAGGAATAGAAACTCCGGAGCTCGTTTCTGACGCTTTCATGCAGCTCAGGGTGATGCAGGCAGTCGAGAAGAGGTTTGTCATACTCGTCTATGAGGATGACCACCTTTTTTCTGTATTTGTAGAAAGACTGTTCAATTAAGTCGATGAAAATATCCGAGATATTATCGGCATCGGAGGAAAGATTATATTTACGACTTATTCTGCCTAAAGAGCGTTTGATTAATTCAATCAGTCTCTCGGAGTCTGTGTAGTTGGCAGTGCTGAGGTCAAGACGGAAAACGGGATATTCCGACCAGTCTTTTTCGAGACTGTCTATCGCCAACCCCTTGAACAGTTGACGGTGTCCTTTGAAATATTCTTCAAGTGTAGACATGAGGAGGCTTTTCCCGAATCTGCGGGGTCTGCTCAGGAAGATATATTTCGAATCGTTGGCCAGCTTATAGACAAACTCGGTCTTATCTACATAGAGGTAATGTTCCTCAATAATTTCAGAGAAAGTTTGTATTCCAACCGGATATTTAATTTTTCGCTCCATTCTTCATCCTCTTTTGATAATATTGCAAAGATAGCTAAAAAAACTGAAAAAATAAACCCTGAGACAGGGAATTGAATCCATTCTATCAATCGGTTATGTAGGTATTTCAGTATGTCTTGCTTAGCTTCCCTTGCGAGAAATTCAAGAAATTATTTGAGGGAATAGACTTCACGGCGGAGCTGGGCGGCGAGAGCGAGTGGGGGGAGGTTGCGCGCTTTCAATTCACGCACACTGACCGGCTCGCCGAAAATGATGCGGTAATTGCTGCCACGAGCCTTACACACTTCACCCGGGAGAAGCACTTGCTCGAAGTTGAATTTTAATTTCAGCTTTTTGCGAAGGCGCGCAGTCTTATAGAATTTGTTGGAATTAAACCCCTCGAACCTTACCGGTACAATGGCTCTGTCAGTCTCAATCGCTTTGGCCACGAATGCTTTCTGCCAGGCGAGATCCTGTATGGTTCCATCATCGTGAAGGCGAGAGACGAGGCCGGCGGGAAACTGGAGAATCTGTTTGTCGGAATGTAGTGCTTCGTTGATAGCTTTAGCTGCGTCACGCCCCTGTGCGCCAAATTTATTTATCGGCAGGAACACGTCTCGGAGAGGCTCAACGTTCATAAGCATATCGTTTACTAGAAAACGTACACTCTCGTCCCCATATTTTTCTCCTAAGACTGCAATAAGCGCTATCCCGTCTAATCCTCCGAGAGGATGGTTAGACGCAAACATATACCGACTCCCATCTTTAAGCCTATCAAGTCCTTTCACATCCACAGTGATATTAAGGTGTTCAAGGATTTTTCGTGCGAACGCACTTCCACGCAATGGATACGCCACTCGCAGCATCTCGTTCAGCTCATCCTGATGAATCACTTTCTCCAATCCGGATATGAGAAAGCCAGGCACAAAACGTCCCGCCTTCCGTGGAAGACGGGCACGCAATATGTTGTGCAGGTTTATTTCCAATGGTCCTTCCATTCAGAAATTGTTTTATCCATTCACTTGATCTTCCTCATCCCAGAACTCGTCTTCCCAGTCAGTATCCTCAAGGGGCAGTTCCTCGTCGGCATCATCATCCTGATGGAAAATGAATTCGTCTTCCTCCTCCACACGATGACGTATGTCAAGATTGCGATGGGTCATAGTGCTCTTTGCCTGGTTTTCTTCCGAGTTGATTTCTCTCCAAAGGAGGTCTTTAAGTTCCGTAAGTCCCTGGCCGGTCACAGCTGATATAAACACTGTCGGAATCCCCTCCGGAAGCTCTTTCGACAATTCCTCTCGCAGTTCGTCGTCAAGCAAATCCGACTTGGAGATTGCGAGCACACGGCTCTTGTCGGCAAGCTCGGGGTTAAATTCAGTCAGCTCTTTGAGCAGAATGTCGTAGTCGCGCTTTATGTCGTCGCTGTCTGCCGGAATTAGGAACAGGAGCACGGCGTTACGCTCAATATGGCGTAGGAAACGAAGCCCGATTCCCTTGCCTTCGCTTGCCCCCTCGATTATTCCCGGAATATCGGCCATTACGAACGATTTGTCGCCACGATAATTGACGATTCCAAGGCTCGGTTCCATTGTTGTGAAAGGATAATCTGCTATTTTGGGGCGCGCCGCAGACATTGCCGATAGGAGAGTGGATTTGCCCGCGTTGGGAAACCCTACTAAACCGACATCTCCAAGAAGCTTAAGCTCGAGAATGACAGCTTTTTCAATTGCCGGTTGCCCGGGCTGAGCGTAGCGCGGAGCGCGGTTTGTGGATGTGGCGAAATGCCAGTTTCCCAAACCTCCCTTGCCACCACGGAGGAGTTTTATCTCCTGTTCGTCTTCAGTGATTTCAGTTATGAATTCTCCGGTATCGGCGTCAAACACAGCTGTTCCGACAGGCACTTCAATGATTCTGTCTTCACCATCTTTTCCGAACGAACGCCCCGCGCCACCGCTCTGTCCGTCGGTAGCGAAGACGTGACGCTGATAGCGGAGTGGAAGCAATGTCCATAGATGTCGGTTGCCACGCAGGATTATGTGTCCTCCGCGTCCTCCGTCGCCCCCGTCGGGCCCACCCTTGGGGACGTATTTGGCGCGATGGAAATGACGACTGCCGGCTCCTCCTTTACCGGAGCGGCATAATATCTTTACATAGTCAATAAAATTCGATTCTGCCATAAATTTTGGTTATTAGGTGGTTGTGCTATCTTCTTAGCAACGGATGGCTCATCATCTCGTTTGCGTGGCGATAGTCGTCGGGCGAACCGATGTCTATCCATGTCCCCCTTACGGGAAAACACCCCACATCGCCCCCTTTTTCAATGATGGAAGCGATGAAGTCCGGAGCATCGAGATATTCACCTTTAGGAATGAGATCCAAAAGGTGGCGTTTCAATAAATAAACGCCTGCATTTGCAAAATAGTTGTAGGTCGGTTTCTCTTCGAGACCCTTCACTCTTTCCCCTTCGAGATGCATTATAGCGAAAGGCACGGACACAGTATATGGCACGGCAGCCATTGTGATGTCAGCTCCCGAACGGCGATGATGGAGATACATTGCCTCGAAATCGATTGCCGTCAGAAGGTCGGAATTCATCAGCAGAATATCATCGTTTCGGAGGTTGTCGATAAGGGCGAGGGAGCCGATTGTGCCGAGCCGTCGGGGTTCGCGCACACACACCACTTCAGCCAGCCCCTCTCTTTTCTCGAAATGACTTATGATGAGATCCGCGAGATAGTTGACTGTGACGTATATGTTTTTCACTCCGCAAGCTTCCAATTCCTCAACATTGTAGTCGATTATAGGTTTCCCTCCAACTTTCAGGAGTGGTTTGGGAGTGGAGAGTGTGAGAGGACGTAGACGTTCACCTCTGCCGCCGGCCATGAGCACGGCATCTATCGGGAGGCGCGTCTTGACCTCACGCAGGTCTATTATATCAAGTATCTTCCCGTCATCAACAACCGGGAGGAGAGTGAGCCTGCGCTCCCTTCCTTCAGCGATTGCCACACATTGGTCTTCCCCCGGGGCAACGGAAAGGAAATTCCTGTGCATCACCTTTTCCACTTTGTCATCAAGGTCAGCCCCGGCAATCAGGGCCCGGCGTATGTCGCCGTCAGTGATTGTGCCAGCCAGTTTTCCCTCCCGAGTGATTGCGAAGAGAGTCATGGCTGAGCCTGAGAGGGAGTTGATAGCACCCAGAGCCTCTCTTACGTTAGCATCCGTGCAGATTGCGTGGCGCCGGAGAATCTTTTCTCCGGCGGAGGTTATGCGACTGAATATGTTGTCAGGAAGATTCATTCTCTTGGTCAGGTGTTGGGCTGTTTTCATATTGGGAAAGGGTGTCGCGCAGTTCTGTCACTACCATTGCCCGGAGTTCAGGGGGATCAAGCACCTTAATCGACGGCCCCAGAGCCAGAAGTTCGTGGGCCAGCTCATAGTTAAGTTTCAGTCGGTAGGTGAATATTGAATAGTTGTCGTGCAGTTGTTCCTGCTGCGACTTATGCAGGGGAAGGGCGCGGAAATATTTAGCCTGAGTGGGAGTTGTCTGTATCCTGACTTCCCTGACAGGTGCCTCGGAAGTGGTCACACCGACGATGTTGCCAAACAAGCGCTCCGGATCGAAGTCGTCGGGCATAGTGAAACTTTCAGCGAGAATCTTCATCTCCCTGACTCTGTCAAGCGCGTAGGTGCGTATTCCCTTGTCTTTCTCCTTCATCCCGATCATATACCATCTCTGCTTGTATCTTTTTACGAAATAAGGGCGGAATACAATATCTTTTTCCGCCCGCGAGCGATTGAACCCGGCATAGGTGATGGATATCTTGTTGGAATTCTGGATAGCGTCAATGACCAACGGAAGGAATTCCCTTGCAGATGGGACATCCTCCACCTCCACACGGTCTGTCGGAGCATTGCTCTCTTTCAACGCGCTGCTGACGGCATAGGAATCAAGCATCCAGTTTGTGAACGCCTTGTTGCGCCCCAGTCCGTCGTTTTCGATATAGTAGTTTCCCTGCTTATCGCAGGCAATCTCTATGTTGAAATTTTTTTCAATGCTCCGGCGATAATGGTAGAACGTACGTTCCGGGAGGGGTTCGCCGTCAGAGATATGGCTTCTAATCCACAGCTTGTTGAGTTCTTTCCGCGACAGTTTCTCGTATCGATTGAGAGTGTCTACAATCCAGACGTAACGTCCGATAAGGTCTCGGGCCATGACAGAGGGTTATTTACTTTTGGTGCTTTTGCGAGACGTCCGTTTGGGCGCGGCGTCCTGAGCCTCCATCAGCTTCTTGGCCTCCTCGAATGTAAGGGCTGAGGCATCGGTAGACTTAGGAATCTTGTAATTGACCGCTTTCTTCGCCCCCTCAGGCTTATACGCGAGATATGGTCCGTAGCGGCCGTTAAGCACCTCAAGGCCCGGCATTTCCGAAAATTCCTTGATAAGCCTGTTGGCTTCCTCCTCTTTTTTCTTGGCAATAAGCGCTGTGGCTTCCTCAAGGGTAATGCCTTGAGGCGTGAGGTCTTTAGGAATCGAGACGAACATCTTGCCATATTTGACATATGGTCCGAATCTTCCTATGGCAGCGACGACCTTCTCTCCGTCAAGCTCGCCCACAGTGCGAGGAAGTTCGAAAAGCTTCAGAGCCTCCTCAAGGGTTATGTCGTTGATGCTTTGTCCGGCGAGCAGCGATGCGAAAAGGGGTTTCTCCTCGTCAGCAGCGTCGCCTATCTGGACCACAGGACCGAATCGCCCTATTTTCACCGACACGGGTTTGCCGTTTTCGGGATGATTGCCAAGAAGACGTTCGCCGACTTTGCGCTCCATTCTGAGAGCATTTATCTTTTCAATTTCGGGATGGAAGTTGCCATAGAAATCGGAAATTTCCTCCTGCCAGGGGAGCTGACCTTCCGCTATGTCGTCAAATTTCTCCTCCACCTTCGCCGTAAAGTTATAGTCAAGGATATCGGGAAAATATTCAGTGAGGAAAGCGTTCACCACCATGCCGACATCGGTAGGCACGAGTTTCCCTTTCTCACTTCCGGTGGATTCCTGGAGAGTGGTCTTGGTGATTCTCCCTTTTTTCAGACGAAGCACTTCATACTCACGTTTCACACCCTCTTTCTCCCCCTTGCGAACATAGTCGCGGGCCTGGATAGTGGAAATTGTGGGGGCATATGTGGAGGGACGACCGATTCCGAGGTCTTCCATTTTCTTCACTAAAGATGCCTCTGAATATCTTGCCGGAGCCTGTGTGAAACGTTCGGTAGCAGTGATTTCATCCGCTGTCAGGGTGTCGCCGGGGGCTAAGGGGGGGAGTTCCACAAACTCCTGATTCCTGACATTCTCGGTTTTCCATACCTTTAGGAAACCTTCGAATTTAACGACTTCCCCTTCGGCACGGAAAGTCACATCCTCCGCCGCTTCCAAGCCGACAGGATTTATATCCACATTGGTCTTCTCTATTTCGGCATCCGCCATCTGTGAGGCTATGGTGCGCTTCCATATCAGTTCGTAGAGACGCTGTTCCTG
>JAAVDJ010000044.1 GCA_014801875.1 Bacteroides sp. | reverse complement strand
TGCGGGCGTTCTCGTTCTTGTTCTCGGGGAGGTAGACGATACCTTGCCATGCACGGCGACGGTCATTGTTGGTCCAGTTGCCGTTGTGCTTATTGAGGCCAGGGGTGGCTACGTGTTGATCGTTTGTGCCTGTCCCGGGCATGAGGGGGGGGAGGTTACCTTTTGCTTCGTCAGGGCATTCGGCGAATGCCCTGGGTACCCTACCGGGGACTCGCGGGGGCGCTCACGGAGTGAGCGCCCTCCCAGTGCGACGCGGGCCGGAGTGGGTAGCCAAGGGGTAGCCAAGGGGCGGCAGAGCCGCGGCATGGACGAGCTTCGCGCTCTACGGAGGCAGCGCACCGGGGAGGCTCGGCGGGGACTCCCCGGGAGAGGCGGCGGGGGTTCGCTGGGAGGGCGTTCACTCCGTGAGCGCCCGGTGTGCTGGAAGGTATTTTTCGCAGGCAAGGAGTTACCTTTTGCTTCGTCCGGGCATTCGGCGAATGCCCTGGGTACCCTACCGGAGACGCGCGGGGCGCTCACGGAGTGAGCGCACTCCCAGTGCGACGCGGGCCGGAGTGGGTAGCCAAGGGGTAGCCAAGTTTGAATTATGTTTGGGTTTTCCAGGGGAGGCTGTCGATGGCGGCTTGCTTGAGGGTGTCGGTGGCGCGGGTGTATTTTTCGGTGTGTTTGAGACCGCTGTGGCCGAGGAGACTGGCGAGGGTTTTTATGTTGGCTCCGTTGTTGAGGATGTTGACGGCGAAGGAGTGGCGCGCACAGTGCCACGTGATGTGTTTGTTGATTCCGGCATGAGTCACCCAGTGGCGCAGCTCCCTGAGACAGCGGGGGTGGGAAGGGAGATTGAAGATATGACTCTCTTTTTCAGACGAATCGGGGGGCACGCCGATCAAAGAGAGGAGGGCATCGTTGAGGGGTATCACTACCCCACTCGCTTTGCTGTGCCCCTTGGTCTTTGCCTGCTCGAATTTCAGGAGACGGTTGGAAATATCTATGTTGGAGAAGGTTAACTCCTTGACGTCACACCATCTGAGACCGGTGTAGCATGAGAAGATGAACGCCCGGCGAATGTCGGTATTCTCCGCCTGAAAATGAGTTTCGTTTAGTTTACGAATCTCTTCCATGCTGAGCACATCTTTTTTGAGAGTGGCGCAGTCGGTCTTTATTGTTACACCGGCACAGGGGTTTTTCTTCATCACGTTGGTCTCGACAGCCGCTTTGACAATCTTCTTGAAACGGGCAAAGAGAGTATGTGGCCCCTCCCCTACGAATTTTCGGTTGAGGTATTCCGTGAAGGCGACCACCATACGTGGAGAAATCTGGGCAGGGCGGATACTGTGAGAAAATTGAGCGAATTCGGGAGTGGAGGCAAGGAAATCGATGAAGCAAGTGCGGGCACGTTTTATGTGGCGTTTGTCACCCTTTGTATAGGATTCGTAGTAGGAATTCATCCAGTCGAGGAAATTTATGTCATGAGCCATATGCAGGCGGTAGCCGGAGTCACATTCGAGCAACTGTTGTTCGAGTTCGAACCTCAGTTTCTTAGCCAAGGCGAGGGTTTCGCGATTTCTGCGACGCTGCTGTTTATCTTTCGGGCAGGGGTAAAGATACAGGCGGAGGTATTCTCGACGGCGGTGTTTCTTGGGATAGATTTTTCCGGAGACGGAACTGATGGCCATTGAATAGCCGTAATTGAAATCCAGGAAGAGGCTTTCGCGGCCGTCGGCGAGGAGTTTTGCACCGAGTTTGGGATTGTCGGTAGATTCGGTGCGGATCATGTAGGTATTGTCAGAGCGATAGGTTTTTTTCATAGTTTTTTTGGTGTGTTATGCTGTCAAGAGGACTGGGAGAGCTGGGAGGGCATTCACTCCGTGATTGCCCGGGGTGCTGGAAGGTATTTTTCGTGGGGAAGGAGTTACCTTTTGCTTCGTCCGGGCATTCGGCGAATGCCCTGGGTACCCTACCGGTGCGTCGCGGCCCGGGGACGCGCGGCGGCTCTCACGGAGTGAGAGCCCTCCCAGTGCGGGCATAAAAAAAGGCAAAGACTGATAGTCTTTGCCTTTTCTTTATTGAGCCCTTTGGCTTAATGCGCAATGATTAGCTTATTAGAGCTGGGGACCTGCGGCTACGAGTGCTTTGCCTGCAGGGTTGAATTCGAATTTCTTGAAGTTCTTGATAAACATCTCGGCGAGCTTGGTAGCTTTCTTCTCCCATTCAGCGGGATCAGCGTAAGTGTCGCGCGGATCGAGGATCTTCGGATCAACACCGGGAAGTTCGGTAGGAACGGTGAAGTCGAAGATAGGAATCTGTTTTGTAGGAGCCTTGAGGATAGAACCGTCGAGGATAGCGTCGATGATGCCACGAGTGTCGCGGATAGAGATACGCTTGCCAGTGCCGTTCCAGCCGGTGTTTACGAGATAAGCCTTGGCGTCGTTAGCCTTCATCTTCTTCACGAGCTCCTCAGCATATTTAGTCGGGTGGAGTTCGAGGAACGCCTGGCCGAAGCAAGCTGAGAAAGTAGGAGTAGGCTCAGTGATGCCACGCTCAGTACCTGCGAGCTTGCTTGTGAAGCCGCTGAGGAAGTAATACTGAGTCTGCTCGGGAGTGAGGATAGACACGGGAGGAAGCACGCCGAATGCATCAGCAGAAAGGAAGATCACATTCTTTGCAGCCGGGCCTGCAGAAACAGGCTTAACGATGCTCTCGATGTGGTTGATAGGATAAGAAACACGAGTGTTCTCAGTCACGCTCTTGTCAGCGAAATCGATTTTGCCGTTTTCGTCAACAGTAACGTTTTCGAGAAGAGCGTCGCGGCAGATAGCCTTGTAGATATCGGGCTCGCTCTCCTTGTCAAGGTTGATAACCTTAGCGTAGCAGCCACCTTCGAAGTTGAAGACGCCATTGTCGTCCCAGCCGTGCTCGTCGTCACCGATGAGGAGACGTTTCGGGTCGGTGGAGAGAGTGGTCTTACCGGTGCCGGAGAGACCGAAGAAGATGGCAGTGTTCTTACCCTCTTTGTCGGTGTTTGCAGAGCAGTGCATAGAAGCGATGCCGCTCTGGGGAAGGAAGTAGTTCATCATAGAGAACATACCTTTCTTCATCTCGCCGCCATACCATGTGTTGATGATTACCTGCTCTTTGGAAGTAGTGTTGAAGACAACGGCAGTCTCGGAGTTGAGGCCGAGCTCCTTGAAGTTTTCAACTTTAGCCTTGGAAGCGTTGTAGACAACGAAGTCAGGCTTGAAGTCCTTGAGCTCCTCCTCAGAGGGAGCGATGAACATATTAGTAACGAAGTGAGCCTGCCAAGCCACCTCCATGATGAAGCGGACAGCCATGCGGGTGTCTTTGTTAGCGCCGCAGAAACGGTCAACGACATAGAGCTTCTTGCCTGAGAGCTCGTTGATTGCGATGTCCTTGATTTCCTTCCAGGCAGCCTCGGTCACGGGCTTGTTGTCGTTAGGATACTCTTCGGTAGTCCACCATACTTTGTCCTTGGAGTTGTCGTCGAGGACAATGAATTTATCTTTAGGAGAACGGCCTGTATAGACGCCGGTCATAACGTTCACAGCGCCAAGCTCTGTAACAGTGCCTTTCTCGAAGCCTTCGAGAGAGGGGTCAGTTTCAGCTTTGAAAAGCTCCTCGTATGAGGGGTTGTAGATAACCTCCTTGACATCCTTGATGCCATACTGGGCCAAATCTATCTGTGCCATAAATAATAGAATAAATTTTATAATTGGGTTAAAATTGTCTTATTTTGGATTAACGGGAGAGGATATATCACTATAACACTCAACTGCCGCTTTATCACTGCAAAATTAATTAAAATATTTGATAATGGATAATTGATTGCTGAATTTTTTCTGTAATTAGTGTTAAAATGTGCAAATCACGCTGTTTAAGCGCCTCATGATGTAAGAGGCAGGTTATCGCGCCCCGCCCCGCAAGGCTCCCTAACTTTGCCATTATGACCCCAACGAACAAATAGAAAAAAGATGGCAAAATCATTGATTTCAGAAGCTGTCGAGGCCTGGAGCGGCCTCGCCGATTTCCGCACTGAAAGAGAGCGGAACAAAAATTATACCTACGGACGGCAATGGGAGGATAAGATATTGGTGGGAAACACTTTCATACGTGAACGCGACTACATCACGGCTCAGGGGCAGATTCCCCTGCAGAACAATCTGATACGGCGCATCGTGAGGAACGTCATGGGTGTCTTCCGCCGGCGCCTGGCCGAGACGATGGAAGACTGGAGCGGCGCGGCACGCCGGCTTGCTGCCGACAACTCCCTCTACGAACTCTTCTCACGATGCATGGAGGAGTTTCTTATCTCGGGTATGGTCGTGGCGAAATGTCGAAAGGGAAAGTGCGGGATGAAGGAGGGGGTGTGGTGTGAGGGAATCAGTCCCTCCTCCTTCTTCTTCGACAGCAACACACGCGACTCATCGGGAAAGGATGCGAATGCGGTCGGTCAGCTCCACGATGTCAGTCTGACGGATTTCTGCGATGCCTTCGTAAGGACGGAGAAGGAATATGAGAATGCCCTGCGCCTCTTCGGGGAAGCCGGGGCGAAAGGTCAGGGGGAGACGCTCAGAGTGGTGGAGCTATGGCGGAGGGAGAAACGCCCCATACGCCACAAGCATCTATGGCGGCTTCGCGACGTCTGGCGCTACTATTTCCTTACGTCAGACGGGATGGTGGTCCGGAGCGGCGACTCCCCCTACCCTCACGGCAGCCATCCTTACATCTTCAAAGCCTACCCCTTCATCGACGGGGAGATACATTCGTTTGTGGGAGATATGCTTGACCAGCAACGTTACACCAACCGGCTCATCACCATGTATGACTGGGTGACCCGCGCCTCAGCGAAGGGGGTGCTCCTCATCCCGGAGGGAGCGATAGACGGGAAGTATATTGAAGACGTGGCGGCACAATGGGGGAAGCTGAACGGAGTGATAGTCTACCGGCATCAGGACGGTGTGCCGGAGCCACATCAGGTGATTACTCAGGGGAGCCATTTCGCCATCAGCGAACTGCTTGACATCCAGCTGAAGATGCTCGAAGATGTGAGCGGTGTAAACGGTGCTCTCCAAGGGAACGTAGACAACGGGAAAATAAGCGGCACCCTCTACAGCCAGCAGACTGAAAACGCCATGACCTCATTGTCAGACATAATGGACACATTCATGGTCTTCATAAAGGAGGCGATGGATAAAACGACATCGCTCATGCAAATAAACGAGACAAATTTTGTAGAGGAAAGAAAATAATCGTAAATTTGCAGAATTATGAGCGACAGATTATTTATATTTGACACAACATTGCGCGACGGCGAGCAGGTGCCCGGCTGTCAGCTGAATACAGTAGAGAAAATCGAGGTGGCGAAAGCCCTTGAGGAGTTAGGGGTAGACGTCATCGAAGCGGGTTTTCCCGTGTCGTCGCCGGGCGACTTCAAATCGGTAGAGGAGATTTCGAAGGCCGTGACATGGCCGACGATATGCGCACTGACCCGTGCGGTAGAGAATGATATCCGCGTAGCGGCAGATGCCCTCAAATATGCCAAACACAAGAGAATACACACCGGCATCGGAACGTCGGATTCCCACATACGCTATAAATTCAACTCCAACAGGGAGGAAATCATAGAGCGCGCCGTAAGAGCGGTGAAATATGCCAAATCATTCGTTGAGGATGTGCAGTTTTACGCCGAAGACGCAGGGCGAACGGACAACGAATACCTCGCCCGTGTGGTAGAGGCTGTGGTGAAAGCGGGAGCGACCGTGGTCAATATTCCCGACACCACCGGGTATTGCCTCCCCTGGGAGTTTGAGGAGAAGATCCGCTATCTCATGGAGCATGTAGACGGGATCCACAACGTCACCATCGCCACCCACTGCCACAATGACCTGGGTATGGCCACTGCCAACACCATCAGCGGCATACGCGGAGGTGCACGCCAGGCGGAGGTGACAATCAACGGTATCGGCGAGCGTGCGGGTAACACTTCGCTTGAGGAGGTGGTCATGACGCTGCGTTCGCATAAGGAGCTGGGCATAGACACCAACATCAACTCCACCCGCATCACAGGAATCAGCAAACTCGTGTCGAGCCTGATGAATATGCCCGTTCAGCCCAACAAGGCGATAGTCGGGCGCAACGCCTTCGCCCATTCCAGCGGCATCCATCAGGACGGCGTGTTGAAAAACCGCGAGAGCTACGAGATTATCGACCCGAAAGATGTGGGAATCGACGAGAATTCCATCGTGCTCACGGCTCGCTCCGGGCGTGCGGCTCTCAAGCATCGTCTGCACGTGCTTGGGTGTGACCTTGACAAAGAGGCGCTTGACAAGGCATATGAGGCATTCCTCAAACTTGCCGACCGCAAGAAGGAGATTTCGGATGACGACGTGCTCATGCTTGCCGGGCAGCACCGTGAGGGTCACCGCATCAAGCTGGATTATCTTCAGGTTTCATCGGGTGTGGGTATACGTTCGGTGGCATCAATCTGTCTGCTGATAGCCGGGGAGAGATTCGAGGCGGCCGCGTCAGGCAACGGTCCGGTGGATGCAGCGATAAACGCCATCAAGGTGATAATCCGTCGCCAGATGCTTGTAAAGGAATTCCTTATCCAGGCCATCAACAAGGGGAGCAACGATATCGGCAAGGTGCATATGACGGTAGAATATGACGGGCAGCATTATTATGGCTTCTCGGCCAACACCGACATCATCGCCGCGTCAGCAGAGGCGTTTATCGACGCCATCAACAAATTCCCGGTGTAAGCTTTTGGCTTTAGGGAGCTTTGGGGAGCTTTAGGAGGACTGGGAGAACTGGGAGAACTCCCAGAGCTCTCAGCTCTCACAAAGCTCTCAGAGCTCCCAGCCCTCCCAAAGCTCTCAGGACTCCCAGCTCTCCCAGCCCTCCCAGCTCTCAGACACAACTCATCAATTAATATTTAATATCTTATTATCCCGAATTATCATGAAAAAGATTATTCCAGCCTTAGGAATTGCGGGGCTTCTGGCTCTCTCAGCCTGTGGCGCAAAAGGGACAGGTGCCGCCGATGCGTCAGACCGTGATTCTACTTACACAAATGTGCAGCATCCGGAGTGGAGCCGCAATGCCGTGATTTATGAGGTGAACCTCCGTCAGTATTCCGACTCCGGAAACATCACTTCTTTCCAGCGTGAACTTCCGCGCCTGAAGGAATTAGGGGTCGATATCCTATGGTTCATGCCTATCTTCCCTATCAGCGAAGATGGCAGGAAAGGCACACTCGGCAGCTATTATGCCGTGAAAGATTACACGGACTTCAATCCGGAGTTCGGCACCATAGAGCAGTTTAAGGAGGTTGTGAAAGATGCCCACAGCAAGGGTATGAAGGTAATCCTCGACTGGGTGCCCAATCACAGCGGACGCGACAACAAATGGGTGAAGGAACATGCCGACTGGTATGAGAAAGATTCATTGGGCAACATGATGGGTGTCTACGACTGGACAGATGTCTATGTGTTTGACTATTCCAATCCCGAGATGCGCAAGGGTATGATCGACGCAATGAAGTTCTGGCTGACCGATGTTGATGTGGATGGCTTCCGTTGCGACGTGGCGATGGAAGTGCCTACAGATTTCTGGGATGAGGCTCGTCCGCAGCTTGAGGGAGCGAAGAAGGATATCTTCATGCTTGCCGAGGCAAGTAAGCCCGAACTTCAGAAGAATGGGTTCGACATGGGTTACAACTGGCCGATGAAAGATCTGTTCAGCGAGATAGCAGCTACTTCAGGACAGTACACCTTCAAGGATAAGGAGGGCAAAATCAAGACCTTCCCCGTTAAACACGCTGCGGCCATTGATAGTCTGTTGGCCGTTCAGGCTAAGGATTATCCGAAGGATACTTATCTGATGAACATGGTGACAAACCATGACCTCAACTCGTGGGAAGGGACAGAGTTTGACCGTCTGGGGAATCTTACCGGCGCATTCGCGGTGCTCTCCTACACTCTCCCAGGTATGCCTTTGATCTATACGGGTCAGGAGACCGGTATGAACCGTGCGTTTGAGTTCTTCGAGAAGGATAAGGCGCCTCAGTGGGAACCGAGAAACGACTATTTCACCTTCTATCAGACTCTCAACGGGATGAAGCACAGCCAGAAGGCGTTGGCAGCCGGAGAAGAGGGTGGCGAGATGGTGAAGTATGCAGCCGGGAGCGACGATCTCTACGTGTTCTCACGTGAGAAGGATGGTTCGAAGGTAGTCGTACTGACCAACCTCGGTAAAGAGAAGCAGGCTGTCAATTTCAGCGACAAGACACCGGATGTGAAGGGGCTCGTAAATCTGTTCACCGGGGCGGAAGCAGCGCTTCCGAGCGAGCTTCAGCCGGGGGAATACCTCGTCTTCGTAAAATAGACGCGAGGATTCGCGGCATAGCCGCGGCTTGAACGAGCTTCGCGCTACAAGGGCTAAAGCACATATACGCGCTCCGCGCGCACCACAGAACTCTCGCATGGGCGCGGCAATAAAAAAAGGCAAAGACCGTCGGTCTTTGCCTTTTTTTATTTGCATTGCGCGGGTGATGGGGATTACTCGGCTTTCTTTTCGGGGCGGGCGATACCTTCTTTCTCGGCACGCTCGCTGAGCTTCTTGATGCGGTCCTGAGTCTCGGGATGAGAGGAGAACATCTTCTCGCTCCAGCTGCTCTTCTTGTTGCCGCTGCCTTCAAGCTCCATGAGTTTCTCAAATGACATCACCATGCCCCAAGGGTTTTTGCCATTCTTCTTGAGGAATTCATACCCATACATGTCGGCTTCCTTCTCCTGTTTCTGAGAGAACTTAGCGCCAACGAGCGCCTGACCCATGTCGCCGAGGGCAGACTCTGAGAGGGCTGCAGCAGTGCCACCGGTAGCAGCGACACCATCACGGAGAGCACCTGTGAGGAGTTCCTGCTTGAACGCCTTCTTGGAATGACGAAGACCAACGTGGCCGATTTCGTGTCCAATCACACCGAGGAGCTCATCGTCGTCCATAATATCCATAAGGGAAGAGAAAACGCGCACACTCCCATCGGGACAAGCGAAAGCGTTAACATCAATCACATCATAGACCTTGAAATTAAGGGGAATTCCGTCTACGTCCTTAAGGTCGGCGGTGAGACGGCGGAGGCGCTGTGTGTAGGGATCATCCTCACCGGGGACGGGGTTATTCTTGTCCATCCAGTCGACAGCCTCCTTAACATAAGCGGCCATCTGGTCGTCAGTAAGAGTCAGAGCCTGCGCACCTTTAGCGGCAGCGTTGATAGCTTTACCGAGTTTGAACTGAGCGTTAGCCTCCACACCGCAAACGGCGGAAACGAGGAAAAGCGCTGCAACAATGAAAATCTTTTTCATCATGTAAGAATTAAAAATTATTATTTTTTTAGTTTCGTCAGTATAAGTCCGTATTAATCCTTATTAATAGGAGAAGAGAATAAACTTCATTAAATCAATAAGACTTTATAAATGGTAAAAGTCAAAGGGAAATTAATGAAGCGTAACGGCTTCAACCCATATAAATCTCACCTAAAATAACGGTCAAAATGGTGTCAATCGTCATTTTCGAGTGCAAAATTACAAATTTTTCACGATTTTTTGCCAAAAAATTTGCAGGAATGAAAAAATGGTCGTAACTTTGCAACGCTTTAATCAAGAGCCCCCGCCTGAAAAGCGAGAGTATTCAGTCTCCGAAATGTGAGACACCCCCAAAGAATACCGGTTGGACTTGATTAAGCTTATTTATACGGGGTGTAGCTCAGCCCGGTTAGAGTACGCGTCTGGGGGGCGTGTGGTCGCAAGTTCGAATCTTGTCACCCCGACCTGAGCAAAGCGGCGAAGTCAATATTGACTTCGCCGCTTTTTTTGTATCTCCCGAGGTGCGAGACTATAGACCCGAGATTACATTTTTGCTTCGTCCGGGCATTCGGCGAATGCCCTGGGTACCTTATTCGGTGGGGACTCATTTTTTTCGGATGGGGAACGGAGAAGATTTTGGCAGCGATAAATAGGGTACCAAGGGCATTCGCCGAATGCCCGGGCAATGACGCTTACCATTCTCTTCCGGAATGAGATGTTACCTTTTTGCTGCGTCCGGGCATTCGGCGAATGCCCTGGGTACCTTATTCGGTGGGGTGCTATTTTTTATGGGGAGTCATTTTTTCGGAAGGAAATTCATTTTTTCGGAAGGAAATTTCGTATTCGGGAAGGGTAACGAGAAGCTTTTTGTGCCCTATTTGGAGAAATGGAGGGATAAAAATTCGGAAAAGAAAGGGAGAGGTACCCTCCGTAGGAGCTCGATTTTTGACGATTCGGGAGGAAAACAAGCAATTTTGAGCAAAAAAAATTAAAAAATTTTATCTCTGATTTTCAATATATTAATAATAAAATGAAATTTTTTTTGAATTTTTTTTGCTCAAACACTTGCACAGAATAAAAAAACGTCGTAACTTTGCATCGCAATCGGGAAACAAACGGTGGTCACCGAGAAACAAACGAAAGCAAAAATAACAATCCTGGTGTGGTAGTTCAGCTGGTTAGAATACATGCCTGTCACGCATGGGGTCGCGGGTTCGAGTCCCGTCCATACCGCCGAGGAGAGAGGAAGAGCAGCAGCGTAAACTTAGGTTTCCTGCTGCTCTTTTTTCGTGTTTAAATACCTACACTTACTTATATGATCTGTATAATCAATGGGCCGAACCTCAATCTGCTCGGCCGTCGCCAACCCGAGATTTACGGCTCCACTTCTTTCGAGGATTATCTGCAACACCTCAGAGCCGCCTTCCCTGAGCTGGATATAGAATATTTCCAAAGCAATTCCGAAGGGGCAATAATCGACAAAATCCACGAATTGGGTTATGACTGCCCGGAGTGTACCGGAATCGTCATCAACCCCGGAGCTTACGCCCACTATTCCTACGCCATCGCCGACGCCATCTCCTCGATACAGTTGCCGGTGGTGGAGGTACACATCTCCAATATACATGCACGAGACGAATTCAGACACAAATCCGTCACTGCCCCCGTCTGCAAGAGTATGCTGTGCGGTTTCGGCATGAAAGGGTATGAGCTGGCCGTAAGAGCGCTTTATGGAAATTGAACTTGAACAATACATACGGGACCATATCTCACAAGAGCCGGAATGGCTGGCGAGAATAGACAGGCGCACAAATCTCCGCCTCGTCAACGGCCGGATGTGCTCAGGACATCTCCAGGGGCGTCTTCTGAAAATGCTGACGGCAATGGTCAAGCCCAAGCGAGCACTCGAACTGGGAACCTTCTCCGGCTATTCCGCCCTCTGCATAGCCGAGGCACTCGACGACGACGCACGTCTGGACACGGTGGAGGTGTTTGACGAGCTGGAAGACTTCATCCGGGAGAACCTCGCCACCTCCCCCCACGGAGAGAAGGTCACACTCCATATCGGAGATGCGATGGAAGTCATGGCGCAATGGGAAGAGGAAACCTTCGACCTCATCTTCATTGACGCCGACAAACGCAAATATCCCGATTATTTCGCCATCTGCCGACGCCTCGTAAAGCCCGGAGGCTTCATAATAGCCGACAATACGCTTTGGGACGGCCACGTCACGGAAAGCAATCCCCACTCCGCGCAGACGAGGGGAATCATGACCTTCAACGACGAAGTGGCGGCTGACGGAGAGTTTGAGACAGTCATCATCCCCCTGCGCGACGGACTGACGATACTGCGGCGGAAATAAACCATCCGCCCCTCCGAGCCGTTATAAATATGAAATCGCGGGGTATGGGGACAGAGGCGAAATCATATCTAATAAAAATATCTTAATCAATTATGGAAGGAAAACGTCAAGCCAAAATATCAAGACTCATACAGAAGGAACTCAGTGAGATTTTCCGTCGCCAGACCTCGGCGATGGGAGGTGTGCTCGTGTCGGTCAGCGCCGTGCGCGTCACTCCCGACCTCAGCATAGCCAAAGCCTACCTGAGCATCTTCCCCTCCGACAAGAGTCAGGAAATACTTGAAAACATCAAGAAGCAGACCAAGACCGTGCGCTACGAACTGGCGCATATCGTCAAGCAGCAGCTCAGGAAATGCCCCGACCTGCAGTTCTATCTCGATGACTCCCTTGATTATGTGGAGAACATCGACCGTCTCCTTGGTCCTGCGAAGGAACATTCAGAAGAGAAGAAAGAAATTGAATGACAATACCGGCCCGTATCGCCCTCCGTTACCTGAGGGCGCCGAAGTCGCATAGCGCTGTCAGCGCGATCTCAATAATCTCGGTGGTGGGAGTGGCAGTGGCCACTGCCGCCATTGTCTGTGTCCTGTCGGTATTCAACGGCTTCCGCACGTTGCTTGCCGACCGCCTTGATACGCTCGCACCTGACGTGCTGGTGGTGCCGGCCGAGGGAAAAGTCTTTTCCGACGGCGACTCCATCGCCTCGATTGCCGCGAAAATCGACGGTGTTGAGACAGTGATGCCTTCAGTGAGGGAGAACGCCCTCGCCATCTTCAATTCCCGGGAGATGCCCGTGACTCTCCACGGGGTGGACCTTCCCGTCTATTCACGCATCACATCGCTCGATTCCCTGCTTATCACAGGAGGGGGACAACCCATAGCCGACGACGAGTTGACGAAGGCTATCGTCAGTATCGGCACCGCCTCACAGCTCGGCATCGGAGAGACAGACGAACCCCTCATGATCTTCGCCCCCAAGAGGGAAGGGAGGGTGAACCTCGCCAACCCCATGGCTTCGTTTCTGACCGACTCCGTCAGAATCGGCGGGATTTTTCAGGCCATGCAGAGCGACTATGATGAGAAGACCGTAATATGCGACATCGGTGTAGCTCGAGATTTGTTCCAATATGATAACGAGGCCACTTCCCTTGAGATAAAGCTCAAGGAGGGGGCAGACACGGACAAAACAGTAAAGGCACTCGCCGAGAAGCTTGGAGAAGGAGCGGTTGTGAAAGACAGGCTGCGGCAGCAGGAGATGAATTTCAGAATGATTTCCATTGAGAAATGGGTGACTTTCCTTCTTCTCATCTTCATTCTGGTGATAGCCTCGTTCAATATCATATCTACCCTCTGCATGATAGTGCTTGACAAGCAATCCTCGCTCGGCACCCTCCGGGCTGTCGGGATGCGCAAAGGGAGTATAGCGGCAATATTCCGTTGGGAATCAATCTTCGTCACCCTTGAAGGGGGTGCGGCGGGAATAGTGTTAGGACTCGTGCTCTGCCTTCTGCAGGAACACTTCGGACTGATACGTCTTGCTGGAGATCCGGAGCGAATGGTGGTCACGGCCTATCCTGTTGTGGTGAAATGGTGGGATGTGGCGATTGCGGCTGTGCCCGTGGTTGCGACGGGTCTCTTCACCGCCCTGATTGCCGGGACCTTTGCCGTCAGAAAGTTAGAAAATTAGCCTTCCTCCGACCATCCCCCCGACAAATTCGTGCTTTTCTGACATTCTACTATTCTAACCCTCTAATTTTCTATTTTTTTTTGTGAAATTCAGATTTATTTGATAAATTTGCACACAAACTTCAATCTTTAACCATGGACCGTATCGACAACTTAGACAAAAAGATTCTCAATATCATCATGAAAAATGCCCGTATCGCTTCAAAAGACGTGGCCTTGGAATGTGGTGTGTCTCGCGCCGCCATCCACCAGCGGATTCAGCGCCTTATTGAAATGAAAGTCATCACCGGCTCGGGCTATACCGTGAATCCCAAAACTTTAGGATATAACACCTGCACGTATGTCGGTGTGTCGCTCGAAAAAGGTTCTATGTATCGCGATGTAGTGAGAGAACTTGAGAAT
This sequence comes from Bacteroides sp., assembly GCA_014801875.1. Classification (GTDB taxonomy): domain Bacteria; phylum Bacteroidota; class Bacteroidia; order Bacteroidales; family Muribaculaceae; genus Lepagella. The sequence goes on along the minus strand of JAAVDJ010000044.1, from coordinate 23,115 downwards.
ATCCCCGAAGTGGTGGAATGTCATTTCACGACCGGTCCTTACTCCATGCTGATAAAGGTGTATGCCCAGGACAATCAGCACCTTATGGAGCTTCTCAACGACAAAATCCAGCATATCCACGGCGTCACCGAGACAGAGACGCTCATATCTCTGGAGCAGAGCATGAACCGACAGATCAACATCCCTGTCGAGGATAATTGAAAATGAAAAAGACATATATATACTCCATCCTGGCTGCTCTGCTTCTCGCAGTAGTGGCCTTGTTGTTTTTCTTCCCCGATGATGTCGAGGGAAACGTATTGCAACAGCATGACACGATGCAGGGAATCGCCAACGGACAGGAAGGGAAAGCCTTCCACGAAGCAACCGGCGAGACGACCCGCTGGACAGATGCCCTCTTCGGAGGGATGCCCAACTTCCAGATAGCCCCCTCCTATCCTGCCAACGAGGCCTTGGGATTCGTCGGGCGTGCCTTCTCCCTATGGCTTCCGGCGCCCGCCAACCTCCTCTTCGCCATGATGCTCGGGTTCTTCATCATGGGGCTATGTTTCGGATTGAAATGGTATAACGCCCTCTTTGCAGCCGTAGGGTGGGGCTTCTCATCCTATTTCATAATCATCATCGGAGCGGGCCACATCTGGAAATTCGCTACCTTAGCCTACATACCCCCGACCATTGGAGGCATAATGCTGTGCTATAGAGGAAAATATCTCCCGGGAGCGGCACTTGCGGCGCTTTTCGGCGCCCTCCAGCTGCAGAGCAATCATCCTCAGATGTCTTATTATTTCCTATTCGTCATCCTCGCCTTGATGCTGGCCTGGCTCTGGAACGCCCTGAAACGCCACAGCATGAAACGCTGGCTCATCGCAACAGGGTGTTGCTGTGTGGCGGGTGCCCTCGCTGTGGGCGCAAACTCCGCATCCCTCTACAACTCATATGAATACGCCAAGGAGACAGTAAGAGGAAAGGCTACCGAAATCACCCGTCCCGGGCAGGATGCAGCGGGAATGGACCGCGACGCAATCACCGCGTGGAGCTATGGTCTTGACGAGACCTTCTCCCTCCTCATTCCCAATGTAAAGGGAGGCGCGACAATAGTGCCTGTCAACGGGCAGACACAGCTGCTGAGCGTGGCCCAGACCGATAAAGCTAATGAAATATCCCTCTCGCAGCAGGAACAATATTTCATGGGGCAGTTTCCCCAATATTTCGGCGACCAACCCATGACCAACGGTCCCGTCTATGTCGGGGCGTTCATCCTCATGCTCGCAATCCTGGCTCTGTTCGTAGTAGACGGAGCGGTGAAATGGGCGCTTTTCGGTGTGTCGGTGTTGGCCATACTCCTCTCCTGGGGACATAATTTCGCACCCTTCACCAATTTCTTCATCGACAATTTCCCCGGCTACAATAAATTCCGCGCCGTGGCTTCGATTCTGGTGATTGTGGAATTCACGGTGCCATTGCTTGCAGCGATGTGTCTGCGCAAGATGGTGGAGACTCCCGATTTCCTGGCAAAATACAAATGGACCATCTTCACAGTCTTCGGTTGCGGAATCGCAGTCTGCTTCCTCGGATGGGTCTCTCCCTCCGTCTTCGGGCAGCCCTTCTCAGCCTCCGAGATTGAGCAACTCTCCTCCGCAGGAGTGCTTAACGATCCTCAATATGCCAACATCTTCGGAGCCGTGAGTGCCACGCGACTGAGCCTTGTCTCAGCCGACTCGCTGCGCTCCCTGATATTCATTCTGTTAGGATTCGGAGTCTGCTGGCTCTGGCTCAAAGGAGCATTCACGAGCAAACCCCTCTTCGTCTGCGCCCTGACAGCTGTCTGCCTCATCGACCTCTTCCCCCTCAACAAACGCTACGTCAACTCCGACAGCTTCACCACTCCGGTGGCCAATGAGACCGCCTTCCACAAAACAGCCGCAGACGACTCCATACTCCGCGACAAGAGCCACTACAGGGTGATGGATATCTCAGGGCTTTCAGATGCCCGTTCATCATATTTCCACAAGACCATCGGAGGGTATCATGCGGCAAAACTCACCCGCTACAATGACCTCCTGACATATCAGATTTCAAAGGGGAATCCGGCGGTCCTGGATATGCTTAATGCCAAGTATTTCATGGACGGCGACCAATATGAGTTGAATCCGGATGCCTGCGGCAATGCATGGTTCGTGGAGCATATCGACTATGTGGCGACCCCGACAGAAGAGATGCAGGCACTCGATTCAATCATGCCGAAAGTCATAGCCGTCTCTGACAAGAAATTCGAGAAAGTACTCGGTCAGGCTCTCACCCCCTCCCCCACCGACACCATCTATCTGACCCACTACGCACCGAACCGCCTCAACTACAAGGCGCGGACAGAAAAGGGGAATGTAGCGGTGTTCAGCGAGATATTCTTCCCGTGGGGCTGGACAGCCACCATCGACGGCAAGGAAGCTGAAATCGGAAGAGTGGACTATGTGCTGCGGGCCTTGAGAATACCGGCCGGAAACCATGAGATAGAGTTCCGCTTTGATCCGGAATCTCTGAAAGTGACCAACGGCATCTCCATCGCCTCAGTGTCGATCATCGGCGTGCTCGTGCTGGGCGCATTGGTTTTCAGCATTATGAGAATAAGAAGAAAGGAATGATTTTCGACTCATATCTACGCTGGCGACATTCAAAAGGATTCGGAGTGCACTCCCCCTTCGCCTATCATATCGTAACGACGGCCATCACCCCCGGCCGCCGTTACGCTTACTATGGGTATGCACCTATCGACACAATACTCGAAACGACCCCGGCGAAAGACTTCAGTTTCGGAAAAATCCGGAAAGATGCACGTCTTCTTCTTCGTCTCTCCGTGGCATTAGGGGCAAAAAGAATATTCTTATCACCCGAGGCTCATCCTGCCTTCCGTGTGGCAGCTGAAGTATCCGGGGGAATGGTCGTGCCCGACATGGGGAATTGCTATCCTTCCGCCGACGACCTCGTGTTGCTGACTCCTTTCAACGAGAAAAGCTTCAATCTTATGAAGGATGCCATAGCGGGAGGGGCGGCAGTGATGCTCACCTCCCCCTCCCCGTTCTCCGCCAATCTGCTGAAGGGGATTCTCTCTCAGGATTTCGACGGAGTCATGCTCTACGGCAAACGAACCGCCCTGCTGCTCCCCCGGCCCCACACCGCCCATGCCCGCTACAGCATGGCATTCTGAGAATTCACACTAATGAAAGATCTTCTTGAGTCATTCACCGCCCATCTGCTGCTTGAACGCTCCCTTTCCCCGAACACTGTGGAGGGGTATTCCGTCGATGTGCGTCACCTTATCGATTTTCTCGACGATAAAGGGATAGAAATTCGGGATGTCACCGAGACCGACCTTCATCAGCTCCTCGCCACCCTGCGCGATCTCGACATATCACCCCGCTCGCAAGCCCGCATGATTGCCGGAATGAGAGCTTTCTTCAGATTTCTTATCCTGGAGAAAGAGATTGAAAAAGATCCTGCCGAACTCCTCGAATCCCCCACACTCCCCCGCGAACTTCCGGATGTGCTCAGTGTGGAGGAAATTGACGCGATGATAGCCGCCATACCTCAGGAAAAAGAGGAGGCTCTGCGTAATGAAGCGATAATAGAGACGCTCTACGGCTCAGGGTTGCGGGTGTCGGAACTTGTGGATGCACGCATCTCGCGGATGTCGCTATCAGACGGGCTGTTGATTGTAGAGGGGAAAGGGTCGAAGCAACGGATGGTGCCTCTTTCACCAACCTCGGTAGAACTGATAGAAAAATGGCTTCCACAGCGAAACCGACTCAACATAAAGCCGGCAGGACAGGATGTGATTTTCCTCAACCGGAGAGGAGCGCCACTGACACGCGTGATGGTCTTCTACATCATCCGCGACCTCGCACGCATGGCCGGTATCCGGAAAAAAGTATCACCCCACACTCTGCGGCATTCCTTCGCCACACATCTGCTCGAGGGGGGCGCCAACCTACGCGCCATCCAGGAGATGCTCGGGCATGAGTCGATAGCCACAACAGAGCTATATCTGCATCTCGACCGCTCCAGACTGCGGCGTGAACTTCTCACACATCATCCGCATTATAGAGGGAAATAGGGGTTGAAGGATTGACCTTACACCCGGAATCCCTCGCCCCAACCTAAAAACCTCCTACCTAAAACCTCAATTATGGAATTAGTAAAACTGACAAATTCATCAGGAGCGTCTGTGACGCTTTCCCCTTTAGGAGCAGGCATCCTCGCCATAGAGGTGCCTGACAAAGATGGTAAAATAGAAAACGTGGCTCTTGCCTACGCCAATCCGGAAGATTATCTCAACGACGGCCCTTGTCTGGGGAAAATTCCGGGCCGTTACGCAAATCGCATAGGGAAAGGGAAACTGAATGTCGATGGAAAAGATTATCAGCTGGCCGTGAACTGCGGTCCGCATCATCTTCATGGTGGTCCGACAGGTTTCCAGAACCGAGTGTGGGATACGGAAGAGTTTCCGGGAGGTGTACGCTTCACCTATCGTTCATCAGACGGCGAAGAGAATTATCCCGGCAATATGAAGGTGACAGCTGAATACAGATGGAGCGATGACAATGTGCTCACCCTTGACATGAGAGCTGAAAGCGACGCTCCTTCAGTGGTGAACCTGACGAACCATCTTTACGTGAATCTTGACGGAGCAGATGCAGGAAACGCACTTGACCACCTTCTGACCCTCAAGGCATCCGGTTATCTTCTGACAGACCCTGACCTGTGCCCGACAGGGGAAATTGCCCCCGTAGCCGGGACTCCGATGGATTTCACAACAGAGAAAAAGATAGGGAAGGATATAAAAGCAGATTTCCCGGCATTGAATTTCGGCAAAGGTTATGACAACTGTTATCCGGTCGACGGTTGGGAAGCGGGTGAGATGATTGAGAATGTCGCAGTGTTGCGCAGTGAGAAATCAGGACGCAAAATGTCGATAGACAGCACCCAGCCGGCCTTGCAGCTCTACACCGGGAACTGGCTGGCAGGCTCACCTGCCAACAAATCAGGGAAATCATATGAAGATTACGACGGGGTTGCTATCGAGATGCAGGGGTATCCCGACGCACCTAACCATCCGCAGTTTCCCTCACAACGAGTTGACCCCGCCCATCCCTACCATCAGATAATCCGCTTCAAGTTCTCATAACCCTCAGACCCCTGTCTATCCTCAGCCATCAGACTTCAGGTCTTGATGTGAAGGTCATGGATTTTTCGGTAGAGAGTACGTGTGGATATTCCCAGGGCTGCCGCTGTGAGCTTCTTGTCGAAATTTTTTTCTTTTAAAACACGAGTTATCGCCTGGCGCTCGGCAACCTCAAGAGAGGATAGAGTGCCGGGCACTTTTTCTTCATCGCCCTCATGGGAAGCGGAATCATAGGGTTGGTCGTCATCTTCCTCATAGTCAAGAAAGAGGGGATGTGTCTCGCGCAAAGGATTAGTAGGACGGCTCCCCTGTTCAAGAGAAGAAACCCGCTGCTTCAATGTCTCCACCTCCTTAAGAAGAGTGGCGATATATGGCCAGGGATTAGCAGAGGCATTCCCGGCGGGATTCAACACTTCCTTACCTTCGCGAGACGCTACGGGAGCAAGGAAAGTGGATGTCTCCTCCTTCTGCTGACCCCTCTCCCCGGAAGAAATAAGAGGAAGAATCTCAAACAAATCATGACGCGACACCTCCTCCCCGGCATTGAAAAGAGCCAGCTGATCAATAATGTTCTTTAACTGGCGCACATTTCCCGGCCATGGATAAATCAGAAGGGCACGCCGCGTGTCTTCCGAGATTGAGATTGGGGGAGTCATGTAACGTTCGGAGAAATCAGACGCGAATTTTCTTGCCAACAGAAGAATATCATCGCCACGATCGCGCAACGGAGGAACTTCGATGACCACCGTCGAAAGTCGATAATAGAGGTCTTCACGGAATTTACCCTCCTTCACCGCCTCCAGAAGGTCAACGTTGGTTGCGGCAACTACCCTTATGTCCGTCTTCTGCACCTGAGATGAGCCGACCTTCAGAAACTCCCCTGTCTCCAAGACACGCAGGAGTCGCGCCTGAGTGGTCAGGGGAAGCTCCGCCACTTCGTCAAGGAAAATCGTCCCCCCGTCAGCCTCCTCGAAATACCCCTTGCGGGCGGCTACCGCACCCGTAAACGACCCCTTCTCATGTCCGAAAAGCTCGCTGTCGATGGTGCCCTCGGGAATAGCCCCGCAGTTCACGGCTATATATTTCTTATGTTTACGATTGCCGTAGGCATGAATTATCTGAGGGAAAAATTCCTTTCCCGAACCCGACTCACCATACACGAGCACGGAGAGGTCGATGGGCGCCACCTTCACCGCCCTCTCTATCGCCGCGTCAAGCGGAAGGGAATTGCCTACTATTCCGAATCTATTCTTAACCTGTCTTAAATCAGCCATCATTCTATTTTATATCGCGCAAGGCGTAAGTTTTCTCGCGTAGAAGCTTTCCGAGCTCATCAAGGTCAGCACATTTGGCTTGTTCCTCCACACTTATCGGTTCTCCGACCGACACGTGTACCTCCTTGCCATATTTCCGAAAGAGCTCCTTAGGGAGACGCATCGTACGGAGTCGCCAGTCGATCATTCCGAGTATATTGAAAAATATAGAATTATGTCCATGAAAGAAAATGGGGATTACCGGCACCTTCATCTGGCTTATAAGGCGTATCATCGTAGGCTGCCAGGGGCGATCTTCTACGCGAAGATTCTTATGCAGCTTCGAAATTGCTCCCGCCGGGAAGAAACCGAGAGGGTGTCCGTCTTTGACGTGCTTCATAGCCGTGCGTATGCCATGCATCGTTATCTTCTTCTTCTCCGGGTCATCACTTTGCAAAGGGTCGACAGCTATGAAGTTAGGGCGCATCGCCTGAATCTGATTCAGGATAAGATTGACCATTACCTTGTAGTCCTGACGGTATTTCCCCACGATGTGCAAAAGAAGAATACCGTCATACGACCCGAAAGGATGGTTGCTGACGGTGATGAAAGCCCCTTCGGGAAAACGTGCAAGGACCTCCTCGTTGTCCACCCGGAGCTTAAACTTGAACTCCTCCGTTATAAGGCGGTGAGCAAACTCAATACCGGGAGTGTCGCAATAAGTCGCGTGTATACGGTTCACCTCGTCAATTCCGACGAAATGGAGGAGACTGTTGACGAGTTTCTCATGTCCGTCGAGCGCCGGGACAGCCTTGCGGATATCGTCGTAGGTCATCACCTCTTTTCGGGTTATTTCAGTAGTCTGATTTTCCATTTTTTATAAGTTTCATAAAGGGCGAATCGGAGCGGAAGCCCTTTGACAGTACAAATATAACAAATAAATTGGAGATTGGTAAACCTCATTTGCTTATTAGGGAAAAAATGCGTAATTTTGACGAAAATTTTAGATATGCGAACGAAGATTTCCCTCCTCCCTATATTGATGGTCTGTCTTCTGAGTGTGATGATGAACAGCTGCATCCCCTCCTACAAATTCAACGGTTCGGCCTTGAACTACGATGTCTACAAGACAATCAACGTGGGAGAATTTCCCATCCGGGCTGCCCTCGTCTATCCTCCGCTGCAGCAGACCTTCGAGAACAAACTCCTTGACGCCATCACCCGTCAGACCCGTCTGAACGAAATAGACACCAACAACGCCGACCTTGAGATGACAGGAGAGATCACAGGTTATTCCCTCTCCCCACAGGCTGTCGGAGAAGACGCATATGCTACGGAGACGCGCCTCACAATCACCGTACACGTAAAATATACGGACAACAAGAATCCCGCCAACAACGTAGACCAAAGTTTCTCCGCCTACAGGCAATTCTCCTCCAACCTCCTCCTCATCGACGTGCAGGATGACCTCTGCAATGAAATCTCCGACGAACTCGTCGACCTCATCTTCAATGCCACGCTCGGCAACTGGTAACCATCATGCCTCCCTATTTCATATATCCCGACATAGTAGCCCTCCAGGAAGGACGCGCCACAGAGCACAATCTCCGCCGCATCGCCGCCAACATCGGCGACCCGGCCGTGGTGCGCCGTCTGCTTCGCCTTGACCCCGAGGAATTTGCCGACTTCTACCAAGACCTGGGACAGACTCACCCCTCCACACTCTCCACAATCGACACTTTCCTATCCACATATTCGCGCGGAACGCAGCCCACACCCCCCGCCGTAGCTGAGATTATGGACGAGGGAAACGAAGCTGTAGAGCCGGTAAAAAATGTCCCCGAGACGGAAACCCTCGAACAGCTCATCAAAAGCCGGCGATATGAGGCTGCCCTTGAAAGAATTAAAGAGCAAAATTTGAATAATCCGGAAAAAAGTATTTACTTTGCAGACCAAATGCGCTTTCTTGAGAAATTGGTGGAACTTGACCGTCAGGGCAAAATCCTTCCAAGGAAGACAGAAAGCTGAACGCTTAAAATCCGGCATTCCGAAACGCCCTGTCTATAAATCTATAAAATTCTAAAATTCAAATATATGTATATTTTCATAAGCATTCTTATCGTGGTGGCATGCCTCTTCCTCATCGGAGCTGTGCTTATCCAGAAATCAAAAGGGGGCGGTCTTGCCTCCGACTATTCTCAGGGAAACCAGTATCTGGGCTACCGCAAGACCACTGTTTTCATTGAGAAAGCAACCTGGAGCCTCGCCATCTTCATCTGCATCCTGAGCATCTGCGCGGCTTTCGCAGTGAAGACCCCCGTCAACAAGTCGAGCATGGCTCCCGCTCCTGCTCAGACCACGATGCCCGCTCCGGCCCCCACAAGCAAGTGATGACATCTATACGTCAAAAAAATCACACAAAGGAAGCTCCGGCTTCCTTTTTTTGCTATCTTTGCACATATTTCCCGAATTAACTCAGTAGCTATTCATTTCATCGAAATGCTGTCAAAAAAATATCAACTGATCAATAACATAGGTGGATGGTTCGTGTTCATCGTAGCGCTCGCCACCTACTGGCTCACCCTTGAGCCCACCGCTTCCTATTGGGACTGCGGTGAATTCATCATTCAGGCAGACAAGCTCGAAGTGGGCCACCCTCCGGGCAACCCTATCTTCATGCTCACAGCCCGCTTCTTCGCCAACTTCGCCCCTGACGCTGCCCACATATCCGTGATGGTCAACGCCATGAGCGGTCTGCTCAGCGCGCTGACGATTCTCCTCCTGTTCTGGACCATCACCCATCTCGTGCGTCGTCTCGTGGTAAAAGACGGCCAGACAGACGAACTCTCAATTCAACAATATCTCGCAATAATGGGAGCCGGACTCTGCGGTTCGCTCGCCTATTGCTGGAGCGATACCTTCTGGTTTTCTGCTGTCGAAGGTGAAGTCTATGCCTTCTCCTCCTTCTGCACTGCGCTCGTCTTCTGGCTTATCCTCAAATGGGAAGATCAGGCAGACTCACCCCACTCCGACCGTTGGCTTATCCTGATTGCATACATCATCGGCGTGAGTGTGGCTGTCCATCTCCTAAACCTTCTCTGTATCCCGGCCATTGTGCTTGTGTTCGCATACCGCAAATGGAACGACATGAACCTTTGGAAGAGCCTTCTGGCGCTCTTGGCCTCGTTTGCCATCATCGTGCTCGTGCTCTACGGTCTCGTCCCGGGCTTCATCAAGATTGCCCAGCGTTTCGAACTTCTGTTTGTCAACGGGTTCCACATGAGCTATAATTCAGGCGCACTGTTTTATGCCATCTTCACGACAGCCGTTTTCATCTGGGCCATCGTGGAGCTCCACAGGCAGAAAAACGGTCTTCTTATCCGCCTGTCATTCCTTCTGGCTCTTGCCGTGTCCGGAATCTTCTTCTTTGGCGACGGTCTTCTCATAGGGTTCATCCTTCTGCTTGCCATAGGAGTCCTGATGTTCACTAAATATGCGAAAAATCTCCCGGTGCGTGTCATGTCGGTGGCAATGTGGAGCATCGCGGTCATATTCGTGGGTTATTCAAGCTATGCCTTGATTCTCATACGCTCCAGCGCGGAAACACCCATGAACCAGAACGCGCCTGACAATGTGTTCGATCTGGCTTCCTACCTCAACCGCGAACAGTATGGAGAAAATCCTCTCCTATACGGCGAGACCCTCAATTCCGCTCCTCAGAAAAGGCTCGTAGGAATTATGCGCGACACTGTCACAACCCGCGAAGACGGCACTCCCGTGGTTCTCAACACCCCTTACTACGAACCCATCGTCAATCCCGGGAAACCCCTTTATTCCAAAGGTGTGAAAGGGGCTGATCCGGAGTCAGAATATAAGTTCCTATCTCCGGGTGATATGGCCTCCAACCATGCAGCCGCAATGAGGGAGGGGGATTATTACGTAAAACGGGATTACAAGCCGGAGGCTCAGCTTAACCCTGAGCTCAACATGCTCTTCCCCCGCATATACAGCCGCGCACATCGTCAATACTATCCGAATTGGGTCAACCTCGACACAATGCCGGGACAGATGGTGGAACTTTCCGCCCTGGATGAAGAGGGGAACAAGGTGCCGGAGCTCAATATCTCCACAGAGCCCCGCTACAATGAATACACCGGCTCTTTCGCATATCCTGAGAAATATGCCTTCAAACCCTCCTTCACGCAGAACCTCGCCTATTTCTTCAACTACCAGCTCAACCACATGTATCTGCGATATTTCATGTGGAACTTCGCCGGAAGACAGAATGACATCAACAATCAGGCAGGCGAACTCGACGCAGGAAACTGGATTTCCGGCATTCCCATAATCGACAACCCCCGCCTCGGCGATCAGAGCCTGCTTCCCGAAGACCTCGGCACAGGGAACAAGGGGCATAACGTCTATTATATGCTCCCCCTCATCATGGGCATCATAGGTCTCGTCTGGCAATCATTCGCCGGAAAGAGAGGTATCGAGCAGTTCTGGGTGGTTTTCTTCCTCTTCTTCATGACAGGCATCGCGATTGTGCTCTATCTCAACCAGCCCCCGAACCAGCCCCGTGAGCGCGACTACGCTTTCGCCGGGTCGTTCTATGCCTTCGCAATCTGGATAGGGATGGGGGTTCCCGCTCTCTGGCGCTTCCTCCTCTATTGTCTCGACCCGGAGAAAAAGAACCGTCCGGCGCTCCCTGCCAAGGAGCCTGTGCAGTCTCCCGGAATGACCGAGGAGCCCGCGCGCCTCGGCAAGATATCCCGTTTCGCGGCCGGCATAGCCATGATAATCGGTATAGCCGTGCCTCTGCAGATGGTAAGCCAGACGTGGGACGACCATGACCGCTCCCACCGCTTCGCGGCAAGAGACTACGCCATAAACTACCTCAACAGCCTTGAGCCGAACGCAATCGTGTTCTGCAACGGCGATAACGACACGTTCCCTCTCTGGTATGCCCAGGAGGTGGAGGGAGTGCGTCCTGATGTGCGCATTATAAACCTCAGCTATCTCAACTCCGACTGGTATGCCAACCAGATGCGCCGCCAGGCCTATGATTCGGCTCCCGTGGACTTCACGGCCACACCCGCCGACTATGCCTACGGACGTCAGGATGTGGCGATACTCGGGCGCGAGAAGGCTCCCGCAGATTTGCTCACAAGTCTGAAAGCTCTCTATTCCGGCTACGGTAAAGAGGAGAACTCCTACCCCACTCTCCCCAGCTCCGTAATCAGTATTCCCGTTGACAAGGAACTCGTGGTGAAACGCGGTCTTGTCGCTCCGGAGGATACAGCCGATATAGTAGACAATATCATCGTGGATCTCCGCTCTACGGCGACTTATCAATCAAAAGGGTATCTCTCTTTAGGTGAAATCCTGATGCTTGATATTGTTGCCACAAACGCCGCCAACGGATGGAAACGCCCCATCTATTGGGTGACTACCGTCGGAGACGACTACCATGTAGGTCTAACCCCATATATGCGCTCCACGGGTATGGCTCATCAGCTTCTCCCGACCATGCAGGACGGTCTTCCTGCCCGCACGGACAAGGCGTATGATGTCGTGATGAATTATCGCTGGGGTGGCGCTGACGCCAAGGATGGGAAAGTGCCCTACTTTGACGAGACCGCACGCCGTATGCTTCTGACCACACGCAGCACGATGGTGGATGTGGCTTCCGAATTAATCTTTGAGGGAGACTACAAACACAAGAATAACGCCGCTCTCAGAAAGCAGGATTATCAGAAGGCGCTCAACGTTGTCGATTCAATCGACAAGAACCTTCCGGAGGTGACAGCTCCTTATGGCAGCAGCATAGCCGCCACTCTCGGCCAGATATACTGCGAGCTCGGACAAAAGGAACGCCTCAACAACAAGAAGCTTACCGACAAAGGTCTCGGCATCCTCATGAATCTTATGGAACGTCAGGCACCCTATCTGGCCTACAATCGTGAGATCGCCATGTCGTTCGGCAACGCTTCCCTCACATTCGAGAGCCGCTACGCCCCCTATCAGTTCTATCGCTTCGTGGAGCTCTACCAGAAGTATGGCGGCGACATGAAGAAAGTCAATTCCCTCGTGGAGCGCTACGGCATGACCGTGAAGGAACTTGAGAAGAACTACAAGCAGGTCTATGGCGGTGGATATAACGATTATTCGGAAAGCTCGTTGGACAATTCGGGTGAGGAATTGGAAAAATACGCCGAGGAAGTGGCTAAATATTGCGAGATAGCCAATGAGCTTGCTCCTCTTTCTCCCGAAGAGTATGCCGCGCGCAGCGATGAGGAGAGAGCTGTCGACTCTATGCTCCTGATGGCTATCGAGGTATATCACGGAATGGGCGGCACAGATGAGTTGCTCAAGAAATATCCCAACTACAACAAGTTGGATATGGCCCGGGCAAAGCGGTTGGATTCGGAATTTAAAAAGAATCATCCGGAACTTAATAAATGATATGTTCATAGAACGTCCTCCAAGATGGTTCCGGTGGCTTTTCCCCGGGGCCATCTTCCGTATCCCCTCAGCAAAGGGGGAGCAGAAGAGGGTCTTCATCACCTTCGACGACGGTCCGATTCCCGAAGCTACCCCATGGGTGCTCGACATTCTCGACCGTTTCGGGGTAAAGGCCACCTTCTTTATGGTTGGTCAGAATGTGGAGCGCCACCCGGCTCTCCTTGAAGAAGTGAGGCAACGCGGACACGCCGTAGGCAACCACACCCTCCATCATATCCAGGGAGCTTCCGCCACGACAATGCGCTATATGCGCGATTCTGCGGAGGGGGCACGCCTCACCGGCTCCAACCTCTTCCGTCCTCCCCACGGCTGGCTTCGTCCGCGGCAACTCATGGCTCTGAAAAAACATTACAAGGTCGTGATGTATGACCTCGTGACCCGCGACTACAGTAAGCACCTCACGGCCGAGGAGGTAGTGGAAAATGTGAAACGGTATGCTCGCGATGGCTCAATAATAGTGTTTCATGACTCCCTGAAGAGCCTTCCGCGTCTCCGGGAAGCGCTTCCCGCCTCCCTTGAATGGCTCCGCTCGCAAGGGTATGCCTTCCATCTCCTCCCCTCTCATATCTAAATCCTTTCCCCATATCCCCCTATTAAAACCCACACCCCATATGAAGATACTCGTGGTCGGCGCCGGAGGTTTTACCGGCGGTTTTATAGTTGACGAAGCGCTCAGACGCGGTTATGAAGTCTGGGCCGGTGTCCGTGAATCCACTTCCCGGCGCTACCTCACGGATGAGAGGATAAAATTCGTCAATCTTGATTTCGAAAACCCCGCCTCTCTTGAAGTCTCGCTCAAAGAAGCCCTTCCGGAAGGGGAGAAATGGGATTGGATTGTCTATAACCTCGGAGCGACAAAATGCCTGAACTTCTCCGACTTCTCCAAAATCAACAGCGACTACCTCCGCTTATTCATAGAGATTTTGCAGAAGATCGGGAAAGTGCCGGAGAAACTTCTTTATATAAGTTCCCTCTCCGCTTTAGGCCCCGGGGATGAAAAGGGATGCACACCGTTTACCGAGCGTTCCATTCCACTCCCGAACACAAAATATGGAGCCTCCAAACTCAAGGCGGAGATGAATCTCACCATGTCAGGAATTCCCTTTATCATTCTCCGCCCCACAGGGATATATGGACCGCGCGAGAAAGATTATTACCTGATGTTCAAGTCTATTCAGAAAGGATTTGATTTCTCGGTGGGATTCCGCCGACAGCTTCTGACATTCATATATGTGGAAGACCTCGCGCGAGCCGTCTTCGACGCTCTCCGGCATGCTCACCCCGGAAGCACCTTCAATATCTCCGAACCCCGTTCCTACTCCCAGAAAGAATTCCGGCAGATTGTGTCAGAAGCATTGGGACGCCGATTTGTGTTGGGAATCAAAGTGCCGTTATGGGGATTGAAAATGGTCTCGGTGATTGCGGAAAAATGGGGAGTCATGCACATGAAGCCCTCCACTCTGAACCGCGACAAATATAATATCATGAAGCAACGAAACTGGACAGTAGATGTCAGCAAAGCTCGTGAGGATTTCGGCTTCAATCCGGAGATTGACCTGCGGGAAGGGGTGCGCCGCTGTGTGGAATGGTATAAGAAGGAGGGATGGCTATGACCGACAGCATACCCCAAAACGTCACCACAGACTCCATCCACCACATCGGGAAAGTCACCCGGCCGAATACCACTACGGCCGATACTGTCGCAACAGACACCATTGAGCATGTCTATGGCGTGGTGATGACGGCGCCTCCGAAAGTTGAGGTCAAACCTCGTCCGGGGGAATCGACGGGAATGTCAATAATCCTTGCCTCGATCATAGTGCTTTTCGCAATCATAGGATTGCGCTTCCGCAACAATCGCAAATATGTGACGAGTCTGCGGAGGAATCTTGTGGACACCCGGCTGCGTCATAACGTATTCGACGAGACAGTGAGGGAAACCACGTTTCTCGTCCTTCTCAATCTGCTTTGGAGCTTCTCGGCAGGAATCATCCTCTTCTCCTTCCTTCGCCTTCCCCCCTTCAGTATTGGGGGCTATACCTTCTCCCTCCCCAAGCCGGAAGGTCTTATGGTTCATCCGGCCATATCCATGGGGATTTGCATAGGGATGGCTGTGGCCTACACCGCCTTCATGGCGATTGCCTACACGACCGTAGGGACAGTCTTTTCCGACCTCCGACATGCCAAGATATGGCTCAAAGGTTTTTCCTCCAGTCAGGGTCTGCTCAGTTTCCTGTGGTTTCCCCTCGCGCTCATATCAATTTTCTATCCGGAATGGGCATCTGTGGTGCTCCTGACGGCTTTCGCCACATTCACAATCGCAAAAATCATATTCATCTGGAAGGGTTTCAGGATTTTTTTCACTCAATTTTCGTCGTGGGTGCTTTTTTTATACTACCTTTGCAGTCTGGAAATAGTACCTTTGATTCTTACCTGTCTCGGCACCTTGCTGCTAATAGGATTGGTACGGTGACGAGATTTTCCCTTCCAAAGGAAAACAAAAACTATTCATGATGAAAATTAAGAAGATATTAGTTTCTCAGCCCAAGCCGGCATCCGAAAAATCACCTTATTTCGACATCGCGGCCAAACACAATGTGGAGATTGTGTTCCGCCCCATGATCAAGGTTGAGGGTCTTTCCGCAAAGGAATTCCGTCAGTCAAAAATCAACCTTGCCGATTTCACCGCTGTCATTTTCAATTCCCGCACAGCTGTCGACAATTTCTTCCGTCTTTGTGAGGAAAGCCGCGTCCATGTGCCCGACACAATGCGTTATTTCTGCACCACGGAGCCCATAGCCCTTTATCTACAGAAATATATCGTCTATCGCAAAAGGAAGATATCCTTCGGCCAGACAGGGAGTCTCGCAGACTCACAGTTTCTCGCGGCTCTTCAGAAGAACACCAAGGAGAAGATTCTCTTCCCCATATCCGATATGCAGACCAACGAAGACTTCGCGCCTCTTGTCAAAGCGGGCATAAAGTTCACTCCGGCAGTGATGTATCGCACCGTCAGCAACGACTTCACTCCGGACGAGCCGTTTGACTATGACCTCATAATTTTCTTCAGCCCCGCCGGAATCGAATCCCTGAAAAAGAATTTCCCCGATTTCGTGAAAAACGGAGAGCAGAAGATGGCCATAGGCGCATTCGGCGCTCCGACCGTGCAGGCTGTGAAAGACGCCGGCCTTGAGCTCGCCATAGAGGCTCCGACCCCCGCGACTCCATCGATGACCGCCGCCCTCGACAAATATCTGGAATCATGCAAAGCGTAAACGATTCCCTTCTCTCCCAGCTATACCTGAAGGAGACCGCTTTCCAGCGCCTTATGCAGAAGCGGATTTTCAACGTGCTCCTCATCGCCACCCCCTACGATGCCTTCATGATGGAGGAAGACGGCAGGGTGGAGGAGCAGGTATATTTCGAATATGTCTCCCTCAACCTCTCCTCTCCTCCGCGCTTTGTGAAAGCAGCGAATTACGCCGAGGCCTACGAACAGCTTGCAGCAAAACATTTCGACCTCATCATAGCGATGCCGGGTGTCGACGTGAGCGAGACCTTCCTGGAGGCGAAAAAAATCGATGCTCTCTATCCGGAAATTCCTTTCGTTGTGCTCACCCCCTTCTCCAAGGAGGTGCGCCGCCGCATTGCCAACGAAGACCTGGCTGGAGTGGACTATGTCTTCTCCTGGCTCGGAAACGTTGATCTCATCCTCGCCATAATAAAGCTTATAGAAGACCGCATGAACGCTGAAAACGATATCCTCGATGTAGGCGTGCAGGCGGTCCTGCTCATAGAAGACTCCATACGCTTCTATTCCTCCGTTCTCCCTCACCTCTTCAAATATCTGCTCAAGCAATCGATGGAATTCTCCACGGAGGCTCTTAACGAACACGAGCAGATGCTTCGAATGAGGGGGCGTCCGAAGGTGCTCTTCGCGCGCGACTACGAGGAGGCGCAGGCTCTTTTCGATAAATACGGCCACAATATGCTCGGCATCATCTCCGACGTGCGTTTCCCGCGTGCCGGGGAGAAAGATCCTGACGCCGGAATGCGTTTCGCGGAATATGTCCGCGAGCGACAGCCTTTCATCCCTATCATCGTGGAGAGCCAGGAAAGCGACAACCGTCTGAAGGTGGAAGCCGCAGGCTACACTTTCCTTGACAAAAACTCCAAGACACTTCCCCAAGATCTCCGGAATGCCGTGGGCTACCATTTCGGTTTCGGCGATTTCATCGTGAAAGATCCCGCTTCAGGCGATGAAATCATGCGCATAAAGGATTTGAAAGGGCTCCAGACCCAGATTTACAATATTCCGTCTGACGCCCTCTTCTACCATTGCAGCAAGAACGACGTCTCGCGCTGGCTTTATTCCCGCGCGCTCTTCCCGATTGCCGATGTGGTGAAAAGATACACCTTCTCGAAAATCGAAGAGGCTCCGGTGGTCAGAAAACTCATCTTTGAGTGTATCGTCAAATACCGCCGCATGAAAAACCGCGGAGTCGTGGCGATTTTCCGTAAAGACCGTTTCGACTTCTACAGCAACTTCGCCCGTATAGGGGAGGGTTCGCTCGGAGGGAAAGGGCGTGGCCTCGCTTTCATCGACCAGATCATCAAGCGTAACCCGGTGTGTGATGATTTCCAAGGTCTTCAGATAACGATACCCCGCACGGTCGTGCTCTGTACGGATATCTTCGACCAGTTCATGGAACTCAACTCTCTCTACCCCATCGCCCTTTCAGATCGTCCCGACGAGGAAATTCTGCATCACTTCCTTGAGGCTCGCCTTCCGGAAGAACTTATCGATAATTTCCTTGCTCTCTTCGATGTCATAGACAAACCTCTGGCCGTGCGTAGTTCTTCCCTTCTCGAAGACTCCCATTACCAGCCGTTCGCCGGAATATATTCCACCTATATGATTCCGCATCTGAAGGAGAAGGATGTCATGCTGCGGATGCTCAGCGATGCCGTGAAGAGTGTCTATGCCTCTGTGTTCTTCGCAGATTCAAAGGCTTACATGAACGCTACAAGTAATGTCATCGACCAGGAGAAGATGGCCATAATCCTTCAGGAAGTGGTCGGTGAGACTCACGGCGATTATTATTATCCGAGCTTCTCGGGTGTGGGGAGGTCTCTCAACTATTACCCCATCAACGATGAGGTGGCTGAAGATGGTGTGGCTGAAATTGCTGTCGGTCTCGGGAAATATATCGTTGACGGTGGGCTGTCGCTCCGTTTCTCCCCGAAACATCCGGACCATGTATTGCAGACCTCCACTGTAGACCTCGCTCTGCGAGACACACAGACCAACCTCTATGCGCTCGCTCCTACCCCTCCGGCCACATCGGATTTCACTCCCGACGACGGTTTCAACATCGTGAAGATACCGGTGGCGGATGCTTTCAAGACCGGCGCACTGAAATATATGGTCTCCACATTCGATTTTCAGGATCGAATGTTGCGTGATTCGGCAACCGGTCCCGGACGCAAGGTGGTAACCTTCGCAAACGTGCTCCGACAGAAAGTGTATCCTCTCGCAGATGCCGTGGATTTCATGCTTTCCACCGGACAATACGAGATGGGGCGCCCCGTCGAAATAGAGTTCGCCGGAATCATCGACCCGTCGGCCAACTCAAAGAAGGAGAAGGGTGTGCTCTATTGGCTTCAGATACGCCCGATTGTCGACAAAAAAGAGATGCTTGACGACAGTATCCTCGAAGTTGAGGACAGTGAGCTTATCCTCCGCTCGGAGACAGCTTTGGGGCATGGTCTGATGGACAATGTGCGCTACGTTGTCTACATAAAGCCACAGACCTTCAACAGTGCGCGTAATCCGGAGGTGGCGCGTGAAATAGAGAAAATCAACAAGGAGTTTGTCGACACCAACGAGCCTTACATCCTCATAGGACCGGGCCGCTGGGGTTCTTCAGATCCTGCCTTGGGTGTGCCCGTGCGCTGGCCTCAGATTGCCGGAGCGCGTCTGATTGTTGAATCCGCACTCCCGGGATATCATATCGAGCCTTCACAAGGCACCCACTTCTTCCAAAACCTCACATCTTTCGGAGTAGGTTATTTCACGGTAGATCCCGTGCATAATCAAGGAGTCTACGACAGTGCCTATCTTGACAGTCTCCCGGCTGTCTATGATTCCGAAAACGTAAGGATAGTGAAATTCGAATCCCCTCTCACCATCGCTATAAACGGGCGCAAAGGAAGGGGCATCGTGAAGAAATGGCATCCCGACAGCTGAGCCGATGGCTGCCGGTTTCTTAATAGATTGGACAGTATGGAGGGTGTGGCGTCATCCAAAGATGGCTTGCCACGCCCTCGACCAATTAACGACTGACCTCATGACAACAGATGAAAAGCTGAGGGAGACCCTCGACATGCTGGAGGAGCAAAGGCGAGAGAGTGTGCGTCTGACAGTCTCTCTTACAGAACTTTCAGAACGCCTTATCGCCAAAGACAATGAGCTTGTGGCCGTAAAGCGCGAACTGGATATGACCCGCGCCGATCTTGCAGAGCATATTAGCGTGGATGAGAAAATCGCACAATTCAATAAGCAGCTCCTCCAATTCGAGTCTATCAAACGTAATTACGAAAAGACAATCAATATGCTGCGCGGGCGCCTTGAAGACGCACGCCGACGTCTTGGGGAGAAAGACAACTATGATCTTTTCGAGACCATCCATATGGATGCACCGGCCCCTCCCCCTCCACCGATAAAAAAGGAAAAACCTCCGAAAAAACAGGAAGGACCCGCTTTCAGGGAGAAAAGCGAGTCCATTAAATCTGAATCGGAATTGTCTGCCGACGAACCGGTGGATGACATCCGCGACACTGCCGCAGAAGTGGAGAACGACTGGCTTGATGACACTCCTACGAAAAGGGATGCCGAAGTCGGAAGGCTTGACGCAGCTCTACGCCGGAAGAAGCCCGCAAAGGATCCGGCACCCGGCGAACTGCGTGTGCCACCCGGGAAGACAGATGAAGACGACTGGCTTATTCCCCTGTCAAATGACCTTTGAGGGTGGCGCTCCCCGCCTCCGTTATCATGACCCGGACGAAATCTCCGGGTTTTGTGTTTTCTTTAGGGAATACAACCACCTTATTCTGGCTTGTCCTGCCGAAATATTCATCTGCATTACGCTTCGAGCGCCCTTCGACAAGCACTTCGAATTCCTTCCCGATATCAGCACGGTTGCTCATGGCCGACAATTCGTTCTGGAGGGCTATCATACGGTTGAGACGTTCGATTTTCACTTCCTCCGGCACATTGTCAGGAAGATGCTTGGAAGCGAAGGTGCCCGGACGTTCGGAATATTTAAACATGAAAGCCGAATCATAACCCACCTCCCTCATAAGCGAGAGGGTCTGTTGGAAATCCTCCTCCGTCTCATTATGGAAGCCAGTGAAAAGGTCCGTGGAAATTCCCGCGTCCGGGAGGATTCGGCGTATGGCAGCTATTCTGTCAAGATACCATTCGCGTGTGTATTTCCTGTTCATCAGTTTCAACACCGTGTCGCTACCGCTCTGCACCGGCAGATGGATATGGCGTGCGATATTAGGATATTTAGCCATCGTCTCCAGTGTGGCATCGCTCATATCCTTAGGATGCGACGTAGTGAAACGTATGCGCATATCCGGAGCCGCCTCCGCCACCATAGCCAGCAACTCGTGGAAACCGGTCTCTTTTCCGTTTTCATCGGTATAGTGGTAGCTGTCTACATTCTGGCCGAGAAGTGTCGCCTCGCGGAAGCCACGGGCGCGGAGATCGGAAAGCTCCTTCAGGATGCTTCGGGGCTCTCTGCTGCGCTCTCGTCCGCGGGTATAGGGGACAATGCAATATGAACAGAAATTGTTGCATCCCCTCATGATTGAAATGAAACCGCTGATGGAAGAAGCTCCAAGACGGCGCGGAAGCACATCCCGGTAAGTCTCCGTCGTAGACAGGTCTATGTTTATGGCCTTCTCTCCTGCTTCGGCTGAAGCAATCAGATTAGGGATATCCAGATAAGAATCCGGACCGGCCACCACATCCACCCCATATTCCTCGATAAGGCGATGTTTAAGGCGTTCGGCCATACATCCAATCACACCTATTATGATATTTCGCCCCAGCTTGCGGCGCAAAGCATTCCAATAAGCTATACGGGAATAAATCTTCTGCTCCGCATTCTCCCGTATGGAACACGTGTTGAGAAGGACAGCCGCAGCCTCCCCGTCAACCTCAGTCGGCTCATAACCGGCAAGCGACATCATAGCCGCTACAACTTCGGAATCCGCCACATTCATCTGGCACCCGTAAGTTTCAATTCTGACACGCTTCACCGTGTCTTTCTCTGGTTGTATCTGGAACATCAATCTTAATTCATTTATTCTATAATTCCCTGCGTCTTCTCCTACGAGAATCTTGCATTCCTCATATCCCCGGTTTCTTCAAAAGCCCTGTGGAAAGCGAAAGCATCCGCCAAGTTATGATAGATATGCCCGCGACGCGACGAACGTATGTAGTCACGCAAAAGCTCGCGATAATCCGGATGAACACAGTTGTCGATAATGCAGTTTGCCCTTTGCATCGGATCCTTCCCCCGGAGGTCGGCGACACCTTGCTCAGTCACGATCACACGCACGCAGTGGTCCGTATGGTCCACATGGCTCACCATCGGCACTATCGCGGAAATTCTCCCCCCCTTCTGAATAGAGGGGCAGAGGAACATGGAGATATAGGCGTTTCTGGCAAAATCTCCGGCACCCCCTATCCCATTCATCACATATGTGCCGTTTACGTGTGTGGAATTCACAAATCCGTAGATGTCACATTCAAGAGCAGTATTCATCGCTATAAGCCCCAGACGACGCACGATTTCCGGATTGTTGGATATTTCAGAAGGACGCATCAAAAGCTTGTCGCGGTAATAATCGATTTCGTCCATGAATGAAAACATGGTCTCGTCGGAGAATGCGAACCCGCAAGTGGAGGCAAAACTGCATTTTCCCTCTTTCATAAGGTCAAGGACAGCATCCTGCACAATTTCGGTGAACATTTGAAACTGCGGGATGTCAGGATTCTCGGCAAGGCCGTAGAGAGCTGCATTCGCGACATTACCCACGCCACTCTGTATCGGAAGGAAACCCGGGGGGATGGTACCTCTTTTCATCTCGGAAGCCAGGAAGGAAGCCACGTTTCGGCCTATGGCGCGAGTCGTGTCAGTACGTTCGGTAAACTGCCTTACACTTTCCGACTCATTCGAGGGGACAACTCCTATTATCTTGTCAGGGTCAATCTGAAGGATTGGTGAACCAATGCGGTCTGTCGGGGAATAGATAGGTATTTCTCTTCTGTGAGGAGGATCGAGAGGCACGTAGTTATCATGGAAACCTCGGAAAGAAGAGCGGTAATAACTGCTATATTCAATTATCACCTTCTTCGCCATACGGACGATAGTCGGGGTCATCCCCAGTCCGGCGCCGAGAATAACTTCTCCTGTCGGATTCATTTCAGTCACTTCAACGATAGCAACGTCGATACCACCGATAAATCCATAACGAAGATCCTGCGTCATGTGGGAAAGATGGGGATCATAATAATGGATAGCCCCACTGTTTGCCGCTTCTCTCGTCACGGGTGTGCCCTGATAAGGAGCACGCTGAGCAATCGCATCAGCTCTTGTGAGATTTCCGTCTACGAAATCGTTTGTGGAAGCCCCCGTATAGAGATTAATCTTGAAAGGCTTTCCTTCAGCATGAAAAGCACGTGCTCTTTCAGCAAGAGCCTTAGTGACTTTCTTAGGAGTACCGGAAGCTGTAAACCCGGACAAGGCGACATTATCACCATGATTTATGTGGGAGGCAGCTTCTTCTGCTGAAATAAAAGGAAAACTCATTCTTTCATCATTAAATGGACAATAATGATACAAAGTTAATGAAAAAAAACGAAAGCGTCCCTAAATCTAAAGCATAAAAAGGGTTCAACCACTCTATGGCCGGTAGACTGAGCTAAGAGAATGCGTAGCCATTATACAAAAAAGCCTCAGCTTTCGCCGAGGCAAAAAAAAGAGGAAGCATTTCTGCTTCCTCTCTAAGGGGGCGATTACCTACTCTCCCGCTTTCGCAGTACCATCGGCGTGATAAGGTTTAACTTCTCTGTTCGGAATGGGA
>JAAVDJ010000043.1 GCA_014801875.1 Bacteroides sp. | reverse complement strand
TCGGGATGCTTTTTCATCTCTCATCGGTCGTTTAGCTCGCTAAACTTCCTCTTCGAGCTAAAAAATCACCTCCGAAATCCGGCTAAATCCGGACAAAGAAAAAGTTTAAACAACTTCAAAAGGATTGCATTTTTATCTAAATATTCTTACATGTTATCTAAAAAACTAACCACGACACTCATGGCGTTGTCGTTGACCACTATTTCTGCCTTTGCTGACGGAAATCCGGCGCAGATAACGACCGTGCCTTCCCCCGCTGTCTCTAATAAGGCGTTGGAAGTGAAAATTACTACCTCCGATTTAGGTCAGGAAGTCTACCTCTACACATGGTGTAAAGACGTAAATGGCGAGGAGGTCTCTCCCTGGAAATGGGACGATGTCAACACATCTCAATTCAAAATGTCCGGAAGCGGAGGCACATACACCTTCCGTATTGATGACATCAAATCTTTCTATAGTTTGTCTGACGCTCAGCTTGACGGCTTGACAAAACTCGGATTCATTGCAAAAACAAGAAACGGCGGGCAGACAGCAGACTGCTTCGTGAATGTAGAGCAGGCTCCGCGTGAATCTTACGGTGGAGGGTATGGCACTCAGGATTCTCCCTATATCCTGAAGACTGCCGAGCATCTGCAGGCTTTCTCTTCAACTTCCTCCCACTGGAATGGCGATGTGTATGTGATGCTTGGTGCTGACATTGACGCTGCCGGACTATCCTCGCCCATCGGTTCGCTCTCTTCTCCATATAAAGGACATTTCGACGGGGCAGGGTATGCTATTAAGAATCTCTCTTTGAATAACACTTCTCTGGGTACTTCTACCGCCCTTTTCGGCGCTATCGATGGTGCGGAAATAAAATGTCTCGGAGTTGTAGATGCCAATGTGAAGGGTATGAACGACGTTGCAACTATTGTCGGCACACTCATAAGCGGTAAGATCGAGCGCTGTTTCGCTTCAGGCATCGTGGACGGTCAGTCGATTTGCGTTGGTGGTCTTGTAGGCGAGAACCTTTCAGGGGTCATAGCAGACTGTTATTCCTGCGTTTCCGTTGAGAATGCAGAGGATTATGCCACTGGCGGCGTAGCCGGAAAGAATCATGGCATCATCCGAAATGTGTATGCTACCGGTGCAATCACCGGTAAGGATTATGTGGGTGGTATTGTCGGTGCTAACTACGGCACGATTAGCAACTCCGTCGCGCTCAATACGAAAGTTGTCGGTACTCATGATTTCACTGCCCGTTTCGGTGGTAATGGAAACGCCCAGAATGCCGGCGCCTCCAACCACAGCTGGGACGCTATGGAGAAAAACAGCTTGGAGTGGGGTAGTAATGGTCATCACGGTGATTTGCAGAGTGCCTACGATCTCGTTAGATTCAATACGTTCCAAAGTATGACCGGATGGGATTTCAACAATATCTGGGAGTGGAAGGTAGAGGATGGGAAACCTTATCCCGCTTTGCGCAAAGTAGCAAACCAGACTAACATGGTGCCGGAGAATCTTTTCGCCGTGTCTGTGGTGGAAGAGATTGTGGAGGCAAACGGAGTGTCCATCAATGTAGGCCCAAATCCATTCTCTGATTATCTGAATGTGATATGCACCGAGGGTATCGCTGCAATTAATGTGTATTCCGTTAGCGGTACAAAGGCAGCTTCAATCAACAATCCCGCTGCCTCTGAAGTGTCAGTAGACATGAGTGGAGCTCCCGCAGGGTTCTACGTAGTTAACGTAGTGTCAGAGAGTGGCTCGAAATCAACTTTCAAACTTATCAAAAAGTAACCTTCCTTCATGAAAAGCAATAACAACAGATATAAGACAAAATCGCTCATCGCTGCTGCAATGCTTGCCGGTGCGGGCGCTTTCAGCCTGACGGCGGATATAACCGGCGATGCTTCCCTCAACCGTCTTGAGGTGAAGGTAGACGGCAGAAACATTTTAAGCAACTTCAATCCTGCGACAAAAACGTACGAGTTGACTCTTGACGAAGAGGCATCTTCACTCGCTACATTCTCCGCCGCTCCGGCGTCCAAAGATGCAACCGTCGAAATCAATATCAACGGCACGCAATACTCCAACCACTCCCTCGGAAGTCTTCAAGGTGGTGAGAACACGATAGTATATACCGTAAAGAACGGCACTCAGACCGAGACATATACCCTCAAGGTCAAGACTCCTGAAAGGGAGCAGAGCAATTATTTCACGTGGAAGAATGCCAACATATATTTTGTGCTCACTGACCGTTTCTATAATGGAGACACAACCAACGATGAAAGCTACCATCGCCATAAAGTTGCCGGAGGTAGCGATGTGGCGACATTTCATGGTGGCGACATCAAGGGTCTGACACAAAAGCTCGATTATCTTGACAATCTTGGAGTAAATGCCATCTGGATTACCGCTCCCTACGAACAGATGCACGGCTGGACCGGTGGAAAGGATGACGCATTCCCTCATTATGCTTTCCATGGCTACTATACTCTCGACTGGACTTTCATGGACCGAAACATGGGAACAATCGACGATATGCGCAATTTCGTGACGGAGGCTCACAAACGTGGAATCCGAGTGGTGATGGATATAGTGCTAAACCACACCGGTTACTGCACCCTCGATGATTGCGTTGACTATGATTTCGGTAACTTCAACGGCACTCCACAGGCGGGATGGGTTCCCAACAGTAATTTCACTATGTGGTCATCTTCCAATCCTGTCAGCTTCAATGCCGACCAGCAGGGTAAATGGGGAAACTGGTGGAGTGGCTTCGTCCGCGCTTTCGGTGACCGGAGCTGGGGCACCGGTGCAGGTTTTACGGTGCCCGGTGGGGACGACAAGACTATGTCGCTTTCCGGACTCCCTGATATTGTGACTGAGAAGACTCAGTCAGTCAACATTCCTCCGTTCCTCAAAAAGAAATGGGCGGCTGAGAAAGGTGGCGATTGGGACAACTATCGTCTCCCGAATGTCGAGTCCTGGAGGGGTGACGGTAAAGGTGCGCCGGCAGACTATGTTATAAATTGGCTCGCTGCTTGGGTGGAGTATTTCGGAATTGATGGTTTCCGTTGCGACACAGCCAAGCATGTGGAGTTTTCTCGCTGGAATCAGCTCAAGAATCTCTGTAAGACTGCTCTTCAGAATTGGCGTAAAAGCGACCGCGCTGACCAATATGCCAAAGGGTGGACCGATGAGTTCTGGATGACAGGTGAGGCCTGGGGTTGGGATCATGGTGATACCGGCTATTTCTCTCAGGGCGGTTTCGATTCGATGATAAATTTCGCTTTCAACGGCACTGAAGGGGGCACAGGAAGGACACCAACAGTCAGCGATTGGGAATATTATTCCAATTTCTGCAACGGTAGCAATGGCAAGCAGGTGCTAAACTATGTCTCAAGCCATGATACGGGTCTTCACCGCCCGGGCGACCAGAAAAATGTGGCCACCATGTTGCTTCTTTGCCCTGGTGGAGCTCAGATTTATTATGGTGATGAGACATCACGTCCCAATGTAGATGGAAAAGGGGACCCCGGTATGGTGACACGTGGTGACTTCAACTGGAGCGCGGTAGACAATGATGTCAACAAACACTGGCAGAAGGTAGGGCAGTTCCGCAGAAGGAATCCGGCAGTTGGCGCAGGTCAGCAGACAAATCTCGGCGCTGACACTTACGGACGAAAATTCACTGAGGGGACCTACAGCAACAGCGTAGTCATTCGCCTTAACACACAGGCCGGCCAATCTTATACGGTCAATGTAAGCGGTTTCTTCAGCGATGGTCAGAAGGTTATGGATGGATACGACACCTCTAAGACTGCTGTCGTGAGCGGAGGTAAGGTCACTATGGCGGCTTCCGGTCCGGTCCTTCTCCTTGAAGCGCATGGCGCTACCGGTGGTAACAATGTCGTTGTGCCTCCTGTCCCGACTCCGATGAAACCTGTAGTGTCGGCCTCTCCTGACGGTGGGTCGTTCACTGACAAAGTAACTGTATCTCTTTCTGTGGAACCGGCAGCCGACATTTATTATACTATAGATGGCTCGACTCCCTCAGCTTCATCCACTCGATATACCGCACCGCTCACCTTTACTCAGACCACCACTCTGAAAACATTCGCTGAGAATTCGGCAGGTAGCGAGGTGAAGACATTCACATACACTAAGGGAAGCGTGGTTGACCCGATTGACCCGATCGACCCCGTAGAACCCGAGGATGCCTATTACATCTATTTTGACGACACCAGCAAGCAGGATGTGACGGTATGGGCTTGGACAACAGGTGAGGTGAACTGCACAGCTTCCGGTGTATGGCCCGGTGATAACATGACCAAGAAGAATGGCAAGTATTATTGGGCTCTTCCGGCCGGGAAGCCGACTCCTACTAAAATAATTATCAGCTGGGGTGGTCATGGCGATGATGAGCGCGCCGGTGGCAAAGACCTTGATTTCGTAAATAAACATACGTATAAGGCAGATGGTAGTCATTCCCTCGTAACATACGGACCTCAGAAGCCGGAAATCACAGTTTCTCCTGATGGTGGAAACGTACGTGGAACGGGTTCTATAACAGTGACAATCAACAATAACGCCACTTCAATTACAGGGTCTTTCAACAACCGCAATGTAACCCTCGGAAATGGTACCACAACTCTGAAAGTAAGTGATTATCTCAACGAAAATCAGACCGGTACTTTCACTATTTCCGCATCTAACAGTGAAGGCACCGCTACTTACAGCGGCACATTCACCCGAGATGATTCACAACCGGTATATACCCTTACAGGTGACTGGCGCGAACTCAATATCTATCAGATTATGGTGGCATCCTTCCAGCATGGGCAAGGAGGAGCAAGTGGCTACAGCGATATGTGGGGCCCTAACGGTCACACCAAGAACGGTAATCTTCGTGGCATCATCAACGCTCTTGACTATATCAAAGAGCTCGGGATGAATGCTATCTGGATGACTCCTATTTTCGATTCCACAAATGGTCAGGGTGGTGAAAAACTTCAGGCAACGGGATATTTCTGCACCAACTACTTCAAGGTTGACCCGAAATTCGGCTCAGAGGCTGAATTTGATGAACTGATTCGTGAGGCTCATAACAGGGGGATATATGTAATTCTTGACGGAGTTTTCGGACATCACGGCGGTGTAAGCGCAGCTTCACCCAATGGGAAGTGGATTCAGACGCAGGATAACACTCCCAATGTGCGTGGGTCTGAGGCGGGAAATATTGTTTTCCCCGGTTCCCTCGAATATTTCAAGGAGGTGATACGCTACTGGATGGAACGTGGAGTTGACGGCTGGCGACTTGACCAATGTTACCAGGCCTACCAGGGTGGACACAATTATTGGAATGAGCTTCGTCAGGAAGCTGAGAAGGTCGCTGCCGAGCGTAAGGCTCGCGGTGAGCAGTGGGGCACACTCGCCTACATGGTTGGTGAAGACTGGACGAGTGCCGGGAATATCACTACCACTCAGCAAGACGGCCTCAAGAGCGTTATGGATTTCGACGGCAAGGATAACCTCGTGAATCTTTCCTCAGGAGTGGGGAGCTGCGGATGGTTTCTTTCAAACGATGCCGCTTCGCGCGGATACCGCGATTCAGGGGTGAATCCCACCATCTTCCTCAGCAACCATGACACCGATCGCGTGGGCGACTATGTGGATATAAATTCAAATCCCAAGGGACTCATGACACGCCATGCGGCAGTGGCAGCGTATAGCGGACCTACCTGCACATACTACGGCGACGAAATCGGCGATAAGAGCGGGAAAAGCACAGGCAATGGTAATCCTGACAACTGGGCCCGTACGTCGGGACGCATCACCGGATTCAACGCTAACGAACAGATGGTGCATGATTATGTGGCGAAGGTGTTCAAGGCTCGCGCAGAAAATCCGGCACTCTGGAGAGGCACCGTGACCCGTCAGTCACAAGGTAATAATGTGGAGGTGATCACCAAGACAGATGCACAGACAGGCAATAAGGTTGTTGTGGTGTTCACTTCGATAGATGCCAATGTTTCTATTGGAGGCACAGGCACAGACCTTATCAACGGCGGAACAGTTTCGAGCACAGTCAGTGTGAAGGCCTGGGTGCCTGCATTCATCAAAATGAATTAATCCGGGCTGTAAAACATAGGATATATTAACTGAATCGGGGAGGAAAACTTTAAAGTTTTCCTCCCCGATTACTTTTATGAAAAAAGTTAAAATATAAAAATAGCGGTATATTTTTGGAATATTGAGTCTTTTAGGTTAATTTTGCACCGTAAAAACGTCTGCTTCAACCTTCCTTAAAGCGAGAAAGCAGGCAAGATAAGATTACAAACGACCATAAAGAGTTATGATAAATCGTGTGTTGATTAGAATAAAGGTGATTCAGCTCCTTTATTCCTACTTATTGATTGAAAACCATTTCATGCTGGAATCTCAACCGTCTGCGCCGACGAAGGAGAAAAGATTCGCCTATAGCCTTTATCTCGACATGCTCGTGCTAATGGTGAGGGTGGCTGAAGAAATTGAGAAGAGAGGAGGCTACCGTCCGCTTGAGGACACACGGTTTATAAAGAAGATTCTTGCCGACGAAAAGCTGAAATCACTTCTTGGAAAATATCGCTACGAGGCATTCCCTTTGGAAGGGGCTGTCAGCTCTGTGGTTGATGCCGTAAAGGAAAGCGGCGTCTACAAGAACTATATCAAGAATATGGACGCTGACCAAGGTGACGACGACCAGGTGTGGGAACGTCTCTTCAACCTTGTCATAATGGTGAACCCTCTTCTCAACAATCTTTTCACTCGTCGTGAAAACTACACGTTGCGTGGTGTGGACAGGATGAGGGAGATGATGCAGACCACTTTTGAAAATTTCTATTCATCGCGCGACAATATTGACGACGCCTTGCGCACACTCGCCAAGAGCATGGATAAGGCGCGTGAGCTCTATTTCCGTCTCCTTATCCTTCCCGTCGAACTTACCAATCTCAGGGAGATGCAGCTTGACGACAACCGCAACAAATATGTGCCTACGGATGAAGACCTAAACCCGAATATGCGGTTTGTTGATAATCAACTCGTCGAAGCGTTGCGAAATGACCCCGATATTAATGATTATGTGGAGCGCAACAAGCTTTCATGGCTCCCTGATGAAAGGGTGATGCTTGAAAGGCTTCTCAAGGAGATTATGGAGTCGGATATATATTACGATTACATGAATTTCCCGGAGACAGATTATCACACCGACTGTGAATTCTGGAGAAATGTTTTCAAACATATCATATTCCATAGTGAGGAATTTCTCGAGACGCTTGAAACGCAATCAGTCTTTTGGAACGATGATTTGGAGATAATAGGGACATTCTTCCTCAAAACCCTCAAGAGATTCGAGGAAAGCGGGCCGGATTGCCATCCCATTCTCCCGATGTATAAGGATGATGAAGACGCCTCTTTTGGCCGCCAGCTCTTTTCAGAGGTCGTAAAGAACAAGGATGTTTACCGCCGTTATATCCACGACACCATCAAGAAGGATAAATGGGATGCGGACAGGCTCGCATTCATGGATGTCGTCATAGCGATGACAGCATTGGCCGAGATAATCAACTTCCCGAAGATTCCTCTTGCTGTGAGCATAAACGAATATATCGAGATAGCGAAAAGCTACAGCACCGCCAAGAGTGGCGCCTTCCTTAACGGTATCCTCTACTCGATTACCAACAAGCTGAGGGAAGAGGGGAAAATCAATAAATGACAACTAAAACAATAAACCAATACCAACAAACAAGATGAATATACTTAACGCAATGCCTCTTCTTCAGGATCAGGCAGCCGGCGGCGGCCTGAGCGGCATGCTCATGATAGTGGCCATGATTGTGATATTTTATTTCTTCATGATCCGTCCACAGTCAAAGAAACAGAAAGAGATAAAGAAAGCGCGTGAGGCCATGCAAGTAGGCGACCGCGTCGTGACTGCCGGTGGAATCCATGGCAAACTGAAGGAGATTTCAGACCTCACAGTCATCATGGAGGTCGCTAACGGTGTGAGCATCAAGGTTGACAAAGCATCTGTCTTCCCCGCCGTATCTCAGGACAACGCTGCCAAGAAGTAAGTAGGAACGGAGTGACGGGTGCGCTATGGGAGAAAAAGTGAACAAGCTCCGGGAACGATGGGGTCAGTTGAAAGAGACCTCATCCTTTCATAACGTAATGGTCTTCATGGTTTTTGTGGTGATCAGTGCCTTGTTCTGGTTTATTCTTGCTCTTAACGATAGCGTTCAGGACAATTTTAATGTCCGCATACATATCACCAACGTGCCCGATACCGTAACCTTCATCAGCGATCTTCCCGAAAAAATCCATGTAAGTGTCAACGATAGGGGCACAAACCTTTGGCGGAACGGGTATCTGAGACCTCCGACGGTAAACATCAATTTTCGCGAATATGCGGAAAACGGAGTGCTCCGCTTCTCGAAGAGCGATCTTAATTCCTCCCTTAAAGCAGTCTTTGGAGGCACTGCCCAGATTGCAAGTGTCTCACTTGATTCTCTCCATCTTGTCTATACGGAAAACAAGGGGAGAAGGGTTCCGGTGCAGGTTGTGGCACATGTCACACCTTCATTAGGTTTCACGATGGAAAAAGAGGTGAAAGTCTCTCCATCCAACGTGTTGGTTTATGGAGATAAGGAACTTCTTGACACCATCCATAAAGTTGTCACCGAGACAATCACCTTGGATAATATATCAGAGAGCACTGTTAAGGAGGTCAATATCCGCCGTATCAAAGGGGCGCGAATCATCCCGGCCAAGGTGAAGGTGGAGTTTCCCATTGAACCATTGGTCAAGAAAGTAGCACTAATTACATTAACCCCCGTCAATGTGCCGGAAGGGGAGAGCCTGCTGCTTTTCCCCTCAAAGGTGCCGGTTGAGTATTATGTGGCTATGAGTCGTCTTGACGATGATTTCGATGAATTTATTCATCTGGAAGTGGATTTCAACGGCATCGCCAGGTCTCGCAATGGGAAGCTACATGTGGAAGTGAAGAGTTTTCCCGATAAACTTCTGAATCTCTCTCTGAGGAATGACTCAGTGGAATACACCATCGTAAAGCAATAGACATGGGAAGAAGGATCGGAATAACCGGAGGTATAGGAGCCGGGAAAAGCGTTGTTTCACGTCTGTTGCGTCTGCGTGGTTATAAGGTCTATGACTGCGATACAGAGGCGAAACGCCTTATGGAAGGCGATGAAAAGTTGTCTGAAGGACTGAGAGGAATCCTTGGAGATCGAGCTTACATCGATGGAAAACTCGACCGGGGATATATTGCGGAAAGAATCTTCAATGACAGCGAAATAAGGGAGGCGGTCAACGGTTGCGTCCATAAGGCCGTGAGGAAGGATTTTCTTAAATTCGCCGAGGGTAGCGGGGGAGATGTATTCGTTGAGTCAGCTATTCTTGCGACAGGCGGATTTTTACCGTTGGTAGATGAAGTATGGCTTGTCGACGCCCCGGAAGAGCTGAGGATAGCGAGGGTGGAGAGACGAAACGGGATGACTCGGGAGAAAGTTATGGAGAGGATAGAGACCCAAAGGGGGGAGTTCCAGATGCTACCCGTGGAAAAGACAAGGAGAATCGAAAATACTGATGAAGCCTCACTTCTTAACGAAACATCGGCGTTGCTCGCATCATCCGACAGATTATAATTAAGATTAAAATATAAAAACCATAAATAATATATAAAATGCTTAGAGAGATATTGGCGATTACCGGAAAACCCGGTCTTTTCCGCATAGTTTCACATGGCAGCAAGACGCTCATCGTAGAGGATCTGAAAAGCAAAAAACGTTTTCCGGCTCATGCCCGCGACAAGGTTGTGTCGCTTGGCGACATATCGATGTACACAGATGAAGGAGACAAGCCATTGGGTGAGATTCTTGATCTTGTGTATGCACACAATGACGGTAAGGTAGTAGACGTTAAAGGTCTCGTGAAAGATGGAAAACTTCGCGAGGAGTTTGAGGTGGTGCTTCCCGATTTTGACAAAGATCGTGTCTATGACAACGACATAAAGAAACTCTTCACCTGGTATAATATTCTGGTGGAAGACGGTATGACCAAATTCACCGTAGAGGAGGAAACTGAAGAGGCAACAGAAGAGACAGAGGCATAAAGCCAAGTTTTAATAAGGAAAACAGAAAGCCTGTCGGATCAAAATCCGACAGGCTTTCTTTGTATCAGTTGAATATTCCGGTAATTAGGAATGTGAGCAGACCGGCCACCATAAGGATGTTCGCATCAACAAGGAGCATCCTTCTTTTGGCAAAGATAAGGTCAAGGGCAGAAATTCTCTCACTCATTCTCCGAGGGGAGAGAATGTCTTTTTCATAGTGGGCTGACAGATTAAGGATAAGGCGCAACGTCAGTCCTGTGATAAATATAATAATTCCAGCGGCTAACATAACATGAACTTTTAAGAATTTGTCATTTAAACTCATGAGATGAGAGAAAAGTTCATGTATTGCATTGTTAAAGCCTCTTAACGGGAGTAGATTACGACTTTTCCAGTCTCCAAAGATTTTCTGACATCCACCAATCTTTGGTTTGAGGAACCGCGGAAAAGAAGGTCTGTGTCGCGCATATTTTGAATGAAAGGACCGTCAACGACCACATCCACATTCTCCACAACTCGGAGTTTGTCCGGGTCATTGAGAATTTCCTCCCAAAGAAATCCGGTGTAGAGCCAGATGCTACGACCATCTTTTTTCAAGGCCTCGACAAGAGGAAGTAATGCGACAGGATTAAAAAGAGGGTCTCCACCGGAGAGAGTGACATCAAAATCCTCCTCCCTTACAATTTCCATTATCTCCTCAAGAGACATCCCGGAGCCACCTTCTGAGTCCCAGGAAGAAGGATTGTGACACCCCGGGCAGGCATGGGAGCAACCGGCCAGATAAACAGATGTGCGGAACCCCGGTCCGTCAACCGTGGTTCCGCGCATTATAGCCAATACATTATACATTGGTGGAATCTCGTTTATTTATGCACCACACGATCATGCAGTTCGGCGAGTTTGCCGGAATTCCAACGGTCAGTGGTACCGACAAGATAGCCTGTAATACGTTGTATTGTCTCAAAGCGTGTGCCGCATTTAGGACATACCGAGGCATTCTTCTCTGCATTCTCATAACCGCAGTTAGGACAATGGTTGCGATTATGGTTGACAGAACCATAGCCGAGGTTATACTGGTCCATCATGTCGACAATCTGCATGATGGCCTCTTCATTGTGGGTAGCGTCACCATCAATCTCTACATAGAAGATATGGCCTCCTCGTGTAAGGTCGTGGTAGGGAGCCTCAATCTTTGCCTTGTGGCGCGGAGAGCAATGGTAATAGACAGGAACATGATTGGAATTGGTGTAATAGTCCTTGTCAGTCACGCCGGGAATGACACCAAACACCTTTCGGTCAACTTTAGTGAATTTCCCGGAAAGCCCTTCCGCCGGTGTGGCGAGTACAGAATAATTGTGGCCGTAGGTATCGCAGTATTCTGTTACACGGTCTCTGAAGTGGGTGACAATCCTGAGACCCAATTCCTGTGCTTCCTCCGACTCTCCATGATGTTTACCGATAAGGGCTATGAGGCATTCGGCAAGCCCGATGAAGCCGATTCCGAGTGTGCCTTGATTGATAACCTTCTCAATAGTGTCGTTGGGGGCGAGTTTATTTGAATGGTTCCAGAGTACGCTCATTACAAGCGGGAACTGTTTAGCGAGAGCGGTCTTTTGGAATTGGAAACGTTCGTCAAGTTGCATGGCAGTTATGTCAAGCACCTTGTCCAGCTTTTCAAAGAATGTGGCTATTCGCTCCTCTTTATTCTCAATTTTCATTACCTCTATTGCAAGACGAACGATGTTAACGGTAGTGAAAGAAAGGTTTCCACGCCCGACAGAGGTTCTCTCACCATAGCGGTTCTCAAATACACGCGTCCGGCAACCCATGGTGGCCACTTCGTGGAGGTATCTTTCCGGGTCTTCTTCACGCCAATCAGCATCCTGATTGAATGTAGCGTCGAGATTGAGGAAATTGGGGAAGAAACGGCGGGCCGTCACCTTGCAGGCGAGCCGATAAAGATCGTAGTTTGGATCTTCGGGAAGATAGCTGACCCCTCTTTTCTTTTTCCAAATCTGGATAGGGAAGATAGCGGTAGCTCCGTTTCCAACACCTTCGTAAGTGGAATTAAGCATTTCCCTTATCACGCAGCGACCTTCGGCAGAGGTGTCGGTGCCATAATTGACGGAGGAGAATACAACCTGGTTGCCACCTCTGGAGTGGATTGTGTTCATGTTATGGATGAAAGCTTCCATTGACTGATGCACTCTACCAACGGTTTTGTTTATCGCGTGCTGCAGGAGGCGCTCGTCACCCTCCAAGCCGTCAAGAGATTTTTTCAGATAATCCGGGAATTTTGCATTATAGAGGTGAGAGAGATCTCTCCCCACGAGCTGTTCGAGATTTTTGATTTCCTCAATATAAGAAGCTCTTACGAAGGGAGCAAGGTAGAAATCAAGAGCAGGAATGGCCTGACCGCCGTGCATTTCATTTTGTGCTGTTTCAAGCGATATGCAAGCGATAACGCTTGCAGTCTCGATCCGTTTTGCGGGGCGCGACTCACCATGACCGGCCACGAATCCGTTTTTAAGGATACGGTCGAGAGGATGCTGCACACAAGTGAGCGACTTCGTAGGGTAATAATCCTTATCGTGGATATGGATATAGTTGTTTTTTACAGCGTTTTTGACAGTCGAGGAGAGTAGATAGTCGTCGACGAACGGTTTTGTTGTCTCGGAAGCGAACTTCATCATCATGCCGGCCGGAGAATCAGTATTCATATTGGCATTCTCGCGAGTGATGTCGTTGCTCTTGGCCTCAATAATTTCAAGGAACATGTCACGTGTCTTGGCCTGACGGGCAATTGAGCGCTGGTCACGATAGGCGATATAACGCTTTGCCACGTCTTTACGGGCAGATTTCATGAGCTCAAATTCCACTCTGTCCTGAATTTCCTCTACGGTCATTCGTTCGTTTCCATACATTCCGATACGATCGGCAATTTTTTGGATAAGAGCTTCATCCTCGCCCCTGGTAGTGGCGAGCATAGCCTTACGGATGGCGGCCTTGACTTTTTCTTCGTTGTAGCCCACGATTCTTCCGTCGCGTTTTTCTACAGTTTGTATCATTGTTCCTAAAAAATTGAGGGGTAGAAACTTATTTTTTATATGGTCTCATAATGGTTCGAAACCGGATGCAAAGGTAGTTTTAAAATATAATTTTTGCAAGAGGAGGAGCTATAAAAATATATTAAAAATTTTTATTTTGGGAAACTTTTTGTGTTTATAAATTTTTTAAAACCCTAATAAATAATGATATATAAAAAGTTTTGGAAAACTTTTAAAAAATAACGGTTAAATATATTGAAAAAATTATCAACAATATATGCAAAAAATAATATTTTAATAAACAGATGAAAAAGCATATGAGGGGTGTGCTTGACAAAGAAAACGAAGAGATAAAAAGGGGGGTGACAAGAGACAAGAAAAATGATTTGAAAGTGTCAAAATGAAACATGGATAAATATTGGTTAGACCGCTTCCTGCAAAAATGAAGAGAGTAAAAATTGCATATAAAAAGAATAAGGCGAGAAAAAAGGAACCTATGAGGAATTTTGAAATTTATTTTTCAAATTTTAAGCAATTTTTTATAAAATCTACGTTTATGTTATAGGAAGGTAGGATAAGAGAAGAAAAATTTTACCAAAAGTTAAAGCATATATGTCAAAAGTTACCAAAGAAATGGCCCTCGACTATCATGAGGAGGGTAAACCGGGAAAGATAGAGATTGTGCCCACCAAACCGTACGCGTCGCAGCACGACCTTGCGTTGGCTTATTCTCCCGGTGTGGCTTATCCCTGTCTTGAAATAGAGAAGAATCCCGAGGATGCCTATCGCTACACAAACAAAGGAAATCTCGTTGCCGTAATCAGTAACGGCACTGCAGTGCTGGGACTGGGTGATATAGGTGCGCTTGCCGGAAAACCGGTGATGGAAGGGAAGGCACTTCTTTTCAAGATATTCGCGGGACTTGACGCTTTCGATATAGAAATAAATGAGAAAGATCCGGAAAAGATAATAGAGATTGTCAAGGCTATTTCCCCGACATTCGGCGGCATCAACCTTGAAGACATCAAGGCTCCTGAGTGTTTTAAAATAGAGACACGCCTTAAAGAGGAGTGCGACATACCCGTCATGCATGACGACCAGCATGGCACCGCAATCATCTCAGGCGCCGGTCTGCTCAATGCTCTTCAGATTCAAGGAAAGAAAATCGGAGATATCCGCCTTGTTGTAAACGGTGCAGGCGCGGCTGCAATCAGCTGCACACGTCTGTATGTTTCGCTCGGAGTAAATCCGAAGAATGTCGTGATGTGTGATTCCAAAGGTGTCATTCGTTCAGATCGCGAGAACCTGAATTCGCAAAAAAAGGAATTTGCTACAGACCGTGATATCCATACTCTGGAGGAGGCTCTGGTAGATGCAGACGTATTCTTAGGTTTGAGTGTGGCAGATGTTGTGACTCCGGAGATGCTGAAATCAATGGCGCCGAAGCCAATTGTCTTCGCTCTCGCCAATCCGAATCCCGAAATTGCCTATGACCTTGCGATTGAATCTCGCCCGGATATAATCTTCGCAACGGGGCGTAGTGACTATCCTAACCAGATAAACAATGTCATCGGTTTCCCGTATATATTCAGAGGAGCGCTTGACTGTGGTGCGACAGGAATCAATGAAGCGATGAAGATTGCCGCCGTACACGCTATCGCCAATCTCGCTAAGGAACCGGTTCCTGCAGTTGTCGATGAGGCCTACGGGATGAATAACATCAAGTTTGGTCCTGACTACATCCTTCCCAAAGCTCTTGACCCCCGCTTGCTTCTCTGTGTAGCACCGGCGGTAGCTCGTGCGGCAGCAGAATCAGGCATAGCCAAACGTCCTATACCGGATTGGAATGCATACAGAGCTAAGTTGCGCTCTATCATGGGAGATGACGGCAAGATGATGCGCAGGATTGTGGATGTGGCGAAGCAGACACCCCAAAGAGTTGTAATCTGCGAGGGTAATATGGACAATATGCTGCGTGCAGCAGTGCGTGCAGCCCACGAAGGTGTTTGCCGTCCGGTCGTTCTCGGCAACGAGGAAATGATCGAGAAGCGCGCCAACCGTCTCGGACTTTCGCTGGAGGGTGTGGAAATCATCAATCCGCGCCACGACCGCGAGGAGGAGACTCGCGAGCGTTATGCAAAATTGCTTGCTCAGAAAAAAGCGAGAGAGGGATTCACTTTCCAATATGCGCTTGAGAAGATGTACACCCGTTCTTACTTCGGTATGATGATGGTTGAGACCGGAGATGCCGACGCTTGTCTTTCTTCAACTTATTCGGCAGGAGAGGCAAATGCTTCACACGCTGTGTCAATCGTTGGCCTGCAGGAGGGGTATAACCATTTCGCTACAATGCATATCCTCAACACCAGGAAAGGTACATTCTTCCTTGCGGACACCACTATCAACCCGGATGCAGATAAGGCGGCACTCGTGGATATCGCGCGCTTGGCGGACCATACAGTGCGTTTCTTTGCCCAGGATCCTGTGATGGCAATGATTTCTTACAGCAATTTCGGCTCTTCCATACATGAGGAGGCAACCCTGGTGGCAGACGCAGTGAAAGAACTGCATGAGAAGTATCCGGATTTGCAGGTGGATGGCGAGATGCAGGTGGATTATGCGCTCGACACTCAACTTCGAGATGAGACTTTCCCCTTCAATACTCTCAAGGGAAAAGAGGTGAACACCCTCATCTTCCCGAATCTTACTGCTGCCAACTCTGTGAGCAAGATGTTGCTGTCAATGGGTGTAGGCTCGATTATCGGTCCTATCCAGATGGGTCTGAAGAAGCCGGTTTATTTCACCAACAGCAATTCTTCCGAGAGGGAGATTTTCGATCTCGTGGCGATCGCCGCGCTTGACGCTCTTGTGCTGAAGAGAAAATAAAAACCAACCATATAAGAACAGGCTGTCTGACCACCAAAGTCAGACAGCCTGTTCTTATATGGTTCCAACCCCTCTAAAGATTAAAAAGGACTGAAAAGGATTTTTCTCTCCCCATTATTTTTATTAATTTTGCATCCGAAAAGAGGATAAGCACTCTCCGAAAAAAGGAAGCTGCACTCAAAACTCTATCTTGATTATTGAGAATTTTATTGATTTTCAGATGAGTTTTCAATAAAGGTCAGGGTGAGATTATAGAGCGGATCTCCTGCTTCTTAACTAATTATAATATGACGTATCCTAATATCGCTCTTGAGGATGAGATCCCTTAGAGCATAGATTCCAATTTAAAATGAAAAATCTTTTTAGATTTGCATCCTATGGATGCTTGGTGGCTTCAATGGCGCTTGTAAGTTGCAGTGATGACGATGACACACCCGATGTACCGAATAATGCCACCCCTTCTGTAGATAATGTCTTCACAGAAGCTACTCCATCAGTTATAGATGGCTACCAGTTTACTACAAACGACAAAGGTCAGGTTACCAACATTAAGAATCAGTGGGAGGATATCTCAATTGAATATGGCACCTTCCCCCGCGCTACCGAGTTTGAGGCAAAGGCAACCTACAAATATGAAGGGGAGATTGAATCAGTGATTTATCTCCAGTTCAACAACAAGGGTTTTATTTCATATGCTCTTCAGGTATATGAAGAAGAAGGATCTGAAGACGACACTTGGAAATTTGAATATAACAATGCCAATCAGCTCACTCGCATGGTGCGCAGTGAAGGAGATGAAAGTTACTCCATGACCTATACAGATGGCGATATCACAAAAGTCACCATGGTCGAATCAGACGGCGACAACTCTGTCACAAACATCTATTACACCAACGATACTTTCAAGACACCGGTTGCCAACAAAGCAAACGTTATGCTCTTTGATGAAGCTTTCGCTATCGATATGGATGAGATGGCCGTTCTCTACTATGCCGGTCTTCTTGGCAACGGCACAAAAAATCTCCCGATGAAGCTTGTCGATACATGGAGCGAGGGTGACAGCACAGGAGAATCTACCTATACCTTCTTCTGGGAGTTTTCAAATGACCTCCCGACCAAGTTCTGGTCTCAGTATGGAGATTCAGACTATAAGGATTCTGAAGTGGACTTCTCTTGGAAATAATCAAAAAGGAAACCACCACATAGTGGTTACCTCCCACAAACCGAGGATTCGAGCTTTACTCGTATCACAAGATAAGACCTTAAAATGAGAAATATCGCTGAAAATCAAACGTTTTCAGCGATATTTTTT
This sequence comes from Bacteroides sp., assembly GCA_014801875.1. Classification (GTDB taxonomy): domain Bacteria; phylum Bacteroidota; class Bacteroidia; order Bacteroidales; family Muribaculaceae; genus Lepagella. The sequence goes on along the minus strand of JAAVDJ010000043.1, from coordinate 52,144 downwards.
ATCCTGAAACCTCAAAAAACCGGCAAATCCAAGCAGTCTGCGAGATATTAAAGACTACTTATTGAGAAGTTTATTTGAGCATGTGAAGATTTTTCATTAAATTTGCCGATAAATAATTTATATTATGGCTGAACGGATTAATCGCCTCAAAGTTGTATTGGCAGAAAAGCAACGAACAAATAAATGGCTGGCTAATGAGCTAGACATTAACCCTTCTACTGTTTCTAAATGGTGTACCAATTCATCTCAACCTGATATTACACTATTATTGAAAATTTCAAAATTGCTAGATGTTGAATTAGAGGAGTTGATAAACAAGGAGTTTGTAGAATCATTATGATGCTGCGTTAAAAAGAAGTTGTTATGAAATTTAAACTTGAAAATCCACCGCATCAATCCACTGCCATACAAAGTGTGGTAGAGATATTTCGTGGCATGGAACGAAATACCTACGACAACGCTCATGTGGAGGATATTCATTCTAATGTCTGTTCTTTGTCGGCGCAAGAGATTACTGATAACGTCAAACGCGTAAGCTCTGAGAATGGAATACCTGCTAACCAAGCATTCTTAATTGACGAAAATGATGCCTGTATTGAGATGGAAACAGGCACAGGTAAGACATTGACTTATATTCAAACTGCCTATGAATTATTCAAGCAATATGGACTAAGCAAATATATTGTTATTGTTCCCTCTGTTCCGATTAGACAGGGCGTTATTGATACTTTTAACAACTTCAAAGATCAGTTGGCCGAAAAATATGATGTTACTCCGGACGTATTTGTCTATGACAGCTCTAAATTAAGCAAACTTCACGATTTCATTACATCTGACAATCTTCAGATTATGGTGCTTACTTTGGCATCATTTAACTCTGAGAATAATATATTGAATCAGGTTGAACGAGAGGGACTCTTCAACAATCTGCCACATCTGGAAGCCATAGCTCAGACTCATCCAATTATCTTTATGGACGAGCCTCAGGAGGGTATGGACACGGATAATTCAAGGCAATGGATTGGAAAATTGACGCCCCTGTTTAAGTTCCGCTATTCTGCCACCCATTCGGTTAAAAAGAATGTTCTTTACCAACTGACTCCCGCAGAAAGCTATCGGCTTGGGTTAGTAAAAAAACTAGAAGTTCTGACTGTCTCTGAGAGCAATGACGAAGCAACAATGAAATTAGAGATTAGTCAGGTGCAATCCACGGCTTCACAAGTTAAGGCTAAACTAAAGCTGTGGAAACTTAATAAAACCAAAGGACGCTTTGAGTTCAAAGAATCGGGCTGGTTGAAGAAAGACGATAATCTTGCAGATAAATCTAGCAACGAGTCATATAGTGATTTTACCATAAGTCGTATTTATAAATCAATGACTGACCGTAAATGGCATGTAGTGTTTACAAACGGTACAGAAATCATTGAGGGCTCTTCGTCCGCCAATAAGGAACAGGTGTGGGCGATGCAGTTAGAATGGCTCATACGACGCCATTTTCAGAACAAAAATAGGTTAAAACCTCAGGGTATCAAAAATCTATCATTAATATTTATTGATAGGGTCGCAAATTATATGAGTTCTGACCGACCTATAATTAAGCAACTCTTTGAGCAAAAATATCGTCAGGTGTTTGCGGAATTTAATGATGGTAAACAACCTTCAGATTCTGAGGTGGAGGCCGTACAAGGCTTTTATTTCGCAAAGACCACACAAGGAGAATACACCGACAAGGAAGATGCATGCAGAAAGAATAAGGAGATTTTTGATGAGATTCTTCATAACAAACAGAGGCTCCTTTCCTTTGAAAGTCCGATTGAATTTATCTTTTCCCATTCGGCTTTAGGTGTCGGTTGGGACAACCCTAATGTATTCGGTATTGCCACTCTTAATGAAAGCTACTCTGAAAATAAGAAACGGCAAGAAATAGGTAGAGGATTGCGCATCTGTGTAAACCAAGATGGAGAGCGAATATATGACCCCGACGATACTCCTGATGATGAGCAGATAAACCAACTCACTATTGTCCCTAATGAGACATACGAAACTTTTGCCCGCTGTTATCAACAAGAGTATGAAGAATTGTATGGAAATGGTGCGAAAATTCCGAATCCCAAACGCACACATAAAGGAAGATGTATAAATCGCGTTACGTTCAAAATAAAGAAAGATGAAACATTCATGAGTGTGTTCCGTCGATTTTGGAATACTGTCGCAAAGAAAACCACTTATCGCATTCACATGGATGAAGATGAGCTGATCCGGAAGAGCATCGTTGCTTTGAACGAAATACGTATTAGTGATTATACAATTGATGTTCTTAGTATGCGCATTTCTAACATTAGTAATATTCAGAACGCAGAATATAATGGTGAAGAGTCATACAATGCGCGAGCAAAATTTAATCCTCATGATCTCATCGAAGAAATAAGTGAGAAAACCGGATTATGCTATACATCGGTGCTTAAGATAATTGCGGGAATTGATAACAAAGCCCAATATATTAAGAACCCACCTGTATTTATGGAACAGGCAGTGTTTAAGATTCGTCAGATACAACTCGACGAATTGGTTCGCTGCGTTGAATATAGCCCAACAGGGAATATCTATGATTTCATATTTGACGATTTCTATAAGGATGGTTGTGAAAATTATGTAGATACTCCTAATCATGCTGTATGGGACAAAACTCTGTATGATAGTATTCTTGAAAGGAATTTTGCAGTAGATGCAGATAAGATAACTAATACGGAGGTATTGTGTTTCCTTAAATTCCCTTCTTGGTACAAAATTCCTACACCTATCGGTAACTACGAGCCTGATTTTGGAGTTGTTCTACGTAAAAAATCTTTGAGCACCACCGAAGACAATGAGTATTATTTTGTAGTCGAAATTAAAGGCACTGATGATCTAAACGACACGAGGGCTTTAACTCCTCATGAAATTGGGCGTATCAAATGTGCAATCAAGCATTTCCAATCTCTTGGAATTGAGGCTTATTATAAAGCTCCCATTAAAGAATATGAAACCTTCAAGGCGCAAGCCAATCAAACAATAAATAGCAATGGAAACGTATAAAGACCATATCATACAATCTCCGGATCTAAACACAGAAAGACTGGAAAAGCTGCGTCAGATGTTTCCCGATTGGTTCACCCAAGAGGGGCAACTAGACATCAATGAAGTCAAAAAAGCCGTAAATCCGGATAGCGTTGATGAGACTGAGCGCTATGAGTTCCGTTGGTTTGGTAAATCAAAGGCTAAACGAAATGCATTTATGCCTACTCGCGCCACCTTACACTTTGATGAGGAACGCAGTGTCAATGCTGACATTACCGAAAATATCATTATCGAAGGTGAAAATCTTGAAGTGCTTAAAATCCTATTAAATGGCTATCGCAACAAGATTAAGGTCATTTATATAGATCCACCCTACAATACCGGAGAGGACTTTCTATATAATGATAATTTCTCAGAAGGTCGCCAATCCTATTGGGAACGAACAGAACAGTCGGAAGACGGTATCAGCCTTGATTCTAATTCAGATGCAAATGGCAGATTCCATAGCAATTGGCTTGACATGATGTACAGTCGTCTTTTAGTTGCTCGGAACCTATTAAGTCCCGACGGTGTCATATTTATATCAATAGATGACCATGAGGCTCATCATCTAAGAAAAATTTGCGATGAAGTTTTTGGAGAGGAGAATTTCAAGGCAAACATTTCGTGGCAGAAACGATATACTCGCAGCAATAATACTACTGACTTTACAACAGTTGTTGAACATATATTAGTTTACAGTAAGGAAGATGAATTTAAAGTTAGCCTGTTGCCTAGAACAGAAGATGCTGATGATCGATATTCAAACCCTGACAAGGACCCTCGCGGTGATTGGAAGGGTGCATCATTTCTAAACCCAGCAACACCAGAAGCTCGCCCCAATTTATGCTATCCTATAAAAAATCCTAATACAGGAGTAATAACTTATCCTACCACTAATGCTTGGAGACGGTCAAAAGACGTATTCGATAAACTTTTAGCAGATGGACGTCTCTATTGGGGTAGTGATGGTACTGCAAAAGTACCATCTGTAAAGATGTTCTTATCTGAAGCACGAGGTTTAACTCCAATAAATCTATGGGAACATGAATATGCCGGTAATACGGATGATGGAACTTCTGAACTTCAAGGGTTACTAGGTTCTAAAGTATTTGATTTTCCTAAGCCATCGCTTTTGATTCAACGTATTCTTGAACATGTTGAAGATAAAGAATGTATTGTCCTTGACTTCTTTGCTGGTTCGGGAACAACTGGGCATGCTGTTATCAATCAAAACATAAAGGATGGCGGTAATCGCAAATTCATCCTTGTACAGGTACCTCAATCAACTGATGAGAATAGTAATGCGAGACGAGCCGGGTTCAAAAAGATTAGTGATATAACAATAGCCCGAAATAAGGCTGTTGCTGAAAAGGTGAAAAATTCTTATGATGGCCGAATCATTACACAGGAAGAACAACAACAAATTGATCAACTTGGATTCAAGGTTTTCACTCTCACAAAATCATCCTTCCCCCGTACTGACTTTGCTCCGGATCCTGAAAAATCAAAGGAAGAGAATCTTGAACTCTTCCATAAATATGTTGCGATAAAAGAGCAGCAATTATCCATGGGCTTTGATGAACAGGAGCTAATCACCGAGATACTAATTTCGCGTGGTTTTATGCTCACATATAAACTCGCGCCTCAATCTCAATTTAAAGACAACACAGTGTACCTTGCATCTGACGGTATAAAAGAGGCATATATCTGTGTAGATAATACATTAGCCGATTCAACTGTAGATTACTTTATGCAGCATCCCGACAAAAAATTCATCTGCATAGAGCGCGCTCTTGACTCAACTAAGAAGTTCAACCTCAAAAACCGAATGCAAGACAAGTTCTTTGCCTTCTAATAACCATATTAGCTATGAGTAATATTATTTCCGTTTTGAAACAACGTGCTTCAATAAATCCTGATAGTCTTGATAATAGACTTTATTTGCTAGCTCAAAAGGTTATTGAGTTAGCAACCGAGCATCAGAAGAGGGTGATAAAAATCATGCCAGAATTTGATCTCCATGATGTAGCACATTTAAAGAAAGTGGAAGAAAATATTGCGCTCTTATTAGGGGATGAACTACTTGCAGAACTTTCTTCAGTAGAGCTATTTCTATTACTTGCAGCATCATATCTTCACGATTGTGGAATGGCTCCAGCTGATTGGGAATTATCTTTAATGGAAATGACTGAGGGTTATAATTCTCGTGCAAGTTCAAACTTTTCAATTTGTAATGATGGAAAGAGACCTTTTACATTCAGAGAAGCAAAAGACTTTATTGAACATAATAAAGAGAAACTATATAAATGTTTTGATGAAATAAAAAATTGGGTCTTCGCACCTGATAATGAAAATGATTTAAAAGATTTTTTATCAGAAATGCTTGTTGAATATCAGGCATTTAGAAACGGCTATATTGATATAATCAAGGAGTCAGTAAATAAAGACTCATTTGACGCATTAAATCATTCTATTAGAGTGGATTTTATAAGAACGTTTCATCATATAAGATCTGCTAAATATGTTTCGAATTTGCAAAAAATTGCCACTGAGATTTTAGGTGAGGTATGGATTCAACGTTTATTTTCTGATCTAGCAGACGTGTGTGCGTCTCACGGGGAAGATATTGATTTCGTGCGAAAACTAAAGAAAGATGTTAAATACATAGGCACTGATGTAGCAAATTTGCAATTCACCTCTATGATGCTACGCCTTGGAGACATAATTCATTATAGTTCGGACAGAGCCCCGTCTGTCCTACGAACCGCAATGTCTTTTCAATCAGAATATAGTAAAAATGAATGGTTAAATAAAATAGGCCTTAATTACACTATCAAGGATGGAGTAATTGCATTTATGGCTAGTTGCCAAATCCCTAAGGACTACTATCATTTGCAAGATTATTTGAATTGGATAGATGATGAAATTAATCACTTAGATCTTTTAAAAAGAGGATGGCAACAAAAATACCAAATTAACATTAGTGAGGTAGACAGAAATAATGTTGAACCAGATAAAAGCAAGTTCATTCCTGTTAAAGATAAAAAATTCATCTTAAGTCAGAATAAAATTATCGAGTTATTAATGGGAGTGAAATTGTACAAAGATCCATTTTCGCCTCTTCGTGAATTGTATCAGAACTCACTCGATGCTTGTAGGTGTCGTATAGCAATAGCCGAAATGAATAAACAATCGCTCCGCGGAGAAATTGAGTTTGGCATTGAGGAGGGAAATGAAGGGCAGTTCCTTTATTGCAAAGATAACGGGATTGGTATGGACGAATACATAATTGAAAATTTCCTTTTAAAAATTGGAAACTCGTTCTATAATTCAAGGGAATTTTATAAAAAAAAATCCCAATGGGGTTCATCGTATAATCCGGTATCCCAATTTGGCATAGGTATCTTATCATGTTTTATTATTGGATATAAAATAGAAATTGTAACCAAATCAATAGAAACGCAGAAATGTATTGTGTGTTGCATTGATGGTCCAAAAGAAAATTTTTATTATAAAGTGCCATCAAGAGAGGATGAGGAACAAATAACTGACAGTGGAACACTCGTAAAAGTTTTTTTGCATCCTGAATATGAAGGAAAAATAAATAACATTCCCATACAAAAGTTGGGACTGGTACTTCAATATAAACCTGATGGAGTACTAGTGAACGAGTTTGCAAAATATAACAAGATATACCAAATTTGGGGAACGAGTTTATATCATTACCTGAATGATTATATCAACAATGTTCCTGCCGAAATAACACTCAAAGTCCGATTTTCCGACAATTCCACACAAGATATTCTTAACAAACCTTTTACCTTGAATATTGGTGATTTAGGTATTGGGATTGAAGATCAACAATTTATTGATAAAGTTATTCAGAGAGGTTCATTCTATGAGTATAATGGATCTCTCGTAGAACTGCATAAACACCTAAAGTTATACCCTATTCGTATTGTAACTGAAGCAATAGAATATAATTCAATCTTAGCTCTTCCTCTGCCTGGTATGGAGACTATTAACAGAGAATCTCTTCTATTTAAATTATTAAAAGTGAATGGTTCTTCAGTATCAGTTGATGGAATTAGTGTTAAAGATAGTTTTTCAGATCGGAATAATTATTTTCGTCTTTTAGAATTAAATGGGAGTATCAACTTCATTGGTTCAATTAAACCTCAATTAAGTGTTGATAGAAAGGATATTATTTCTTTCCCAGCTGATTATTCAGATAAATATCGAGAAGTCGTTGAAAAATATATTATTGCAACTCTAGAGATTGCACATAATCATATTAAGCAATATAATCTTTCTGATAAGGTTGAAACTGTGGATTTAATTTGGAAGTATATTTTTAATAGACAAGGAAATGCTCAATCAATTTTTGTAAATAATTTGGCAAAGTCTGAGTTGGGAAATATTATGTGGCCTGCAGTCAGAAATCTTACTGGGAAAGATACAACAATAAAGGAATTACTATCACAAAACGAAATAATATTATATCATTATGATCATGCTCAGTTAGACTATTTAAGCAAAATGCTTGTTTGCTCTCTATTTCTAAGCGCTAATAACATAAAAGTTATTAATGACACTACTATAAAAATTATTCGTGATTCAGACAGTCCAATACCCGAAACAGAGGATTTTTGGGAATATTCTCGATACCTTGTTCCTGTAGATGAGGATGAATCTTTCAAAGAATATGACATTATCTCTAATCTATACCCACTTGTTCCCAAAAGATTGATAGCAAATTTACTACATTATGACACAATTCCTCATAGTAAAGCTGTATCTGTTCATGCATGCGGAAATTGCTATAACGAGCTTTTCTTTCAAGATTCTCGATTAGTGAATCCAGGAATAGGTATTTACAGTGCTGATGCTAATTTCGGAAGGGCAAGAGATTCGTATATTCATGGATTTGATAAGAAGAAGAGTAAATTTCAATGTATGGATTTTAACTCAAGTTTTCCGTGTAATAAATCTTGTACCCCATATTTTGCATATATTTCTCCTACTTCACTTACGCCTAATGACCTTGTGTTATTGAAGTCAATTAAGGATTCAGACCCCGTATATTACGACGGTGTTAATAATGGGTGGAGTTTACTTGTTACTAATATGGAGATAGATAATATTATTATTCGTCCTGGTAAAGTTGATCGTAAGACCATGATTGAACAAATAAGTGCCGAGTTCTGGGATAAATACTCCGATTGGACTTTTAGATTTCTTGACGGAACCGATATGAAAAAGCCTTACTAATCATCGTATGGATAGCGGAGAGATAATACTATTTCAGACGCAGGAGGGCGAGACGAAAATTGAGGTTCGACTTGCCAATGAATCTGTGTGGCTTACTGCCGACCAAATGGCGGAGCTGTTTCAACGCAATAAGTCGACCATTTCAAGACATATAAAGAATGTGCTTGAAAGTGGTGAGTTACAGCGAAATTCAGTTGTTGCAGAAAATGCAACAACTGCTGCCGACGGAAAAACTTACACCGTTTCTTACTATAACCTCGACATGATTATCAGTGTTGGGTATCGTGTCAATTCACACCGAGGCGTACAGTTCAGACAGTGGGCTACTCAGGTGTTGAAGGAATACATGATTAAGGGATTTGCACTGAATGATGACCTGCTGAAAAATGCCGGTCATGGGAATTATTTCGATGAGCTGCTTGCGAGAATACGCGACATACGCAGTTCGGAAAAGGTTTTCTACCGTAAGGTTCTTGAAATATATGCCCTCAGTATCGACTATGACCCTCGGACTGAAACAACCCAGCAATTCTTCAAGACGGTACAGAACAAGATGCACTTTGCCGCTCACGGACGCACTGCTGCCGAAGTGATTTACGACAGAGCGAATGCCGAAAACGACTTTATGGGTCTGACTACATGGCGCGGTGCATTACCGACCAAACAAGAGGCTGAGATTGCAAAGAATTATCTTTCGGAGGAGGAAGTTGATATACTAAACCGCATTGTCAACCTCTATCTCGATTTTGCCGAACTACAGGCAAAGAGCCATATGCCGATGTATATGAAAGACTGGATTAAGAAACTCGATGACTTCCTTACACTGTCAGGAAAAGAATTGCTCACACATGCCGGAAGCATATCGTCAGAAGTTGCAAAGCTGAAAGCCGACACAGAGTATGAGAAATTCCGCGAGCGCACTCAATATTACCTCTCACAGGTCGAAATCCACTTCATCGAAGCCTTTGAAGCAGAGCAAAAGAAACTCAAAAGATAATTAAGTCATAGTCCCGATATAAGATGAGCAAGAAGTCGATACGGTTTTTCAATGATCGCGAAGTGAGAGCGGTCTGGGATGAGGAGAACAACTGCTGGTGGTTCTCGGCTACCGATGTGGTACGCGCTATCAATGATGAGGCGGATTATATAAAAGCCGGTAATTATTGGCGCTGGCTTAAACGTAAGCTGGGTAAAGATGGAGTTGAACTCGTGAGTACCACTCACAGGTTCAAATTCGAGGCTCCGGATGGCAAGCAACGCAAAGCCGATGTACTGAATAGTGAGGGAGTCATTCTTCTTGCCAAGCATTATCCTAACAATCGTGCGAGTAAATTCCTTGACTGGTTCACTTACAGCGACAATACCATTGATGGTCAGAGTCGTAAGAAAGCATACACCTTATTTGAAAGTGGGCTACTTAACTCTCTTGAACCGGGTAGCATGAAATGTCTACAACAGATTCATGCCTATCTGTTCGGAGGCTTATATGATTTTGCCGGACAGATAAGGAATAAGAATATCTCTAAGGGTGGTTTCACATTTGCCAACTGTCTTCATTTTCCCACGATCATCCCGACAATTGAGCGAATGCCTGAATCCACTCTTGACGAAATAGCCGACAAATATGTTGAGATGAACGTGGTACATCCATTTATGGAAGGAAACGGGCGAAGCACCCGAATCTGGCTTGATCTCATGCTGAGACATTCATTGAAACTCTGCGTGGACTGGAGCCAAATTGATAAGAATGAATATCTAACTGCAATGCGAGAAAGCGTGGTGGATTCAACACATATCAAGTCTCTGCTGAAAGGTGCACTTACCGACAATATCAACGACCGTGAGATGTTCATGAAAGGCATAGACTATTCATATTACTACGAGGAAGAATAGATTGCCCAACTTATAAATGATGATTTGTAAGTCTATGTCGTTGAGTGTGTGTACATTGAACTGCGAATCAATGAACTTGTAAATCTATTTTTACAAGTTCATTTTCAAGTTTGGACAAAGTTCTCAAAATTTAACCCATTGGCATTTGGACAAGTAGAAAAATATGACTAACTTTGCAGTGTCAGTCCATTTTGGGCAGAAGAACATTGAAATCTGTGGGTGTAAAAATCGGGAATAACCGATTGCTCACATTTGTCAAATATTTTATTTCTAACGATATAAAAATAAAGTTCGCTGTTCCAGACGTATCCTCGGTTTTCCTTTTTTCTTATCCTTGTTGGGGGAGAAAAACTGTTTGTAAGGATATATAATCAAGAGGCCGTCTAACAAACTTTAGACGACCTCAATCTTTATGTTTTATAATTACTGAAGTGGAGATTATTTGCTGAATTTCTCCTTGATGAATTCCTGAGCCTTGTCGATGACTTCCTTGCCCTTTTCACTATGGATAAACTCCTGAGCCTTCTCAACTACTTCTTTAACATTCTCGTTATTCAGCATATCAGCTGCTTTGTCTTTCAGATCTTCAAACATAACTTTTTAATTTTAGGGTTATAAGATGAATTTCAAACAAACTGAATAACAGAAAAGTTCAAAGGCCCTGAAACTTCCGTATTATTTCCGCCAGAAAGAGGGGATGAAAAGTATGAGAATTGTGAAGAGTTCAAGACGTCCCACAAGCATTATGAAACTCAGAAGCCATTTTCCGGCAGCCGGCACCAACGCATAATTCCCCCCGATACCGGTGATATCCGTGCCCAGGCCAGTGTTGGAAATAGCTGAGAGGGCAATGAAAAAGCTGTCTTTCAAAGGTAACCCTAAAATTACCAGTAAAGACCCACCCACCATTATGACGATGACATAGAGAAACAAGAATGCAAGTGTTTTCATTAGTATTGAATTGGGTGTGCCTTTCCCATTGATAGAGACAGTGGTGACGGCATTGGGATGCATAATTTTGTAGAATTCATTCTTTATGAACTTGAACAGGACTATGAAACGGTCGATTTTTGCACCACCTGAAGTGCTACCTGCGCAAGCACCCATCACCATCATGATTATCAACACAATCACTGCCAAAGGACCCCAGTCATGGAAATCCGGCTCTGTAAGACCAGTTGAAGTCAGAATTGAAATAGCCTGAAAGAGGGGATCGATTGTTATGTCATCCCATTCTTTTGCGAGATGTTGGAGACAGACATTGACTGTCAGGAGGAGGTAGCATATAAAGATGATAGCTATATACCATTTGAGAGCATCGTTCTTGAAGACCGATTTCACGCTTCCCGTAATGGCCTTGTAAATAAGCGCGAAATTGACACCTCCCAAAAACATGAAGACTATCATGACACATTTTACGTAGATATTGTTCATCTCAGTCACGGAGTTGTCTGTGATTGCGAATCCCCCGGTTGACATTGTAGACATTCCGTAGCATATTGAGTCAAAGACAGTCAGCTCAGAAAAAGACAGAAGAATTATCAAGATTGTTGTCAGAGCTATGTAGACCAACCAAAGACCTTGCGCTGTGAAACTGATTCTCGGGCGCAGCTTGTCGTGTGTAATTCCTGTGACTTCGGCGTTGAATAGCTGCATACCACCCTGATAGTTAAGCATAGGAACCACAGCCAGTGTGAAGAGAATGATTCCAAGGCCGCCAATCCATTGCACGATACAACGCCAGATAAGAATGGAGCGGGGTACACCCGAAAGGGAATTCAGGACAGTGGCTCCTGTAGTAGTGAATCCGCTCATAGTCTCGAAAAATGCGTCAGTGACAGTCATGTGTGTGCCACAGATGAGGAATGGCAACATTCCAAACACCGACAGAATCACCCACGTTATACCTGTCAGCAGGATAGCCTCCCTTTTCCCCATCTCTCTTGACTTAGGTTTCCTTATGACGAAAGACATTCCGAAAGTAGTGGTAAGTCCGGCGCAAAGAAAGAAATATGGAGTGGAGGGTTCTCGATAAACGAGTCCTGTAATACACGGCAAAAGCATCACGACGCCTTCTATTACGAGGAGCCATCCGATGACGCGGAGCAACATCGGGAAATTGATGTAGCTTCTTGAGAATTTGTTAAAGAACATCGTCGTGAATTAGTTAAACCATTTCTCAATTTTATCGATGGTTCCGTTTAGACAGAACACCACAACGAAATCACCGGCCTCAATCTGAGTGTTACCACTGACGAGGCGAACGTCATCTTCTCTGACAAGAGCGGCCAAAGTCATGCCGAATGGAAGGTGAAGGTCCTTTACGGGTTTCTTGGTGATTTTAGCACCGGGTTTCACCTGCATTTCAGCAACTTCAGCATCGGCGAGCGCGAGACATTTTGCATTGTCGGCATCTGCATCAAGCAGAATCTTGAAGATATGACTTGATGCCAGAAGCTTTTTATTGATAATTGTGCCGATATTAAGATTTTCAGCTTGACTGACGAATTGGAGATTTTCCACATCAGCTATTGTTTTCGGCACTCCGAACTCCTTGGCCGACAGGCATGAAAGAATATTGGTTTCGGAAAAATCTGTCAAGGCGACAAAGGCGTCATATTGATAAATCGTATTCTCACGAAGCACCTCTATATCACGTCCGTCACCACAGACAATCTCACAGTCGGGCAGGAGGGTTGACATATATTCACAGTTGTCGCGGTCATTATCAATAATCTTGATATGAAATTCATCGTGAAACCGCTTCGAGAAACGTCGAGCTATCCGACTTCCTCCCATAATAAGGACTTTCTTTATTATCTTCTTTTTCTTTCCGCAGAGATCTCTGACAGTGGAAATATAAGGAGGAGTAGTGATGAAATATACTATGTCGTCATGTAAGATTTCATCGTTACCACCCGGGATGATAGTCTCATTGTTTCGTTTGATTGCTGCGACGTGGAAGTTATGACCCGTTACGGGAAGATCCTTGAGTTTGCAGTTTATGATAGGGGAGGCCGTGTGGAGTTTGACTCCTATGAGCAACAGCCGACCGTCGTGGAGTTCACCCCAATATCGTGCCCAGTTGTGAGAGAGGGCAAGTGCAATTTCGTCAGCGGCCAAGTCTTCAGGATAAATGAGGTGATCCACCCCCATATCCTTCAGGACAACATTATTTCGTTTGTCGAGAAATTCGAAATTGTCAATTCTCGCCACAGTCTTTTTTGCACCCAATCGTTTGGCTATGGCGCATGACGTAAGATTCCGTGTCTCGTAAGGAGTCACGGCGATATATAGGTCCGTATTGGAGATTCCAACCTCGCGTAAAGTCTCGAACGACGACGTTGAGCCGTTCCAGGTCATGAGATTATAGTTGTCATTAATAACGTCCAAACGGTTTTGTTCGCTATCAAGAAGGATTATATCTTGATTTTCATTGGAGAGCAGTTTCGCGAGATGGGTGCCCACCTCACCTGCGCCCGCAATCACAATCTTCATTTTATTTCCTTTTTGGTTACTATGTCCCTTGCAGCATTTAGGATTCCATCCATATCGTAGCCACAAAGATGCTTGAGTTCTCCTACAGTGCCCTGCGCGATCCATTTATCCGGGACGCCTAAGGACACGATTCTATTCGGAGCATCCATCTCCTTTAGCTTTTGCAAGACGGCTGACCCGAACCCACCTGTCACCACACCATCTTCCACCGTAATGATAGGGATGCCTGCCGCGGCGAGATCTTTGATTATATCTCCATCAAGAGGTTTGAGCCAGATCATGTCGTAGACATCTGCGGTTATGCCATCCTTACAAAGTATTTCAGAAGCCTTAACAGCATCGTGGAGAGCAGGCCCGATTGTCAGAATAGCCAAGTCCGGACACTCCTTACGGACTACTCTTCGTCCGCTTCCGGGTCGGATTCTTTCGAGAGGAGTCTTCCAGTCGGGGGTAGTAGCTTTTCCTCTTGGATAGCGTATCGCGAAAGGCACATTTTCAGAAAGGGCGGTGAACATTAGGTTGCGCAATGTTGTCTCGTCTGCGGGAGAGGCAATGGTCATTCCCGGTATGCAGTTGAGGTATGCAAGATCGAAAAGACCGTGGTGAGTTACGCCGTCTTCACCGACGACCCCGGCTCGGTCGATGCAGAAAGTGACAGGTAAACCCTGGATAGCCACATCATGCACGATATTGTCGTATGCCCGCTGCAGGAAAGAAGAGTATATCGCAACGAAAGGATGTTTTCCGGCGGCTGCGAGTCCCCCCGCGAAGGTCACGGCATGACCTTCCGAGATACCGACATCAAAAGCTCTCTCCGGAAAGCTCTTCATAAGGTGGGTCATAGAGGTTCCTGTAGGCATCGCGGCAGTGACTCCCGTCACTTTATCATTAGCTTCGGCCAATTCCACAAGGGTTTCTCCGAATACATCCTGCCAGAGCGGAGGTGTCTCGCCATTGTCGCAAGATGAATTCCGTTCGCCTGTTTCCGGATTGAATTTACCGGGCGCATGCCATACTGTGGGGTCTGCTTCGGCCGGAGCATACCCTTTACCTTTAGTTGTACAGACATGAAGGAGGCGGGGCCCTTCCATATCCTTTATTTCTCTGAAAACCTTCACGAGGCGTATCACATCATTGCCGTCGATAGGACCAAAATAGCGGATATTTAAGCCTTCGAAGATATTCTGGGTCTTTGACACAAGAGATTTCACAGAATTTCCGAAACGAATGATTGCTCTTTTGCGAGGTTCAGTGAGCACCCCTTTCTTCCGAAGATACATAGCCATCTTGTTCCTCCAGCGGTTATAACCGGCTGATGTTGTCAGATTGGAGAGATAACTGTGGAGTGCCCCAACGTTATTATCAATGCTCATATCATTATCGTTGAGCACAATAAGGAGATTATTCGGATGGTTGGATGCATTGTTGAGACCTTCGAAGGCGAGGCCACCGCTTATAGAGGCATCTCCGATAACGGCTACTGTCTTGCGATGTTCATGTCCGGGAGTCAAGTGGTCGGCAATAGCCATGCCCAAAGCTGCGGAGATGGAATTCCCGGCATGTCCCGCCATAAAAGTATCCGCTTCGCTTTCGAGAGGATTAGGGAAGCCGCTTATTCCTCCGAGTGTGCGCTGGGTTGAGAAAGCTTCTCGCCTTCCGGTAAGTATCTTATGAGCATAAGCCTGATGCCCGACATCCCACACAAGGCGGTCGGAAGGAGTGTCGTAGACGTAATGTAACGCAACTATAAGCTCGACCGCTCCCATACTTGAGGCGAAATGGCCCGGATTTTTTGAAAGGTGGTCGATAAGGAACTCCCTTATTTCGGCACAAAGCTGTGGTAGTTGCTCAATGTCGAGTTTTCTGAGGTCAGATGGAGAGTTTATCTCTGATAGGAGTGACATTCGCTTGGGTGATTTTCAATTGTTGTTATTGCCGTTGCGGATATATTTTTTCCACAGCGGTACAAAAATAATGATTCCGGAAGCAACAATCAGGAAAATATTCTTGAAGGTGAATCCACCTGCGCCGACTATTATGGCATTGCATAACCAAAGCCATAACAGCAGAAGAAAGATGAGGGCGGCAATCCTTGTCGTTTTCATATCGGAATCATTCGTGTTTTTATGCAGTATGCGAAGTTAGCTATTTAATCTGAAATAGCCAACCTTTTCTTGGCTTTTTGAGTCTATTCTCGGTCTATTTCCATAAAAAAAGCGTAACTTCTACCACGGGATATGTGCAATTCATCCTTTCTATGCGTTTAAGAAAATAAGAAATGTAACACACCTCTTCATTCCGTATTTCTTCCAAGAGGAATGATGAAACAAGAAAGAATAGTAAATGTCAATAAAAGGAATCAAGAATCTCTCTTATCTGATGTGGGCCATGGCTGCAATGGCTTGCATCGCTTCATGCAGCGGTAAAAAAGAAACAGTAGGCGACACGCAGCCGGCATCCGCAGTAGTCGAGACTGAACAGGAGCCGGTTGACACTATCGCCGAGACTCCAAAACCACAAAAATTATGGTTTTCCGATGCAAAAGCAGCCATCGATTATATGAAGGAATCGGGAGACTGGGATAAATATCAGAAAGGGATACTCCCTCAAATGGCAGAAGATGAACTGAGTTATGCCACCAAGCTGCTCAACAACAGTCATGACGGTTTTATCGTGGTTGACAAATACAGGATGAAAGTGGTTCGCTTCAACCGGTTTGGAGAGGAGGTTGCGACGTTTGGAATGGCCTGTGCGAGAAACTATGGCACCAAACATGAAAAACCTGATAATCGCACACCCGAGGGATTCTTTTCAGTAAGGAAAGTACATGACAGCACCGAATGGCAGTTTATCGACGATGATGGAGTCAAGAGCGACAAGAAAGGTGAGTTCGGTCCGCGGTTTATTAGATTGAACATCCCCGGATGGTATTCAATAGGTATTCACGGGACATGTGCCCCATGGAGTATAGGTGGGCGCAGGAGCCACGGTTGTATAAGAGTGACCAATGAAAACATTATGAAGCTTGTGGAGATGGTAGATTCAGGTATGCCGGTCATAGTCAGTCCCGGGAAGAAAGATATGGCAGTCAATCTTGAGGAGGGATATGAGATTCCCTCAGTCAGCACTGTGCCCGGCCAAAAGGCGCCACGTTTGAGCGAAGCGGCCAAAAAACAAGCTTTAGCCAACCGGGAAAAGAATAAAAACAAACCCGATACGATTAGTGCGGCTCCGGTTGATACGTTGCCCAAAGAGGAGGTGAAAAATATAGAGGATATTAAGGAAAAGGTTGAAATTCAGCCTGACACAGTGCCAAATTCAGATGGCGGGCAGGAAGGAATTTAAAAAAATTAAAAGGGTATTCCTTTTTTTAGCGCGTTGATGATAGGAAACAAAGCAATTAATGATTATCTTTGCAGTGTCAAATCATGCAAACGAAAGTCGGAAATATCCGACAAATATGGAATCATTCAACAGCAATTTTATCAAAACGCTAAATGAGAACTTACGACACATTTAATCCCACGATACCCGATCCGGAGGAGAATCCAGAAGAGCCCAGGGAGGAGAGCCCGGTCGTTGACAATCTGCCCCCGGCTACGGTGGTGGACGACCGATCTGTGCGCAGACCGGTGCAGAAACCTCGTCCCAAGGTGCGAAAAGAGAAGCCGGCTCCACGCCCGAAACCGGAGAAGGTAAAAAAGGAGAAGACGCCTTCCGTTCCAATTTCAGATATAGTAAAGGAATGGCTCGGAGGACAGACTGTAAGATGGATAATCGGTCTGTTCTGCGGTTTTTTTGCCGTCTACTTAGGGGTGTCTTTCCTTTCCTACATGACCTCATGTATCTCAGACCAATCGCAGATCAATCATTCACCTATAGGCACGGCTTGCGCCATCAATAACGCAGGAGGAGAGGGTGGCGCGAGAATTTCCGAATTCTTGATAAACGAATGTTTCGGTCTCGGTTCTATCGTGATAGTCGTGTGGTTCGCTGCAATGGCTCTGAAGCAACTTGTCGGGCAGCCGAGATTCAAGTCTGTTGATTTCACAATCAAATGTTTTGTCGCACTAATCACGGTGTCGCTGATTATCGGCTTGATGACAATAGGGCTGAAATCTCCGGTAAATTGGGGAGGTTTCCATGGACGTTATGTCAATGAATTTATAATCCACTTCTTTGGTGTGACAGGAGCGATAATCCTGTGCCTTTTCTTTATAGCATTGTTTGTCATCATATGTATGCGGGATCTCATCAACTGGATTATTCGTTTGAAACGGAAAAGGGATGAACGCAAACGTATAGAGGCAGAGAGAAGAGCGGAAAAGGAGCGAAAGGAGGCGGAATTGGAGGCCATGCGTCAGCGTGAGGCGGCCGAGGCAGCAAAGGCAGGCGAAGCGACACAGGAACCTGAACCCGAGCCGGAGGAGACAGGACCGGTTACATTTGGAAACATGGAAACAGGCCTTTACACCTCATTGCCCGATTTTGAAGATGTGGAATATGTCCGTCCCGAAGAGGGTGGGGGAGAGGTCTCGGATACGTATACCATGGGCGCTGCACAGGAAGTCACCACCAACATGGCTGGAGTCGCAACAGCCTCTCCTGATAATCCGGACATCGTTGCCGGAGGTGAGGAAATGTCGGCTCCCTCCGCTCAATCACCGGCCACTGTTCCGGTCGAATATCCGACCGAGACTGCCGGAGATGAGGGGAAGGAAGAGCAGGAGGAAGAGGAAGAACCGGACATGGTGGTCAATGTCAATACGATAGCACAAACCACTTCCACGCATCTTCCGGATAATGCCGGGCTTCCCGGTGCGCATCCTTACAAATTCCCACCTTACGAAATACTCCGTGCCGGAGAAGAGAGGATAAGTGTAGACACCGAGGAGCAACTTGAGAATAAAGACAAAATCAAGAAGACCCTTCTTGATTTCGGTATCCCCATCATCAGTATCGAAGCAACTGTCGGTCCAACGGTGACTCTTTATGAAATAGTTCCGGACAAAGGTGTGCGAATTGCCAAGATCCGCACGTTGGTAGACGATATAGCTTTGAGCCTGGCGGCTGAGGGTGTCCGAATCATAGCTCCTATTCCCGGTAAGGGAACTGTCGGCATAGAGGTTGCTAATAAAGACCCGCAGACCGTATCGATGCGAACAATCATAAAGAGCCGGGCATATCAAGAATCAAAATACAAGCTTCCCATCGCGTTAGGCTCGACAATATCAAATGAGGTTTACATAGCCGACCTTGCCAAGATGCCGCATCTTCTCGTGGCGGGTGCAACGGGTCAAGGTAAATCCGTGGGTCTGAATGCCATTATAGCATCGTTGCTCTATCGTAAGACTCCCGATGAGCTCAAATTTGTTATGATAGACCCCAAGATGGTAGAGTTCAGCCTTTATGCAAAGATAGAATCCCATTATCTGGCCAAAATTCCGGGAGCTGAGGATGCTATCATCACAGATATGGACAAGGTTGTAGCCACGTTGAGTTCTCTCTGTGTGGAGATGGACAATCGCTATCAGTTGCTGAAAGACGCTCACACTCGTAATATCATAGAGTATAACGACAAAATAAAGGCACGGGTGCTTAATCCGGCAGACGGCCACAGATTCATGCCGTATATCGTGGTAGTCGTGGATGAGTTCAGCGACCTTATCATGACCGCAGGGAAAGAGGTTGAGGTTCCGATTGCCCGTTTGGCTCAGAAAGCTCGAGCCGTCGGAATGCATGTTATAATCGCCACGCAGCGACCCTCAACCAATGTCATCACCGGTATCATCAAGGCAAACTTCCCGGCCCGCATAGCGTTCAAGGTGAGCTCGGGCGTCGACAGCAAGACTATTCTTGACACCACGGGAGCACAACAGCTGATAGGACGTGGTGATATGTTGATAAGCAACAGCAGCCCCATGGTGAGGGTGCAGTGTGCATTTATCGATACTCCGGAGGTGGAGGAAATATGCGACTATATAGAGAAACAGCCGTGGGGACAAGGAGCCTACGAGCTGCCTGATCCTGTAGTGACCGGAGCTGATGGCGGAGAGAGCGAAGTCTCCAACACATTCGGAGACCGCGACCCGCTTTTTGATGAGGTTGCGCGTCTTGTGGTCACTTCGAATACAGCATCCACCAGCTCCCTCCAGCGCCGCTATTCGATAGGGTATAACCGCGCCGGCAAGATAATGGATCAGCTCGAAGCCGCAGGTGTAGTCGGTCCGGCTCAGGGAGGAAAGCCACGTGCGGTGCTTGTTGACCCCATGACTCTTGAAAGCATTCTTAACCAGCGGATGGGTTAAACTTTTCCGACACTAAGAATGTCAAAGAGAGATAAAGGTCATAAAAAGTATAAGTTATGAAAAAGGATAACATTTCGGACATGATAGAAACAACATATAGGCGTGCGAATGCAATGGTAAGGCCGCTATTTATATTGATGTTCATGATTTTTGTTTCCTCATTCCAGGCTTTCGCCTTGACAGCGGAGGAGGTGGCAAAAAAGACAGCAGCTGTCGTTTCGGCTTCAAAAGGTGTGTCGGCTTCTTTTACCCTCACATCAAACGGGAGGTCAGCAAAAGGAACTGTGAAGACTTCGGGAAGCAAGTTTGCAGTAAGTACGCCTCAGGTATCGACCTGGTATAATGGGAAAAGTCTTTATACTTATAATCCCCGGACGAATGAAACAACCGTCACAACCCCCACACGTCAGGAGTTGATGGAATCGAATCCGTTGCTATATGTCAATGCCGGCACCGGTTTCCGTTATACGTTCAATCCTGTGAAAAGAAACGGTAAGTATGTCGTGGACATCACTCCGGTTAAAAAGAATTCGGGGATAACGAAACTGACGGTCACAGTTAACTCCACGACATTCTATCCGGAGAAGATAAGTGTCACGGCAGGGGGCAGCACAACAACAGTGGATGTCACCTCATTCAAGACCACAACGGGAGGAACACCGGCTGAGTTTGAATATCCCAAGTCTCGCTATCCAAAAGCCGAGATTGTTGACCTTCGGTGAAGGGGGAAAGCTTAATCAGGCATGTAAACGCATTGATTGCAATATTTTTCACGATTTAGTTGTTATAAATTTAGAGTGTGTGCAATAGAAAGGTCGCAATTATAGGCGGCAACTTCTGCTCACACTCCGGATTTTTAAATAAGAAGATATAAAAAGCTATGGCTGAAGAAAAAACACGAGTATTGATTATCGGTTCAGGTCCCGCAGGATATACCGCGGCACTATATGCATCGCGCGCTAATTTACGACCCATTCTATTCGAAGGTGACCAGCCCGGAGGACAGTTGACCACCACCACTGAAATAGAAAATTTCCCCGGTTATCCGGAAGGTGTACAGGGCCCGGAGATGATGGAGCATTTCCGTCAGCAAGCCTTGCGATTTGGGGCGGAAATTAAGTCTCGCACTATTGATATGGTAGATTTCAGTAGCCGCCCGTTTAAAGTTAAGGACGATCGAGGCGAAGAATATCTGGCCGATACTGTTATTGTGAGCACGGGAGCTTCAGCGAAATATCTCGGTCTCCCCGACGAGGAGAAATATCGTGGTTTGGGTGTGAGCGCGTGCGCTACATGCGATGGCTTCTTTTATCGGAAAAAGAATGTAGCCGTAGTGGGTGGAGGCGACACAGCCTGTGAGGAAGCGTTATACTTGTCCACACTTGCCAAGAAAGTGTATATGATTGTTCGTCGAGGAGTGTTGCGAGCTTCCGATGTCATGCAGAGAAGGGTCAAGGAGCGTGAGAACATAGAAATTCTATGGCATACCAATACTCTCGGACTTTATGGAGAAGACGGTCTTGAAGGAGCTCATCTCGTGCAGAACAAGGATACGGGAGAGGAGCGCAAGTTTGACATCGAGATAGACGGCTTCTTCCTTGCCATTGGCCACACGCCCAACACAGGACTCTTTAAAGGTCAGCTGGACCTTGATGAACAGGGTTATATCAAGGTACACGGACTCCACACTTCGACCAACGTGGAGGGCGTATTCGCTGCCGGAGACTGTGCGGATCCCCACTATCAGCAGGCAATTGTAGCAGCCGGTTCAGGCTGCCGTGCAGCTATGGATGCGGAAAAATTCCTTATGGAACAGTCTTGATAAGGCATAGACCCCTCAAACAACGAAAGTCAGAAGCCTAAACAAACAAAAAATGAAAGCAAAAGATAAGACCCGACTGCTTGACGAGCGGTATCTTCGCATGGCAAGGATTTGGAGTGAAAACTCCTATTGCAAGAGAAGGCAGGTAGGGGCACTGTTGGTGAAAGATAAAATGATAATCTCGGATGGTTATAACGGGACACCCTCCGGGTTTCCTAATATATGTGAAGACGAGACCGATCACACTTTCCCCTATGTGCTTCATGCCGAAGCCAATGCCATAACGAAAGTTGCCCGGAGCAATAACTCAAGCGAAGGGAGCACCCTCTACGTTACGGCAAGTCCCTGCATAGAGTGTGCAAAGCTCATAATTCAGGCAGGGATAAAGAGGGTGGTGTTTTCAGAATTATACAGGATGGCAGACGGCCTGAAATTGCTTGAGGAAGCGGGAGTGGAGACCGTACATATCCCCGAAGACGAAAAATGAAGAATAACAGGAACATAGTAAAAGTGTTGCTTCCCACGCTTGTGGCGCTTGGGACAGTCGGTGGTATCTTTATCGGCAGATATATGTCAGATCGCCACGCGAGCACACAGGAGGAAAAATTGCGCACGATACTCAGCCTTATAAATGCCGAGTATGTCGATAAGGTGGACGTTGATTCCTTGATTGAGACCCTTTATCCGGATCTGCTTGGAGGTCTTGATCCACACTCCGCCTATATTCCCCCGTCTGACCTTACGGCGGTGAACGATGATCTTAACGGCTCTTTTAGCGGAGTGGGTGTCTCGTTCCAGATTGTAAGCGACACTGTCAATGTCATAGAAGTTATACCCGGAGGTCCGGCGGAGAAAGTCGGGATAATGGCCGGCGACCGAATTATACGTGCCGATTCCGTTGTTTTGACCGGCGACTCCATCACTCAGGAGGATGTTTTCAAAAATCTGAAAGGGGAGAAGGGTAGCACGGTCGTGCTTCATATCAAACGACCTAATTCCTCCAATGTTCTGACGTTTGACGTAGTTCGTAATGATATACCGGTCAATTCGGTGGATGTGTCCTATATGGTAGACGATAAAGTGGCATATTTACGTGTCATCAAATTCGCTCGTAACACTTACATGGAGTTTTTCAACGCTCTCAGCGATTTGAAAGCTAAGGGGGCAGAGAAGTTTATCATAGACCTCCGGGGAAATACAGGGGGATTTATGGATCAGGCTGTAAGAATGGTCAACGAGTTTCTACCGGCAGACCGTCTGATTGTGTACACCAAGGGTCGTCGACCGGAGAATGAGTTCGTTTATTCAAGCGATGGCACCGGGCGATTTCTTGACAGTGAACTTGTCGTTCTCACCAATGAGCAGTCTGCGTCAGCATCGGAAATTTTTGCGGGGGCGATTCAGGATAATGACAGAGGTCTTGTCATCGGTCGACGCTCATTTGGCAAAGGACTCGTGCAGAACCAAACCGAGCTTCCGGATAATTCGGCAATTCGCCTTACTGTTGCACGTTATTATACCCCCTCCGGACGTTCAATCCAGAAGGAATACACGCGGGGCGAGTCAGGGAAATATGATCTTGATCTGATTGACAGATATACTCACGGTGAGTTCTACAACGTCGACAGCATCAAGCTTGACAAGACCAAGATATTCACCACATCGAATGGTAGAAACGTATATGGAGGAGGAGGAATTATGCCCGACATTTTCGTGCCGGAAGACACAACGGGCTATACTTCCTACTACATTAATGTGATGAATCATGGCTTGATACAGAAGTATGCTCATTCGGTAGCAGATAGATATCGCGATATGCTTGGGAGCGACAAGACCATAGACCGTCTGCTTAAGATTCTACCACGCGACAATACGTTGCTTGAGAATTTTGTAAGTTTCGCAGTCAATAACGGGGTTCCGGCCCGTTGGTACTACATCAACCAGTCGCGCGACCTCCTGCTCCATCAGATAAAAGCGATGATAGCTCGCGATGTTCTTGGCTATCCCGCATTTATAGAGCTTCTCAATAAACATGATTCCGCAGTGAATAAAGCTATTGAGACCCTTTCAAACGGTGGCTCTCCGGTTTCGATCAAACCGGAAGAGCCATCCACGAAAAAAAGGTAGTGTGAGGGACATCCGAAGAGAAATTAACAAAAATGAAAAACACACTGAGATATGGAAAAAAGTGAAATAAGAAGAAAAGTGAAGGCATTGAGGGTTATGCTTTCCGATATGGAGAAGAGAAGTGCAGCCGAAGAGGTGTTCGCACGCCTTGAGCAGACAGCGGCATTCCTCTTGGCAGACCACATTTTAATGTATCATTCTCTGCCTGATGAACTCCGGACCCATGAGTTCCTCGGGAAATGGGGAGGCAGAAAACATTTCTATCTTCCTCGTGTAAACGGGGTTGATCTGGAGATCCTTCCCTATGACGAGAGCCGACTCGAACTGGGAAGTTTCCATATTGAGGAGCCGACAGGCACAGACGTAGTCAATCCGGAAGATATCGAATTGATTATTGTTCCGGCAGTGGCCTACGATAGAAAGGGAAACCGTCTTGGGCGAGGTAAAGGTTTTTATGACCGTCTGCTAAAGACTACCAAGGCCACAAAGGTAGGAGTCGGTTATGAGTTTCAGCTTGTAGATGAAGTCCCTGTTGAGCCTCATGATGTGGGGATGGACATCATCATAACTCAAAACGCTACAATCATTGTGAAATAATTGCTAAACCCAAACGAGCCGAAAGTCATAGTCCGGTTAGAATGGCTTTCGGTTCGTTTTTTTCTAACCGTACCCAACAGCTGATAAATTGTTTCATCATGGCCATATACAACACAGACACAAGGCTTTCAGAGGCTATTCTAAAGCATCCTTCCCTGATTCCCGTGATTGATAGACTCGGAGTATCCCTTGGAGTGGGCGACCGTACGATAGGAGAAGTGTGTGAGAAGTGTGGGATCGACAAAGGATTCTTTCTTTCAATGGTCAATACTTTTATAGATGAGGAGTATTTTCCGGTAAATCCGCGCGACACTTTCACACTTGCAAAGACAATAGACTATCTTGAAAAAACAGATGCTTATTATCTGAAATCGCAGCTTCCTAACATTGAACGTCATTTTTCCTCCCTAATTTCAAGGAGTGGAAACGACAATAATCTTGAACTGCTTATGACTTTCTATGGCGAGGCAAGTCAGGAACTTCGGGAATGTATGTCGTATGATGCGGATGTGCTCTATCCCACTCTCAGAAAAGGGGTAGTGCCGCCGGAATATACGGAAAGAGACTCAGCCTATAATGATGTCGGAGAGAAACTTCATGATTTGTTATATCTTATTGTGGCTCATTTGAAGGGAACATATGACCATAATCTCTGCATGGCGGTCATCAGTGCTGTCTTTTCCCTTGAAAGAGATATAAGGCAGAATAATCGGATACGCCAGCGCATACTCAAACCAAGTGTGCTGGAGATGTGTGGTAACAAAGCTTGAACACGGCCATGAACGACAAGACCAAAATATCGCTCGTAGGCCTTGATTCGCTGAGAATCCTGGGGCTTCGAATTCTTTTGGCTGAGGAAAAGGATTGCCAGACCGATAATTTTTCTTCATTCGGAGATTTTGAGCCATTTTCTGATAAGGCAGCAGGCTATATCGTTGCGGGAAAAGTGTTCATGGAGAATCTTGACTTTTTTCTTCCCAGAAAAAGTAGGACTCTTGTAGTCGCGGAAGGTAAAGGAGAGAAGGCGGCGCCGGCAGGGATAGGATTCATTTATCCGGAAGCTGACGAAACAGAGATAAAAGCCAATATCGCGAGATTTGTCAAGAGCTTGCGAGGGGGAGAACCCCATGGTGAGCTTTCTGCGAGGGAGGTGGAGGTGCTCCGACTTATAGCCAAAGGGAAAATTAATAAAGAGATAGCTGATGAACTTTGCATCTCCATAAACACAGTCATAACCCATCGGAAGAATCTTTCTTCCAAGTTGGGTGTTAAATCTGCATCAGGGTTGTCTCTTTACGCCATGATGAACGGAATAATATAAGCCTACTCATTATAGAATAAATTATAACAACATAAACAATAAAAACAATGCGCTTATGATCAAAAGAATGATTGCGGCGGTCGTTTTCCTTATAGGAGTGATGACCGTCGGAGCTCAGACTCCATTAGCACTTAACCCAAAGGTTAAGCACGGAGTGTTGCCTAACGGAATGAGCTACTACATCCTCCACAACGAGATGCCGAAAGAGAGAGCGAACTTCTACATAGCTCAGAAAGTTGGTTCCACACTGGAAGAGCAAAACCAGCTTGGACTTGCCCATTTTCTTGAGCATATGGCTTTCAACGGCACTAAACATTACCCCGGGAAAAATATGCTCAACTATCTTCAGGGGAAGGGTATACGCTTTGGCGCCGATATCAACGCATATACACTCTTTGACGAGACCGTCTACAACATCAACAATGTGCCGACGACTGATGTACCATTGATGGATAGTGTGCTTCTCGTATTGCGCGACTGGAGTGGCGATATTCTTCTTGAAGATGCAGAGATTGAAGCAGAAAGAGGAGTAATTCAGGAGGAATGGCGTTCGCGCAACAATGCAAGTCTAAGAATGTACACCCAGATGCTTCCGAAGATATATGAGGAATATCAGTACCACCAGATGCCTATCGGAAGCATGGACGTCGTGATGAACTTCAAACCGGAAGTGTTGAGGGCATACTATAAGAAATGGTATCGTCCGGACCAACAGGGAATAGTGATTGTCGGTGACTTTGACGCTGATGTGATGGAGAAGAAAGTAGTGGAAACTTTCTCCACAATCCCTATGCCTGAAAACGCAGCTGAGAGAAAATATCCGGAGGTCAGCAATAATGAGAAACCGATATACTTCGCTTTCTCTGACCCTGAGTTAACATCTCCGCGCACCACTATCAGCTTCAAGGAGGAAAAGATTCCTTTTGAATACCGCAATACAATGGAGGGATATTTCAGTGAGCTTCTGAAAAGAATCACGTCTACTCTCATCAACGACCGTCTTCAGGAAAATGCCCTGAATCCGGAATGCAACTACTCGGGAGCCGGGGTATATTTCGGAGATTTCTATGTGTCGAAGACGAAATCGTCTTTCAACGTGGCTATTATTCCCAAGAAGGGTACACAGGGAGCTGTGTCTGAGGTGATGGGCATCGTAGCTCGTGCTTGCAAGACAGGTTTCACTGACACTGAACTTGAAAGAGTGAAATCAAAGATTCTCGCTGACTACGAGAACAGCTATAATGAAAGAGAAAAAACTGATAATGACGATTATGGCACGGAACTGTGCCGGGCGTTTGTAGATAATGAACCGACCCCGGGAATAGAAAAGGAATTTGAGATGGTGAAGATGCTTCTTCCAACCCTCACTCCTGAAATTGTCAACCAACTCGCATCACAGCTCCTAACGTCGCAGAACATGGTCATTGTCACTTCCGAACCTCAGAAAGAGGGATTTGAGATTGTGAGCGAAGATGTTCTCGTAAAAACTGTTACCGATGCTATGAATGCCAAGTATGAGGCGTTTGTAGACGAAGTGGTGACCGAACCTTTGATTTCTAAGCTTCCGAAGAAGGGCAGTGTCAAATCAAAAGAGGAAAATAATACTCTCGGTTTCACACTTTACACACTCTCGAATGGTGTGAAAGTGGCGGTTAAAAAGACCGATTTCGCAGCTGATGAGATAGTGCTCTCCGCATTTCGAGCAGGGGGAAAAAGATCCTATGAGAAAAGTCAGGCCTCGAATGTAAAGATGCTCCGTTATGCATTTAAGACATCTAAGTTCGGTCCGTTTGACGCGAAGATGCTGAATAAATACCTCACGGGAAAGATGGTCGACATATCTTATTCCACCACCACATCTCTTGATATGCTCGGGGGTGTTTCGACTGTTAAGGATCTTCCGGTATTGATGGAGCTTATTTACACAGCATTTACAAATCTTAATGAAGACAAGGCCACATTTGAAGTAGCTCGCGACAATCTCTATCAAAGATTAAAAAATGCCTTCCAGAATCCTCAGATGGTGTTCTCAAACAGAGTGGCGAAAGTGCGTTATGACGGCAATCCTCTTATGGAAAGCCTGACACCGGAGGAAGTGGAGAAGGCGGATTATTCAGAGATGCTCTCAATGCTTCACAAGTCGCTGAGCAATGCCGCCGACTACACGTTCGTTTTCACCGGCAACATCGATGAGGCAGTTTTCATCCCCCTCATGGAGCAGTATATTGCATCTCTTCCTGTCGGAAAGAAATCAGAGGCAAAGATCGTTACTCCCATTATTACTCCCGGAGGAATCATCGACGACACATTCACTCAGCCAATGCAAATCCCGGCTACAAATGTGTTTGATCTTCTTAGCGGCGACAATCTTGAAATCAATGTAAAGAATGAGGTGTTGATAGGACTTCTCGGTGATATCCTGAGAAATAAATACACAGAGACACTCCGTGAGGAAGAGGGTGGAACCTATGGCGCAAGCGCATCCGGCTATCTGAATTACCACAACGGAACCTGGAATCTTATCTATACTTTCAAGACCAATAAAGAGAAACAGGAGACCCTGATCAAGAGAGCTCAGGAGGAACTTTCAAAACTTCTCGAGGAGGGTGCCGACATGACCAACTTCGCGAAAGTTAAGGAAGCAGCCCTCAAACAGCAGGAGATACAAAGCCATAAGAATTCCTATTGGGACGATGGAATTGTGGATTATCTGCGCGGCTTTGACATGATCAGCAAACATAAAGAGACAATCGAGTCGATTACCCTGGATGAATTCAATACATTCATGAAAAATCTCTACAACGGAAAAAACCGTATTGAGATTGTGATGGAAGGAGTGCAGGCAGAAGAAAAATAACAGATAGTAACAGTAAGGTGTGCCGGTAATATATCGGCACACCTTTCGTTTATAAGATATGGAAATAAAAAATTTTATATACGGAACTTTAACTGCAATGACACTGATGACAGTGACAGAGAGCCAAGCCGCAGGACGGGAAAACCCTTTCTTCGTCGTTTCAAAGGCACCATACGAAGCTGTGCCTTTTGACAAAATTCACATCTCCGATTATGAAGAGGCCATAAAAGAGGGGATTTCACGCCACACTAAAGAAGTGGAGGCGATCGTCAGCAATTCGGAGGCTCCGACGTTTGAGAATACAATCGATGCTTATGATCGTAGTGGTCACCTTTTAAACTCAGCTATCCTCACTCTCAGTAACCTTGAATCTGCCATGGGCGATACGGTGCTGATGAAAATAATGGGAGATGTCACTCCCCTCATCTCCCAACACCAGACAAATCTCCTGTTGAACGAGGGGTTGTGGGAAAGAATTAAGAAAGTCTATGACGATCGGGCAGCGCGACCGGACCTCTCCCCGGAATCAATCAGACTGATTGAGGAGACATATAAAAGCTTTGACCAAAATGGAGCTAACTTAAAAGGTGAAGATCGTGAGAAATATCGCCAACTGATGGGTAAACTGTCAGACCTTACTGTGAAGTTCGGGCAGAACGTCTCCAATGAGATGTCAAATCCTGACCTCAGACTGTGGGTCAAAGAAGAAGACCTTGCAGGGATTCCCGAGGCAATCCGCACGGCTGCCAGAGAAGCAGCCCGCGAGGCGCTGGTGGCAGATGGTAAGGAGGATGATTCATCACTTTATCTTTTCACAATGTATGCTCCTTCCTACGGCCCTTTCATGAAATATGCCGATAACAGGTCGCTCAGGGAACAACTTTGGAAAATGTATAACTCCAGAAATACAAAAGGAGAATTCGACAATACCTCCGTGCTGAAGGAGATCGCCAACACACGTCTTGAGCTCGGAAAGCTGATGGGTAAGGAAAACTTCTCACAGTTTAAGCTTCAGGGAACCATGGCTGCAACTCCGGAGGCAGTTATGAATCTTCTGGAAGACCTTCGCACCCACTACGCTGAGCCCGCTCGAAAGGAGATGAAAGAGATAGAGGCCTATGCGCAGAAGAGCGAGGGGAAGGAGTTCCAACTTATGCCCTGGGATTACAGTTATTGGGCAGATAAGCTGATGAACGAGCGCTATGCGTTCAACGATGAGGTGATGAAACCATATTTCGAACTCAACAACACCATCGACGGGGTATTCGGACTTGCAACCAAGCTTTATGGTTACACTTTCAAAGAAAACAAGGATATCCCTGTCTACCATCCGGATGTCAAGGCCTACGAGGTGTATGATTCTGACGGAAGTATGCTGGGAGTGCTATATGCCGATTTCTTCTATCGTACAGGAAAGTCTCCGGGCGCATGGATGACAGAATTCAGGGGTGAGGAGAAAGATGCCCTAGGGAACCGGACCCTTCCGCTTATATCTATAGTATGCAATTTCTCAAAGCCGGTAGGGGATAAAGCTGTGCTGCTGACTCCGGGAGAGGTGGAAACTTTCCTTCATGAGTTTGGCCATGCTCTCCACGGTCTTTCCGCACAGGCTGTCTATCCCTCATTCGCGGGGACCAATGTCTACCATGATTTTGTGGAACTTTTCTCTCAGTTTAATGAAAATTATCTGACCGAGAAGGAATTTCTCGATGGATTCGCACGCCATCATGAGACAGGGGAGAAGATGCCTGTGGAGCTGATTGAAAAGTTTGTGGAATCTAACCGCTTCGGGGCAGCATATGCTTGCATGCGCCAGCTTGGGTTCGGGTATCTTGATATGGCCTATCATACTATCACGGAGCCACTCCCGGATTCACTGAACGTAGAGGAATTTGAGGTTAAAGCGCAGGACCCTGTCCGTCTGTTTAACGCAGTCGAGGGAACAATGGTTTCTCCCAATTTCGGCCATATCTTCTCAGGGGGATATGCTTCCGGCTATTATGGTTATAAATGGAGTGAGGTTCTGGATGCGGATGCATTTGCAGCCTTCAAGGAGAATGGCATCTTTGACAAGAAAACGGCAGACAAATTCAAGAAGATGCTTCAAGCCGGTGGCTCTGTCGATCCGATGACACTTTATGTCGGCTTCCGTGGAAAACAACCCACAACAGAGGCATTGCTCGAAAGGGATGGCATAAAGGTGGATAAATAAGAAATAGGAGACTATTGAGAATAAAGGAACGGATTCCCATTGTAGTGGAAATCCGTTCCTTTAATTTTTTTGGAAAAGGTCTAAAATATTGAATTACCTATTCTGGTCGTAAGCCTCTCAAGCGTTTCAATTCCAAGAACGGAATTACCGTATTTGTTGAGTCGAGGACTCCACACGGCGACACTGGCTTTTCCCGGAATTATGGCAGCTATGCCTCCGCCAACCCCGCTTTTACCCGGGAGGCCAACACGGAACGCGAAATCTCCTGATTCATCATAGAACCCACACGTCAGCATTATGGCGTTTAATCTCTTGCTTTGGCTTTTGGTCATTATTCTTTGGCGGGTGAAAGGGTTCTCACCATGGCAAGCAAGAAACAGAAAAGAGGTTGCGAGTTCCCTGCAAGACATGGATATGCTGCATTGATGAGAATAAACATCTACCACCGCCTCCACATCATTATGAATATTTCCGAAACTTTTCATAAAATAACCTAACGCCATATTTCGGTTGGAATGTTCTATCTCAGATTTAGCAACTTTCTTGTCAAAATATATATCATCCGAATTTGCAGCCGACCTTACGAAATCAATAAGCGCATCCTTCGGACGTTCTTCAAGAGAAAGGAGTCGGTCAGTAATCACGAGAGCTCCGGCGTTTATGAATGGATTGCGGGGTTTCCCATGTTCTGTCTCAAGCTGTGTGAGGGAGTTGAACGGGTTGCCTGAGGGTTCCCTCCCCACCGATTCCCAAAGAGAAGCACCGATGACCGGATAAACCATAGAGAGAGAAAAAACTTTTGAAATACTCTGAATAGAGAATTTCACGTCGAAATCCCCTACGCCGAAGATATCGCCATGAGGAGTGGCAACCGCTATACCGTAAGAATCGGGATTCACTTCAGCAAGAGCGGGAATATATGAAGCGACACTCCCTGAGGGCTCAAGGGCACGACATTCATCATATATCTCTGTGATGATTTTTTTCCAATCCATGAAAATAATGTTTCAAGCGTCTTCAGAAATTGACACCGAAGGTGAGTGTAGCAAGAGAGATGTCTTCGGCCTCAAGCGAATATTTTTCCCTGTGTTTGCTATTGAAATGCCTGAATTCGTAAGCCAGGATGATATGCGACTTAAAACGTTTGCTTATGGCGAGATTAATACCGGCGCCGAGAGAAGCATTTATGTCGCCGAAAGTAGCTGAATTTTTGATAGTATTGAATGAATATCCGGTTTTAAGCGACATAAAGAAGAGGCGCGGTTGGGATGAGAAGGAAGTGCGCAAGACCGCATATAGAGGAATGAAATTGTCACCGGTTCCTAACGCACGATGAATTCCCGCTCCGAAACCGAGGATACGGAAATAATCGCTTTTGTATCCTAACAAGGCATCGATGTTGAAAGTCGACGTGTCATATCCGCTTACATCTATAGAAGTGCCCACTTCAGCCCCCCACGTGAAATGAGAGCCAATCAAATCCTTCCCCCTTTCGGGAAAGAGGCTTTCCCTCTCCTCGGCAAATGAGGAGAAAGAGGAAAGGAGCAATATAGACGCAGCGATGCCCACACTCTTCAGTGATTTTAAACATCCGGAGAGTATGGGCATTCTTTTACTTGAGGAGTAAAAATCTTTCACAGGCAAAAGTCTTGTTATAGACAAAGGAAGATTATTCTCCGAGGTAGCTCTTGAGGAGCTTGCTTTTCTGGCCTTTCAGACGGCGGATTGCTTTCTCCTTAATCTGGCGGACACGCTCGCGGGTAAGGTCGAATTTAGCACCGATTTCCTCAAGGGTCATTTCCTGACATCCGATTCCGAAGAACATTTTCAAAATCTCGCGTTCGCGGTCATAGAGCTGCTTCAACGCACGATCCACCTCTTTGGAAAGAGATTCCTGATTAAGTGTTGAGTCAGCCATGGGGCTGTCGTCGTTGGGGAGCACATCAAGCAGGGAATTATCTTCGCCATCCACGAATGGAGCGTCAACGGAGATGTGTCTGCCAGACACTTTTAGCGTGTCAGAGACCTTGTCGACCGGGAGTCCGAGACGGTCTGCCAGCTCTTCCGGAGAAGGACGACGCTCGTTTTCCTGTTCGAATTTTGAAAGCTCTTTGCTAATCTTGTTGAGAGAACCGACCTGATTTAGAGGAAGACGGACAATTCGGCTCTGTTCGGCCAATGCCTGAAGGATAGATTGACGAATCCACCACACAGCGTAAGAGATGAATTTGAAACCACGGGTTTCATCAAACTTCTGAGCTGCACGGATAAGGCCGAGGTTTCCTTCATTGATGAGGTCAGGCAGACTTAGCCCCTGATTCTGGTACTGTTTTGCCACAGACACCACGAAACGGAGATTAGCTCTTGTGAGTTTCTCAAGAGCTGCATGGTCCCCTTTTTTGATTCGCTGGGCGAGCTCCACCTCTTCACTTACAGAAATCAGTTCCTCACGGCCTATTTCCTGAAGATACTTGTCGAGAGATGCGCTTTCGCGATTGGTGATTGATTTTGTTATCTTTAA
Source organism: Bacteroides sp. (assembly GCA_014801875.1). GTDB lineage: Bacteria > Bacteroidota > Bacteroidia > Bacteroidales > Muribaculaceae > Lepagella. The sequence goes on along the minus strand of JAAVDJ010000043.1, from coordinate 18,618 downwards.
TTGTCTCATATTCCCTTCCAAATTTATATCGACATGGCTGTCATCACTTTCCGATGGGAGAGCGAGAACAGGTGTGCCGAAATCTGAATTTACTTGAACCTAAACTATGAACGGTCTTAAACTATATACCGAAAAGTGGAAAAAGGTAAATGGTGTGGAATCCCTTTAATCTCTTTCCAGAAGTTCGTATAACTCTGTTCGGCAATACTGCCAAAATTTAAACGCTCAGAAGGGGTGAATGTTGTATGATGTATCGGTTTTTTTTTGAAAAATTATGTAAAAAGCCGTCCGGTGTTTTCCGGACGGCTTCCTTTTAAGTCTTCAGCAGATTATTCCTGAGCCAGGTTTACTGCATAGTAGTATTTCTTTCCGGTGGGATAGAGACCTGTGATAAACATCACCTTGTCTTCATCATCGGCTTTCATTATCTGATTGTAAATGGCTTCCACATCATCGCTGGAGTTGACGCTGCGGCCGTTGATGTCCGTGATTATGAACCCATCCTTAATCCCGGCATCACGGAATGCTCCGTTTTTCAATCCGGCCACTTTGACGCCGCTGCTGATGCCGAGGCTGCGTTTGTTTTCATCAGTCAGTTTCATGAACGCACACCCTATTTCAGAGAAATCGCCTTTCTTGGTGATTGTGGTGTTACCTTGAGTGTTACGAAGGACTCCGCTCTTTGTCTCCTTTTTGTTATTGCGGTAGTATGTCACGGAGATTTGGTCGCCCGGCCGGAACTTGTTGAGCTGTTCCACAAGCTGAGCGTAATTATGCACTTCAACATTGTTGATTGCCGTGATGACATCGTCGGGCTGGAGCCCAAGCTCTTTCGCAGTGCTTCTGTCTGTGACATTGCTTACGATGAGACCGGATTTGACAGCAGTGATGTTCTTCTCTTTGGCAATCTTTGCGTCAAGTTCAGCTACTGCACATCCGAGAACCGCACGCTGCACCGTGCCATACTGACGGAGGTCAGTCATCACTTTTTTGACAATTGTGGTGGGGATAGCGAAAGAGAAGCCGGAGTAACTGCCGGTGTTGGAGTAGATGGCGGAGTTGATGCCAATCAGTTCACCCTTTAGGTTGACGAGAGCGCCACCGGAGTTGCCGGGGTTGAGGGCCGCATCTGTCTGGATAAACGATTCGATGCCCATCTTTCCGTTTCTGCTATTCTGAGAAAGTGAGCGAGCCTTGGCGCTGACAATTCCGGCTGTGACGGTGGAGTTAAATCCGAAGGGGTTACCGACGGCAAGCACCCATTCTCCGACCTTTAGACTTTCGCTGTCGCCGAAGGTCACCGGAGAAAGCTTTTGGGCGTCAATTTTTATCAAGGCGAGGTCAGTGGCTTCATCCGTACCGATTACTCGTGCTTCGTAGGTGGAGTTGTCGTTGAGGAGAACTTCAAGTTTGTCAGCTCCGTCAATCACATGGTTGTTGGTCACTATATATCCGTCTTCAGAAAGAATCACACCGGAACCGAGACCGCTCTGCACAGGTTCGCTGTTGCGCTGCTGCTGTCTGGGTTGCTGCTGGGGACGCTGCTGTGGACCGAAAAAGAAATCGAACATACCGAACGGGTCGTAGCCGCCCTGATTGCCGTAAGGATTCTGCTGACGGGTGGTGAAGCTTTTTATGCAAACCACAGCATTAACAGTTTTCTCAGCAGCCACTGTGAAATCAGTCTCGAAAGAAGCTCCGTTGGATGTGCGGATAAACTGAGGGGTTTGTCCCTCCGCATTTCCGTCTGCATTGTGAGCGCAAGCGGGAGAGACGAGGATGGCGAGAGCCGCCGCCATTGCGGGAATGCTGAATCTTTTCATCATTTTCTTATGAAAGGTTGGTTTTTGATTTTCATTGTGGAATTTGACACCCAAAGCAGGGATGCCTGTATGAATAATACTCAAATTTGAGGCCGATATTACATATTCGTTTATTTCAAGGGGTTGGATTTAAGTTAATTTAATACAATGGATTTTTATATTTTAAAAAAGATGAAAATAACTTGAGGAATATGAAAAATCAATTAAATTTGCATCTCTATTTCGGCAATATCGTTATCATTCTTTTCGAATAAACTGAATGACAATCATATATGCTCAGACTATCATAACGCAATAACAACAGTATAATTTTTTTCGGAACTATGTGTTCAAGAATAATCCGTAACGTAATTTCTGCTATGTTCTGTCTGATAGTGGCGGTCGGGACTACAGGGTGTCATTCTTCGAAGGGGAACAAGAAGGTTTCTTCCAAAAAGAAGGCCCAGGTGGAATCTGTTCATGTCGGGAAGATTAGTGGCAGGCAGGAAAAAATAGTAAAGGAAGCCAAGAGCTGGCTCGGGACCCCTTACAGATATGGAGCATGTGAGAAAGGGGAGGGGAGCGATTGCTCCGGAATGGTGCTTAAAGTTTATGAAAAGGCAACCGGAATAAAGCTGCCACGAAACTCGGCTAAACAGGCGGAGTTCTGTCGGGAACTGAAAGGTAAAGAGGTGAAGGTTGGCGACCTCGCGTTCTTCGCAACCGGGAAAGACCCTAAGAAAATTTCCCATGTAGGGATAATGATAAACGACAAAGAGTTTATCCATGCATCCACAAGGAAGGGAGTAGTCATTTCAGATATAACCACACCTTATTATGAGCGGACATTCATAATGTTTGGACGCCCTGAGTAGAGAAAGTTCCCTGCATGCATCCTCAAGGGAGCGAAAGAGGGAGAAAAATAGGTATAAAAAAGCGGGAACGTCCTGGACGCTCCCGCAACTTTTTGTCTGATATTTTCAGAGGATAGCTGCAACCTTTGATTCGAGGTCAGCCAATTTCACCAAGCCGACACTGCGTTCTTTCATCTCGCCATCTTTGAAAAAGAGAACGGTAGGGATGTTGCGCACGCGGTATTCGCTTGCAATCTCATCATTGTCGTCGATATTGAGTTTGCCGACAGTGACCTGACCATCATACTTTTCAGCAAGCTCTTCCACGATAGGACCGAGCTTAATGCAGGGACCACACCAAGTGGCCCAAAAATCAATGACAACCGGCTTGCCGGATTCGATAGCTTCGCGAGCTGTCTGATCTGTGAATTCAAGTGCCATTTTAAATATATTTTTGAGGGTTATGATATTTTAAAAACCGTGCCTTCCTGAAACTCCGAAACTAATTTCCGTCTCTCGGGAAGCGGGAGGCAAAATTAAGAAAAAAATCCTTAATATGCAACATAGCATCCCCGAAGAAAGCCTGAAGTCAGAGAGTCTCGACCTTGTATTTTATTCCCCATTCCTCGAGAAGGTTTATAACCTTTTTTGTGACAGGAAATTTCTTTCGGGAATGAATGGTTATGACTTGTCGCGATTCGGGATCATATATATTCAGGAATAAATCTCCGGGGCGTTCTGTCGCGGGGAATGACATCAGGGTCTTGAAGAATTCCTCATTAGCGAAATGGCGGTCGATAAACAGCGACAGTTTGTTGGCCACATTTCCTTTGATGTTGTCGAGATAATTTATTTCCTCAAGATTTGTCATAGTCTTCGTCGGGTCATATCTGGCCGGAACGACATTAAACTTAAGATAAATCATATCCCCTTCCACGATTTTGTTTCTGACGTGCTCAAGGTCACGACTGAAGATTCTGAAATCATGAGCTCCGGAGAAATCTTCAAGGGTGAGGATTCCGAATTGCGACCCTGTGCGACCGGTCTTTATGGTGAAAGCCGAAACCATTCCCCCGATACATAGCTTTGCGCCTGCAATCTCCTTTTCAACGTAATCCGCACAAGTGCAGTTGCAGAAATATTCAAGCTCCATTTGATAAGGATCAAGGGGATGGGAAGAGAGATAGACGGTGACGAGCTTTTTCTCTTCGTTAAGAAGACGCAAGCGATCCCAGGGGACTATCTCCGGAATTGCGGGACGATCCGTGTCAATTGGTTCGCAATCACCGAAAAGACTTGCCTGCATTGAATTTTTGTCGTTTTGAATGGTCTGACCATATCTGACGAGCTGTTCTGCGAAAGAGACGTCAAGACCCGTTTTGTCGACAAACACTTCCCTTCTGTAGCCGAGGCTGTCAAAAGCGCCGGCCATAGCGAGGTTTTCTATCGACGCACGGTTGCAGCTGGTCAGATTCACCCTTTCGACAAGGTCGTAGATATCCTTGAAAGGACCGTTGTTTTCCCGCTCTGAGATGATTGCATTGACGGCATTGGAGCCGACACCTTTCACCGCTCCAAGTCCGAAACGAATTTCCCCGTTTTTGGTGACACCAAACTTCTCTATGGATTCATTGACGTCCGGACCTTTCACGTCAATACCCATTCTAAGGCATTCATCCATGATTTTCTTGAGTTTATCAGCCGCACCCAAATTCCGGCTCAACACTCCGGCCATGTATTCGGCCGGATAGTTGGCTTTAAGGTAGGCGGTTTGATAAGCAACCCAGGTGTAGCAGGTGGCGTGGCTTTTATTGAAGGCGTAGGAAGCAAATTTTTCCCAGTCGGCCCAGATTTTTTCCAAGGTTTCTGCCTTATGACCATTCTTCTGGCCTTCGTCCATAAACTTCACTTTAAGCTTCGCCATCTTGTCAATTTGCTTCTTACCCATAGCCTTACGAAGCATGTCGCTTTCGCCACGGGTGAAATTGGCGAGAAGTCGGGAGAGGAGCATGACCTGCTCCTGATAGACCGTGATGCCGTAAGTCTCCTCAAGATATTTCTCCATTATAGGAATGTCATAGGCGATGGGTTCCTCTCCATGCTTACGCTTGATGAAAGAGGGGATATAATCCATCGGCCCCGGACGATAGAGGGCATTCATCGCAATGAGGTCTTCAAACTTGGAGGGTTTGAGGTCTCGTAGGGAATTTTGCATACCCGCCGATTCAAACTGGAAGGTCGAAGTGGTTCGGCCGTCGCAATAAAGTTTGAAAGTCGCCGGGTCATCGAGAGGTATATGCTCTATGTCAAGGTCAATCCCGCGTGTCTGCTTGATGTTGGCGAGAGCCTCCTTGATAATGGAGAGTGTCTTGAGACCGAGGAAGTCCATCTTTATAAGGCCGGTTTCTTCAATGACGGAACCTTCATACATCGTTGAAATCACCTTTGAGCCGTCTGTATCAGTAGCCATGGAGATAGGAACCCAGTCGGTTATGTCGTCTCGACCGATGATGACGCCACAGGCGTGGATACCGGTGCCGCGAACATTTCCCTCCAGCTGTCCCGCATATTTCATCACTTCCCTCACGATAGGGTTGGGATTCCGGGTTTCCGCTTCAAACTCCTTGCAATATGCAAGGCAGTTTTTGAAATTGATTTTCGGTGCTTTCCCGTTGACATCCGGCAGACGGTCCGGCACGAGTTTGGCGAGACGGTTTGATTCGGACAGAGGGAGATCCATGACCTTGGCCACATCCTTTATGGCAGATTTTGTTGCCATTGTCTGATAGGTGATGATGTGTGCGACCTTCTCAGCCCCATACTTCTCAGTCACATATTTGAGCACCACATATCGGCCGTCATCGTCAAAATCCACATCTATATCAGGAAGGGAAATACGGTCAGGGTTCAGGAAACGTTCGAAAAGCAGGTCGTATTTGATTGGGTCAATCTGAGTGATGCCGAGACAGTAAGCAGCGGCCGAACCCGCAGCTGAACCACGACCCGGACCCACACTGACTCCGAGTTCCTTTTTCGCTACATTGATGAAATCCTGAACTATAAGGAAGTAGCCGGGGAAACCCATGGTCTTCATGATGTAGAGTTCGAATTTCAGGCGATCCGTGACCTCCTGGGGAAGAGGGTCGCCATAACGTTCTTTTGCTCCTTCCCATGTTAGTTTTTCAAGATAATCCGCCTCAAATTTTATTCGGTAAAGCTTGTCATATCCCCCCAGACGCTTGATTTTCTTCTCCCCCTCTTCCCGGCTGAGCACAACATTACCGTTCTCATCCTGTGTGAATTCATTGTAAAGGTCCTCCTCGGTCAGGCGCGCACGATATTCCTCTTCAGTGCCGAATTCAGCCGGTATGGCGAAGTTAGGCATGATGGGGCCGTGGTCGATTGAATAAAACTCAACTTTATCGAGAATCTCGTTTGTATTGGCGAGCGCCTCCGGAATATCGGAGAAAATAGCCTCCATTTCCTGAGGAGATTTCAGCCATTCCTGTTTGGTGTAATGCAGACGGTCGTCGGTGAATTTTTTCTGCATGGATACACATATGAGGCGGTCATGGGCCTCGGCATCATTCTCGAAAGTGAAATGGACATCGTTTGTGGCAACCAACTTGATGTTATGCTTTCGCGCCATTTCTATCAGGAAAGCATTCACTTTCTGCTGGTCGGGGTAGACAGTCCTGTTGGCGTTTTCCTTAAAAGTCTCGTGGCGCTGCAGCTCAAGGTAGTAATCATCTCCGAAAGTTTCCTTATACCATAAAATCCTTTCCTCAGCTTCGGCCGGAAAGTTGTGAAGGATAAGTTGCGGCACCTCCCCTCCGAGGCAGGCGGAGCAGACAATGAGCCCCTCGCGATGGAGAGCGAGTTCGTCGCGGTCGGTGCGCGGCTTATAATACATTCCGTCAGTACAGGCCTTGCTGACAAGTTTTATAAGGTTGTGATATCCCTTCTGGTTCTTTGCGAGCACAATGAGGTGAAACCCTTTGTCGGAACGGTCTTTCCTGTCAGACATTTTATCTTTGGCCACATACATTTCGCAGCCAAGGATAGGTTTGAACTTTTCCTCGTCGGGTTTGCCGGAATTCTTTTTGTTGACGTAGTTATAGAATTCCTTTATGCCGAACATATTGCCATGGTCAGTCAACGCAATGCCTCTCATCCCGTCGGCAATCGCTTTGTCAACGAGTTCCGGGATTGAAGCCTTACCGTCAAGAAGACTGTACTGTGAATGTACGTGAAGATGGGTGAAAGGTGTCATCGTATGCTGCTTGAATTATGTTCTGAAAGTAGGTGGCTTTAGCCAATGTTAGCTCCGCAAAATAAAGGGCTGTCCGGGGTGATCCCATGACAGCCCTTTAAAGACGGGAGTCTTTAAAATAACGGTAAATATACCCTGTTTATTTTTTAGTTTTCTCCATAAGATGTTTTACGGCTCCTTCAAGCTGTGCGTCAGTTCCTTTTTCCAGTTCATCCTGGCGATTGTAGATGATGATGTCCGGATTCAACTGATGATTCTCGAGGATAGTTCCGTCAGTAGCGACATTAGTCACCTGCGGAATGCCGAAGACGAGGGAGGGATCGATCTGAGTCTCCCACCAAACAGCTGTCATGGTGCCCGGGATTGGAGCTCCCACCACGTCGCCGATTCCGAGAGTCTGGTAGACGAAAGGAGCGCCATGAGCATCGCTGTAGTTTGATTCGTTGACAAGCATGACGGAGGGTTTGGTCCATTGAGCGAAAGGCTCATGACCGATTTCGCGTCCACGCGGTTTAAATGTGACGTACTCCTTTCCGCTGAGCAAGATAGCAAGGTCGTTGTGAAGCCATCCGCCGCCGTTGTATCGGGTGTCAACTACGATTGCATCACAGTTTCTGTATTTGCCAAGCACACGGTCGTAGACCTCACGATAGCTGTCAGCGTCCATACCTCTCACATGCACGTAGCCAATTTTGCCACCGGATAGGCTGTCAGCGATTTGTTCGTTACGCTCCACCCATCTCTGATAGGCCATATTCGACTGAGTGCCCGCGCTGATTGGCTTGACAGTGACAGTGGTGTTCTTTCCGTCGGCTTTTCTGACATCGAGGCGCACCTTCTTGCCTGCCTTTCCCTCAAGCATCGGGAAGTAGTCAGATTCAGGCTGGATTTTCTCACCGTCAATCGCAAGGATAATGTCGCCGGGCTTGAGGTCAGCGCTTTTAGAAGCAAGTGGTCCTCGTGGGAATATCTCGGCAATCTTCAATCCCTCGCCGGTGTAGTTCTCATCATAGAAAGCACCCAGAGAGGCAGTGGAGAGTCTGGCGCCATCACCATAGAAACGTGCTCCTGTATGGGAGGCATTCAGTTCTCCGAGCAGTTCGCTGAGCAGAGTTGCGAAATCGCGGTTATTGCTGATATAGGGGAGGAACTCACGGTAGTGTTTGGTGTAATAATCCCAATCCACACCATGAAGGTTTTCATCATAAAACTTATCAGCCACCTGTTTAGCAGCATGATCATAGATATAAGCCCTTTCGAGAGAGGGTTTACGATCATAAGGAGCTTCAAAATCAATATCAGCCACATCTGAGCTTGATAGATTGACTTTCTTCACCCCTCTTCCGGAGAGGACGAAGAGATTCTCGCCTTTCTTGTCGGGGTAGAGAGAGCCGTAAGTATTCTTCACAAGTACTTTATTTTCCCCTTTCTTGAGGTTCATGACATGGATATTGAATCCCCCCTCGGTAGCGGCTGCCACATAGTAGAGTTTATCACCTTTCGGAGAAAGGAAATAATCTCCCAAGTTAGAAGAGCGGTTGGTCAAGCGGACAGTCCGGTAGCGACGGTTTGCAAGGTCAAGGGGAGTTGATTTTGTCTCAGTCTCCTTTTTCTCCTTCTTTCCCTTTTTCTTCTTATCCTTTTCCTTATCTTTGGAATCTGCCTCATCCTTGCTGTCTTTATCAGCTTTCTCCGCAAGAGCGGCTTCCTCTTCAGTAAAGTTAAACTCATCCCAGGCCTCGGGGTCAAGCACCATAATCATGACGTCGCTCTGGTTGCCCCATGAACCCTGACTCTTCATGCCATATTTACCGGTGGTATAAGTCACGGCTTTCCCATCAAGCGCCCATTTCGGATTGTTGTCAGAATGGCCGCTCTCGGTGAGGTCCACCACTTCGGAGCCGTCAGCTTTCGCAATAGCTATGTCGGTGTTGTTCCAACCGCCGTTCCCTATATATGAAACCACAAGCCATTGGCTATCCGGACTCCATTCAAAGGGCACATCACCATCAGTGTAAGAATAATTATATTTACCATCGAGCACAGTAATGACCTTTTTGGTATCAACGTCAATCACCTTCAGAGTAGTCCTGTCTTCGAGGAAAGCCACTTTTTTACCGTCAGGCGAGAAAAGGGGTTGCATCGCCGAAGTGGCGCATTTATAGAGGGGTTCGATAACTATATCAGACGCATATGCAAACTGTTTCTCCTTAGGGTCTTTGATTTTTGCGGTGAAGAGTTGCCAGATGCCATCCACATCGCTGTCATAGACGATTGTCTTCCCGTCAGGAGAGAAGGAGGCCGTGCGTTCCTGGGCCGGAGTGTCAGTGATGCGTTTAGTGGTTTTATATTTGGTGTCTGTGACATAGAGATCCCCTCGGAGCACTATGGCCACTTCCTTTCCTTCCGGAGAAACCGCGAGCTCAGACGCTCCGCTTCTTACGTAAGATTTAACACGGTCGGAATCATAATTGTCGGCTATGATGTCTACCTCCACTTTCTTAGGTTCCTCTCCGGGCACGAGGGTATACAGATCGCCGTCCCAGGAGAAAGCGAGGAGTCCGTTGTCAGACGCGGAGAGCGACCTTACGGGGTGTTTTGTGAATTTTGTGAGCTGTCGGTCACCCTTTTTCCCTATTGCAGCTCCGAAGACGTTGAGTGTGCCGTCTTTTTCGCTGACATAATAAAAGTTATCGGCTTTGCCCCAAACCGGCGACTGGTCACCACCATTGAAATTTGTGAGCTGCATGAATTTCCCGTGGCTATGCATCCAGATATCCCCTGTGCCGGAGGAGCGTTCATGCTTGCGGAGCACATCCTCATAACCTTTCCTGTCCTGATATAGGAGCACACCGTTAGCATTAGCATCAGCTGAAACTACCGGGAGAGAAAGGTAGAGCTTCGGTCTGGGATTATCTTTGTTGACGTTCAGACTGTAGATCTGAGTGGAGAAGGGAGCTCGCGCCGTGGCTCTGCCGGGGAGCTGGGAGGCGTTGAAGAGAAGAGTGGAATCATTAAGGAAAGTGAGCGGGGTTTCGTTACCACTGTTTGTGGTAAGACGGCGAGGTGTGCCACCCTTAGCTGAAGTGATGAAAATATCATCTGACCCTTCACGCGAGCTTAGGAAAACGATATTCTTGCCATCCCGGCTCCAGACGGGGTGTCCGTCATATTCCTCATTTGATGTGATTTGGGTAGCTTGACCACCGGATGAGGGCACTGTGAAAATATCACCCTTATAGGTGAAGGCGATAGTTTTGCCGTCGGGAGAAATAGCGGCATCGCGCAGCCAGCGCGGAGTCTCTGCATGCGCCAGAGCAGAAGATCCGGCAAGAAGCAGCAGAGCAAGCAACTGTTTACGTTTCATGGAAGTATTTATTTGTTATTAATCTCAGAAATAAGAGGAGAAGTGATAAGAAAGGGGAGGGGAGAAACAGCGCAAAGATACAAAAGTAAACTGAAACTGCAAAATAAAAGAGAGGGTAATGGATGAATCTATGCTTCGGAATTTTTAGTTGAGAAAAAAGATATTTTTATAAGGCTGTAACAAAGAGAAATAGCACTCATATCAAAAAAATTTCAATAAAAATATAAGATTGAGCAAACCGTTTTTTTTAAATTTCGTTATACAATCGTAAACCGAACATTGAAAATATCCAAAACACTGTTAAGGTTGTTAAATACTTTCAAAGTGAACGGTTTGCGACATCTTTTCTTTCTTTATTCAAATATAATCGAACTTTTTTTAACAAACTCTATCAAACTTTTCCTTATGTGCAAATTTCTACGTCAAATCTTGGTGCCGGCTCTCGTAATGGGCACAACGGTACCGGTCTTTTCAGAGAGAATCGGTGTTGACGAAGCTAAGTCAATCGCAACCGAATTCCTCAACTCAAGGAAAACCCTTTTGAAGGGTGGTCTCTCACTTGAACCCGTATCTGCGACAGTGAAGGGTTCGTCCAATTATTATGTTTTCAATGTGAACGTCGACAAGGGGTTTGTGATTGTTTCAGCTGAAAACACCACTTCCCCAATACTTGGTTACTCCTTTGAAGGCGCTTATCCTCAATCCGCAGCCCCCGACGCGATGAAATGGGTGATGGAAGGGATTGAAAAAGAGGTGCAGGCTGCCCCGGCAGTTCAGAAAGCACAGACTCTGGTGGAGCGCAAGGCGTTGATACAGAAAAGCGCTACACGCAGCGATGAGCAGAAACTCCTCGCCACTGCTAACTGGAGCCAGGAAGGTCCGTTCAACAACTATATCCCCGGCAAACCCCTCGTTGGTTGTGTCGGAACAGCTATGGCGACTGTAATGAAGTTCTACGAATGGCCGGCAAGCGGCAGCGGCAGCTTTGACGGAGTGGACTTCAACACAAAATACAACTGGAGCGATATGCGCACCGACAATTATCGTTCAAGCTATACTTCAAGCGAGGCTGACGCAGTGGCAACGTTGATGTATCATGCTTCCAAAAGTATCGACACTCAGTACGGAATGTCAGGCTCAAGCGCATATGAAGTGAAAGTGCCCGCCGCTCTCTCCACATACTTCAACTATGATCCGGGTGTTTCTTACAGAAAACGTTCCGACGTCGCTACCCAGGAGGAATGGGACAACATCGTGAAGAATGAAATCGACGAGGGTCGCCCGGTCATCTATTGCGGCCAGGATGTAACTGCCGGCCACGCTTTCATCTGCGACGGCTATCAGGGAGAATATCTCCATTTCAACTGGGGATGGGGTGGTTCAGCTAACGGTTATTTCCTTAGCACAGCTCTCAATCCTACTGTAAGCCGCACACACCATTACAATAATCTCAACACCATTATCTATAACATCAAGCCGGGTGAGGGGGGCAATAAGGGTTGGTCGCCTATACACATTACCGCAGACGGCAATCAATCAGGTATCGGCAGCGATATGACCGACCTCTCCAACGGCAAGACTTTTACTGTTCGCGTCGGCAACCTTAAGAATCTTTCTCACTCTGACTTCTCCGGCCAAATCGCAGTAGGACTCTGCAGCAAGGAGGGAAAGCTGAAGACCCTCCTCAGCCTGACGCAGTCAATGTCTCTCCAGTCTTTCGGCTATCTGATGACAGGATACATGGATTTCAAGAACTGCCAACTTCCTTCCGGGGCATCGGTATCTGCCGGAGACAAGATCTGCATAGTGACTCTCTCATCCGGAGAAACTGAATGGCTCCCTGTAGCCGGTGAGCTTCCGACGGTCAACGAGCTTGCAACCGTTGTTTCATCCCCCGCCTCCTACAGAATCAATCTCCCTTCAGGAGTAGCCGGAGTGAAGGTAAGCGGAGCTGCAAATGTGATTCGTGGCTGGAACTACACTTTCAAGGTGGAAGCGGAAAACGCAGCCGAAGATCTTGTCACCGTGAAAGCAAACGGCATAATGCTGACCCCCGATGCCAATTCAACCTATACTATCAATAATGTAAGAGCTGACCAGACAATCAGCATCCAGGTGCAGAAATTGGCAGATGCAAAGTCAAAGCGTAGCGTCTGGGTAGAAGAGCCGGGCACACTTGCCTCAATCATCAGCGAGAACGAGACCGGAGCTCTCAAGGAACTCACTCTCTTCGGTTCGATTGATGCCCGCGATTTCGAATTCATCCGCAATTCAATGAAACTCACTCGCCTTGATCTTTCAGGTGTGTATATTGCTGCCAATGGCTCCAATCAGGCAAATGCCATCCCGAGAGATGGTCTCCGTGGCTGCGGATCGCTGAAGGAGGTGATTCTGCCAAAATCGGTAAATCGTTTTAACAACGCTTGTTTTGCACTAACCGGTCTCACTTCAATCACTATACCCGAGGGAGTGAAGACATACGAATATAACGTCTTTGTCGGCGCGAGCGCTCTCCGAGACATATATGTAGGACGCGAGAAAGCAGAGTTTATCAACTGGTGTGTATTCTCCGGAGTTAAGACTGACCTGGTGACACTTCATGTCCCCACTCAGAATGCCGTATCCAACTATCGCAATGCAGAAAACTGGAATAAGATTGGAAATGTTGTTGTTGAGAAAGCTCCTCAGGGAAGCGAAGCACTCTTTGCAGTGATGGAAAATGATGAGGTAGGTTTCGTATGCTCACAGGAAACGGGAAATGTAGCTCCCGGCTCAGAAGTGGTGTTTACGGCAAAGCATATCGCTGACAACGACAACCGCATGGAAGTATATGCCAACAACACTCTCCTCACTCCCGCAGCAGACGGCAAATACCACGCGACTATCAACACAAACACCATCATACATTTCAACACCATAGCTCCTATCGAGACAGACAAGAAGAACACTTATTGGACACTCACTTCAAAGAATGGTTCCGTAGGCCTTCTTTCAGAGGCTGTCAATGTGATTCCCGGTCAGGAGTTCACTGTAAGAGTCAATGCCCTGAACATCCCCTCCGGCTATGATCAGTTCTATTGGGGAATGGTTCTTGCAGATGCCAACGGCAACATCAAGGAGTTTATCTCTCCGGTCAATATCTGGACAGCAGGTGCGGGCGATAGCTGGAAGATGAATGTAAACTGTAAGGTTACAAGCGCAGACGTGCGGGAAGGGAATACACTCCGACTCGTGACATCAGCCAACAGAAAGGTTTGGAACCTCGTGAAAGGAGCAAGCGCGGATGTGGTTGATATGCTTCCGGCTCTCAACAACAGCAATCAGGTCTTCAACATCAATATCCCGGAGGTTGCCGGCGCGACAGTGACAGGTGCAGTTTCATCTGCAATCAAGGGTCAGGATGTGACACTCAAGATTTCTCCCAGTGCATCAAGCAAGAGAATCGATCTTATAGCCAATGGCAAGACAGTAGTGAAAGAGGCAGCGGTTGTCAACTACACTTTCGTAGTGATGAACGACATGGACTTCGAAATTAATGTCTATGACCCGAAGGAGAGCGGTTCAGCAGTATATAATGTTTCTCCCGGAGAACTTTACAAGGCTGTTACAGCTGCATCAGTGCGCCCGACAGTAGTCGTGACAGGTGAAACTTACGCATCTGACCTCGGGAATGCATTCCGCCAGAATTTCGCACAGCAGACTGTTAAGAAACTGGATCTTTCAGGTCTGAAGATAATCGCAGACCCGACTAACGGTGATTATCCGGAAAACATGATTCCGTCCGAACTCTTCTTTAAGAGCAGTGGCATCGGCCAGACTAAACCGGTCGTAGAGGAGATAATCCTTCCCAACACAGTGACAAGAATTGGGGAAGCAGCTTTCAGAAATTGTGAGAAACTGAAGGAAATCCGACTTCCCGAGAGCCTCACTTCCGAAAGAATAGTTGTCGGTCAATATATGAGTGGGGCACCAAAATACGGTTATTCAATTGGTGCGGCAGCCTTCGATGGATGCACCTCTCTCACCACCATCTATATCCCCGGTCCTCTCCATGAGGAGAATGGTCGTAAGGTAGTCAGCCATTTCAATCCCGGTTGCACAATGTGGGATGACGTTTTACAGAGTGCTTCCTATAACCTCGGTCATAAGGTTGGTGATGTGTATGATGCGTCAAGAATCACAATAGTAGTGCCTGAAGAATATCTGAGTGTCTATAAGACAGCCTATGAAAATTCTAACTTTGGCAATCCCTGGAAGAAGTTGGGCTATAACATAGTATCAGAGGCTCCTGTCTTCGCCCTCAACTTTGACCCCACACGTTGCAAGGTGACTGACTCTGACTTCGATGTAAAGAAAGCGGCAGCCTTCCTCGGTGAGAATGTAAAAAGCGAAACCATCACCGTTAGCGGTAAGCTCGCTCTCGCTCATCCCGAAATAAAGAGCTTGGTTTATGACAATGGGGTTAGGATTTACCCGGCAGCAGACGGCACATACCCCGTGACCTACTACAATCCGGCTATCAATCCCGAGGCCAGCGGCGACCACAACATCGAAGTGGTTTATCTCCTGAATGTAGAGTTCGCATCCACCTCTCCGATCTTCAATGTAAACTCTCCCGAAGCAGACAACGAAGTGACCTTTAACAAGACCAATCCTCTCGCTCCCGTAATCGAGGGTATAGCTGAAAACAGCACAGTGAAATTCCGTGTTGACGTCAACAAAGAGGATGCGGCTAACCTTGAGCAGCACGTTGTGTATGGCATCGAGGAACTTCTTCCGGACGCTAACGGATTCTACTCAGTGAATGTGGTAGACAGCAACTGCAAAATCAATATCTATGCTACCCCGGTGGATAACGCTGTTCTGACAGACAATCAGCTGGCAGCTGTAAATCCCGAGGAAACAGAGGCAACTGAGAAAGTGTCTTTGAAAGGTGAGATCACTGCCGAGACCATGGCAAAGGTGAAAGAATGCTTCTCCAACGCCGAGACTCTTGATCTGACTAATGTAGTAGGTGAGCTCCCTGAAGGTGCTTTCGCAGGAATGGAAAACGTCACCACAGTGTTCCTCCCCGAGCTTACTGAAATCACCAAGAATATGTTCAACGGGTGTACAAACCTCACGACTATCGAGATTCCTTCCTCTGTGAACTCAATCGAAGAAGGTGCGTTCAAGAATTGCTCTTCTCTTGAAACCCTTACCCTTACAGGTGTGAACTATATCGGTGCGGATGCCTTCAATGGTTGCGACAATCTGACCACTCTTACTCTCCAGGCCGGGGCTGCATTGCAGACAAGAGCGGGTGCGGAAATTGATTCACGCGCATTCAACGGTCTCAATCCCAACTGTATGATAGTTGTTGACGAAGGCGTTGAGGCTCCCTCAGCAAAAGCAAACTATCTCTTCGTACGCAAAGGAATGGTCAAGACCACTCTCGCCGATGGCAGCGTGACTGAAATGGAAGGTAGAGTGTATGCGGCGACAAGCCCGATAGTATTCAAGGATGGTTATGCGCTCTCTATCCCTTACAACTTCACCCTTGAGAACGGTGCCACTGTAAGCATGGAAGTTGAGGCTGGCGATTGGAAAGGTATCGCAGTCCCCTTCAATGTTGAGACAATCACAGATGCAAAAGGGAACGAACTCTCCCTCATCTCCGGGAAAGTAAGAACTCTCGAAGGATGCATGGCCTTCACTTTGAAAGAGAACGAGAAGGATCTTGTTGAGGCTATGGAAATCGAAGCCAACCGTCCCTACATCTTCTGCGCACCCGAAGAAGGAATAATCACTCTCACCGCATCTCCCTCCACAGTGGAAGCTACTCCCGAAATGGCTGTCGCACACGGCGCAGACTACTCTCTCTCTATTGCTTACACTGCGAAAGAGATGAATGCTTCCGAGGTGTTCTTCATGAACAACACAGCGACAGGTTTCGAAGCACCTAAGTCAGACGACGCTACAATAATGATGGATCCTTTCCAGATGTTTGCTTCAAAGGAAGCTGAGTTCAAACTTCCTGAGAATGGTTATCAGACCGGTGTTGAAACTGTTGAGACAGCAAACACTGTCAAAGTGGTGAAAGAAGGGAATGAGTTGGTTGTTTACTCACCGTCAGCATCTGTAGAGAATGTTTACACAATAGATGGGAAGGTAGTTAATGTTCTCAATCTTTCAGCAGGCAGAAATGTAATCAACATGGAAAAAGGTGTCTACATCATCTGCGGAAAGAAAATAATCTTCTAAGCTGAAAAAATTAGTGATTAAAGTTAGTGTTAATATGAAAACCTGGGGCGTGGTCCGTGAGGATCGCGCCTTTTTTGTTGAATTATTTTTGTTGAATTATATACCGGAATTGATTATCTTTGCAGTGAAGTTTAAACGACTGCGAAACGATACTAAATGGATTGATTATGAGTGATGGAATTAAAAGTGGCAAGTTATATCCGGTGTTGAGCTGCGGACTGGCAAGCGGCTTGGTCATTGTGACTCCGGGTTGTGGAAACAAGGATAAGAGGGGAGGGAAGGATTATTACGACAGTATGGCCACGACTCCTCATCAGACGCATTCAGTCAATGTCAAGGTGATTGAACGCATCTTTGATCGTGACACGGAAGATACCGATGCTCTTGTGACTTTCAAAGACGACGTTGCGATAGGCGTTCGGACAGCTGATTGCGTACCTGTCCTGATGTATGCGGAGGATGTCAACGGTGTGGCGGCTGTTCATGCCGGCTGGAAAGGTACACTTGGTGGCATTGTCGACAATACCCTCGATGTGCTGGAGGGGAAGGGAGCTGACCTTTCAAAGCTGAAAGTTGTGTTCGGTCCTTCGATAAGTGCCAAAAATTATGAAGTAGACGCAGAGTTAGCCGGCCGGTTTGCGGAAGCCGGTTTTGAGGATTACGTTTCTTGGCCGAATGGGAAAGAAAGGAAACCTCATCTTGATCTGCAGGGTGTGAATATGGAACGTCTCCGTCGTCGTGGGGTGAAGGAAGAGAATATTGTCCCCAGTCAGTTTTGTACATTTGACTCCAAGGATGATGACGGAAGTTACCTTTTTCCCAGCTATCGCCGTGAGAACGGCACTTCTGACCGACTTCTGACGTGCATTTCCCTGCTCAATAGGGAAGTCGTTGAGCACAACCGCAGGAGATGGCAAAGATTAATGCGTTGGGCCAACGAGATAACATCCCGAGATGCAGCCGCTGACGGGGAGAGAGAGGAAAAGAGCGAGTAAGGCCACAGCTTCATCAGACCCTTTGGGGGTTACCGAGATATGATTTACGGTTATCCCATGTTTTCCTGTTGGGAAAAAGTCCGTATGAGTATTCTCTTCCTTTGATATAACTATCAATCTTCCTCCATAATCGGAAGGGATAGGAAACCGATCTTTATGATCCATCCAAAGGTCTGCCAAATGTAGTGCTGAACGCTGCGGAGTGACAATAATATCAATGTCGCGCCAGGCAGCCGCCGAGTTTTGGAACGCCTCCTTCAGATTGGCTTCCGAGATTGAGTCGCCTGCGATAAACCTTATACCCTCTGAAGCAGCCATTCTTTCCCCCGTTGCTATGTCGGAATCAAGCACAGCCACTTTGCAGCCGGATTTTAAAAATATTCGGACCACGGAGAGGTAAGGTTCAGCACACCCACCTATAACCAACACCCTTCGGGGAGGCATAGGAAATCGAACATACCCCTTTTGAGGAGCAGTATAAGGGCGCGAAGGAGATTCATTACGGAGTTTTCCGCTTCTAAGATCCTCCATTCTCCTTTCAAGATAATTGTCAGCCATATCTTTAGTTAAACTAAGTTTGCTGCAAATATAATAAAAAATGATGATTCCCGAAACCTTCCCCGCCTAACCCCTCCTTAGCCTCGCTCGCGCACCTCGTCCCTGTCGCGGCTCTGCCACCTCAATGCCAAATAGGGCCCCAAGGGCATTCGCCGAATGCCCGGGCTATGCTGGAAGGTATTGTAATAGATCTTCCGGCATTGTGCCTCCAATGTCTTTTATAGCTTTTCTTACCTTTGCTCCAATCTGCCTGTGAACTTTATTGGCATTATCTTTCCCTTTTATTCCCTTTTGTTATGCTCTTTTTAGCATTTCGGCAGGGCTGGCCGTTTTTCGTGCAAGTCACTATCCCTGAAAAGTGTTGACAGATTTGAGGGCGATTAACTAATACGTTTTACACCGTCAGCAACGGTTCTCTATTTCGATTTACACGTTTTTGTCAGTTGACTGATTTAGTTTACAGATTTGAATCTGTGAATTAATTTGCTTTATAATGAAAGCACATTATTGCCTGAGTAGAGTGACT
>JAAVDJ010000042.1 GCA_014801875.1 Bacteroides sp. | reverse complement strand
GGCACGGGGAGGGCGCACCGAGGGCGCCCGGGGGGCGCGCACCGAGGGCACGGGTGGCGCGCACGGGGGGGGCGGGGGGGTTACTGGGAGGGCGCTCACTCCGAGGGCGCCCGGGGCGACGCGGCGGGATGCTGGATGTTGAGCCAAATAAGGAACCGAGGGCATTCGCCGAATGCCCGGGTGTTGCTGGAGGGTATTAATCGCGGGGGAAGTTAGCTTATTGCTGCGTCCGGGCATTCGGCGAATGCCCTGGGTACCCTACCGGGACTCGCGGGGTGCTCACGGGGGCGGCAGAGCCGCGGCACGGACGAGCTTCGCGCGGCACGGGGGGACTCGCGGAGCGACGCGGGCCGGGACTCGCGGGGCACTCACGGAGTGAGTGCCCTCCCAGTGCGCGGGGCGCCCGGGGGGCACACAAGGGGCGCTCGCGGGACTCGCGGGCCGGGACTCGCGGTGCGCTCACGGAGTGAGCGCCCTCCCAGTGGGGTTAGCCGCGGGGGTTGTAGTAGTCTTCGTCTTCGTCGTCGAGGTTTTCGTTGTTGCGCTTGGAGGAGTTGCGCTTTTTGTCGGCTTCGGATTTGTTTTTCTTGATGGCGTCGGGTTTCTGGAGGTTGATGGCTGTGTCGAAGACATTCCAGTCTTCTGTCTTATCCCAGTTTTTCTTTACGGTTATCAGTTTGGGGTAATAGTAGGTCATGTCCGGTTGGCGTCCGGAGGCGTAGTCGCCGGTGTCGTATATGCCGTTGCCGTTGTGGTCTTCAAAGATACGGGCATAGTATTTTCCTGCCGGGAGATGGCGGAAAGTCACGCTGTTACCCTCGAGAGGGAGACGGCGGATGGGGGCGTCGGAGGTGTTGAGGATTTCCACAAACGCCGGGATAGAATCCGTGAAATTACGGATATTCAGAGTGATGGCACAATAATCGTCTTCGCTCTTGGTCTTGAAGGAATGTTCGTAAGGGTTGGAGACAAGGCCGTAGATACCCTCCGCCGCGATAGAGTCCATGCGCAGGCGGTATTGGGAAGAGTAATCCCAGGGGTATTCCACCTTGAACTTTCGCGGGTTGATGGAATCGAACGGTTGCACGACCCACTCCTTGCTCACCGGGTGCCACACGGAATCGACCATCGTCTCGAGATGGAAGGCCGTGGAGTCAAGGCGGGCGAGGGGGGTGTCATATTCCCATATCAGGGGGAGATACACCTCCTGAGTGGAAGATGTGATCATCTTCATCCCCAAGGGGGGGATAACGGGTGGGAGAGTGTCGGCCAACTCCTCCTCCTTCTTTTTCTTCTTATTATCTTTCACGGGTTTGACCGGAGCGCGGAAGAAGCGGAGAGTATCCGTAGCCGGGGAGAGCTTCTGCGCGGAATCCGTGCGGAGGTATGTCGCCGAGATACGAAGGGAATCCACGGCGATAAGGGAACGGGGGCGGAGCCAATAGGTGAGGGTATCGTTCCCGGCCGAGCGTTCGAGAGTGTACCAATCCTTATAACCGTCGATACCGACAATATCAATTTCAGGGAGCACCTTCGAAGGGGCGTTGAAGATGAAAGAGAGGCGAGTGGAATCCACGCGCTCATACTTCTGGATGAACTGTGCCTTATAATCGCTTTCGAAAGAGCGGAGAAGGATATCGTTGGGGAGGAAACGGGTTCGTTCGCGGTTGAGGATGGTGTCGACCTCCCCGTTGAGGAGATTGAAGACAGTATCGACCGCCATCACGCGCTCGGAAGATGGAGACAGGAGCACATCGTAGAAAGCCATGGCCTCCTCCGGGTTGGAACGTTTATAATCATTATCTACATCATTGACCGCGAAAATCCTATACTGCCCCGGTTTGAGACCGAGGATAGAGAATCGCCCCATGTCGTCGGTCTTTGCCACGCGCTCGAAAGGGAGAGTGGAGAGGGCGGAATCGGCGAGGTTGGAATAGACGCCTACGAGCATACCCTGCTGAGGTTCAAGTCCGTCGGCAGAGAGCACCATTCCCGAGATGCGCAGGGAGTCGATAGTTTCGCCGGTGGAGAAAGTGTAGGTGAAACCCTGGAGCTTGTTACCCTCATTGTTATCCTCGATGGCATTAGCGAAATCGATGGAATAGGTGGTGTTGGGGAGGAGAGTATCCTGGAACTGGACAGAGACACGCCGCCCCTGGGAAGAGACTCGCGGGACCTGTACGGAAGGGGGGGAGACGACTACCTTAGTGAAGGCATCCTTCACGTTGACTAATTCGTTGAATTCTATGTCGATTTTCTGACGGGATACGTTTGTGGAACCCGGGGCGGGGTTTGCGCGGACGAAACGAGGCGGGTCTTCGTCGCGAGGGCCTCCGGAGGGGTTTCCGATGGAAGCACAGGCAGCGAGGAGGAGGAGGGATATGAACAGGAGGAAGTTTCGCATATTCTTCTTGGTTTGGGCTTTGAGATTTAGGCCTTAGGCGCGGGGGGCTGGCGGACATATACGCGCTTCGCGCGCACCACACGACTTGGGCTTCGCGCGCACCACGCGACCCGAATTTGGAGCAAAATTAATAATAAAAAGTGAAAAATTGCATTTTTAAGGAGGGAAATGGGGTGTGGGTGAAAAAAATGCGCTATATTTGCAAGCTGAAAAGGAGGGCTCAAGGCGCGAGGCTCAAGGCGCGAGGCTCAAGGCTCAAGGTCTTGAAGCATCCGCACGGAGCACTCCTGCTCCCCCTCTTCTTGAGCCTCGGGCCTTGAGCCTATAGCCTACATTGAAAAATTCAAACTAACAATAAAACCAACAGAAAGAAAATGCAGAACAAAGGGTTTATCAGCACCATTGCCGTGTTGCTGGTCCTGATATGCGGCTTCTACATCTCGTTCAGTTTCGTGACCTCGCATTACGAGAAGAAAGCTGAGGAGTATGCCGCGCTAATGTCAGGAACCACTGACGTGACCAATGATGTCTACAAACAGAATCTGAAGCAGTTTAACGATTCAATCGACAAAGAGAAAGTCTATTTAGGCTACACCTACAACCAGGTGCGCAAGCTCGAGATCGGTCTCGGCCTTGACCTCAAGGGTGGTATGAACGTGGTACTTGAGATCAACGTACCCGACATCCTCCGCCAGTATGCGGCCGGCGACAGCCAGCTACGCCAGATCAACGAAGCGATCAGCAAGGCAGAGGCAGCAGGCGCGAAAGGTAGCGACAAGGATTTCGTAAGCAAATTCGCGGGATATATCCAGCCGGGCGTGATGGCAGGTCTCTTCGAGCGCGAGGGTGAATTCCTTTCCAAGATAAAGGGAAGCTCCACGAATGCAGAGGTGACAGAAGCGCTTGAAAAACAGGTAGACAGCCAGGTTGACGCAGCCTTCAACATCTTCCGCACCCGAATCGACCAGTTTGGCGTTGTGGCTCCGAACATCCAAAAACTTCAGGATAAGTCAGGACAGATTCTGCTTGAGCTCCCCGGAGTGAAAGAGCCGGAGCGTGTGACCGACCTTCTCAAATCATCGGCCAACCTGGAGTTCTTCGAAGTGTATAATTATGAGGAGATCGCCAACGACCTCAACAACTTCGCCCAGCTCTGGGCTCAGCAGGACACCATCAACCACACCAACCTCATCGACCTACTCGGTTTCGGCCAGAGCAAGGGGAGCCCGGTGCTCGGTATGGTGACTCCGCAGAACCGCGCACTTGTAGACAGCATCCTCTCCTCCCCCTTGGCCAAGGCAAAGCTTCCCAACGACTTTTCAGCCGTATGGAGCGTGAAGGCAATCGACATGCCTGTGCCTGACGGCAAGGGAGGCACCCTCAAGAAAGCCAACGGAGAAGACCGCACGACCCCCTACTGGCAGCTGGTAGCACTCAAAGGTGATCCGGCCCTTCAGGGAGACGCCGTGACATCGGCAAGCTCGGAATACGACAAGATGCAGGGTAACATGGTCAACATGACCATGAGCGACAACGGCGCACAGGCCTGGGCTACCATCACCCGCAACAATATCGGTCGTCCGATAGCCATCGTGCTCGACAACAATGTCTACTCCTTCCCGAACGTCAACGCCGAAATCACCGGCGGTCGCTCACAGATTACCGGTAACTTCACACCCGAAGAGGCAAACGACCTCGCCAATGTGTTGAAATCCGGTAAGATGAGCGCGAAGGTAGACGTCGTGAGCAACAACGTGATCGGTCCGAGCCTCGGCGCAGAGGCCGTGCAGCAGGGCTTCCTCTCCTTCATCGTGGCAATCGCCATCCTGATGGTGTTCATGATTCTTATCTACGGAGTAGTGCCCGGCCTTGTGGCCAACGTAGGACTTATCCTCAACCTTTATTTCACGCTCGGTATCCTGGCATCGTTCCAGGCAGTTCTCACCCTTTCGGGTATCGCGGGTATCGTGCTCGCGCTCGGTATGGCCGTTGACGCCAACGTGCTTATCTTCGAGCGCACCAAAGAGGAACTTCGCCTTGGCAAGAAGCTCCGTCAGGCCATTTCCGAGGGTTACAGCAACGCTTTCTCGGCAATCTTCGACTCCAACCTTACCTCAGTCATCACCGGTGTGATCCTCCTTATCTTCGGTTCAGGTCCGATCAAGGGTTTCGCAACCACCCTTATCATCGGTCTTGTCTGCTCCTTCTTCACAGCAGTGTTCCTGACCCGTCTGGCGTTTGACCTCATCACCAAGAACGGTCGCTGCGCGAACATGACTTTCGACACCAAGCTGAGTCGCAATTTCCTTTCCGGCACCAAGATCAACTTCCTCGGTCAGTCGAAGAAGGTGGCAGCCGTATGGGTGGCTCTCATCGCCTTGAGCATCGTTTCTCTCTTCGTGCGCGGCATGAACCAGGGAATCGACTTCTCCGGCGGTCGCAACTATGTGGTGCAGTTTGAGAAAGATGTGGAGCCCTCCGTAATCCAGGCACGCCTTCTCGACGCTCTTCAGACAGCAGCCAACGACAAGACAGTCAGCGTAGGAGTGATCACCATCGACGACGCATCCAAGGTGCGAATCTCCACAAACTATAAGATAGACGCGGAAGACGCGAACATAGACAACGAAATCACCGGTCTCCTCTATAGCAATCTACAGCCGGAGCTTACCGATGCAAACGGTAAGGTTATGGATCAGAGTGCGTTTACCGTAGCCGATGAGAGCCATGGTATCATCTCGATTCAGAAGGTCGGTCCGTCAGTGGCAGACGATATGAAGCGCGACGCATACTGGGCGGTAGGTATAGCAGTGGTCTGCATGTTCCTTTACATCCTTGTTCGTTTCCGCAACATAGCCTTCTCCGTGGGTGCGGTTTGTGCGGTGGCATTGA
This sequence comes from Bacteroides sp., assembly GCA_014801875.1. Lineage (GTDB taxonomy): Bacteria > Bacteroidota > Bacteroidia > Bacteroidales > Muribaculaceae > Lepagella. Next base: position 1,836 of record JAAVDJ010000042.1, on the reverse strand, counting down.
CAGCATTCCTTATCGTTGGCTTCTATTCCGTATGCTGGGGCTTCCTGCCGTTCTCAATGGAGATCGACCAGTCGTTTATCGCAGCCGTGCTGACCATCATCGGTTATCAGATTAATGATACAGTGGTGGTGTTCGACCGTGTGCGTGAGATGATGAAGCTTTATCCGAAAGAGGATCGCTATGAGACATTCAACAAGTCGCTGAACACGACATTGACCCGAACCATCATGACTTCGTTCTCGACTCTGTTGGTGCTTCTCTGCATCTTCTTCCTTGGCGGCGACACAATCCGCAGTTTCACATTCGCAATGATCTTCGGTGTGATTGTCGGTACATTCTGCTCGCTCTATTGCGCAGCTCCGATTGCCTACAACATCATCAAGAAGAATAATAACAAGCAGGCAGCGGCCGCTGCCGAGGCCGGTAAGCCGGTGTTGAACGGAAACCGCCGTTTCAATTGAGGAAATGAGGAAATAAGAATATAAGGAAATAAGAATATAAGGAAAGCGCGCGAAGGTTTTCGCGCGCTTTTTTTTGGGGCTGGGTGATTGGGGTGATTGGGTGATTGGGTGATTGGAGGATTGGGGGAGAGGCAAATAAGGAGCTTAGGGCATTCGCCGAATGCCCGGATGTTGCTGGAGGGTATTTAAGCTCGGGGGGAAGTTAGCTTATTGCAACGACCGGGCATTCGGCGAATGCCCTGAGTACCCTATCGCCTCGGGGGAGGACTCGCGGGCGCGGCAGGGACGAGCTTCGCGCTACACCGGGGGACTAGCTTCGCGCTACGCCGGGGGTGATTACCAGGGGGAGAGGGGGCGGGTGAGGGTGATGGTGGAGCGGAGTTGGCGGGAGGACTCTTGCAGACGGGTTTCCCAGGGGGGTGCGGATTGCGGGAGGGTGACTCTCAGCCAGTGGGTCAGGACATAGGAGAGAAGGTATTCCCGGAGGGTTTCGCGGAGGTGGAAAGCCTTAACTGATTCCCGGCATCCAACAAATCCTCCTGACGATTGATCATTCGGTAGGGAATGAGATAGGAAAAAGGGGTGGGGCTTGAGGGTGAGGGAGAGAGAGGATTCCGTAGCGACAGGGGGACGGGAGGAGTCGAGGAGGGGCCGGAGCAGAAGTAGCGCCTCAGCGAAGGCGAGGTCAATCAGATGGTTTACGCGGAGGGTATTCGTATCTTCACAAATGTCATAGGTCTGGTGGAGTGAGTGATGATCTCGGTCCCCTTCAGCGATGTCGGCAACCACGAAAGCAGCATCGGCGATGTCGTCGAGGATATCCTGACGTAGGAGGGTGATGGTGGTCATGACTGCACCCCCTTTGCAGAGCGGCGTATGGGACGCACACGACGGCTTATGGCCTCAATCATAATTTTCAGTGATGTTTGTGCCAGAGAAGCATACTCCGGTGCATCTGTCTTGTGGGTGATGGTGAACCAATCGACCACGGATGAAGCAACGATAAACTGATGAGCAGCTGCGGTGACGGTGTCGAGGGTAGACAGATTGTAATTGGAAGGCATCTGAAGAGAGAGGTAGAGAGGGGAAGCCGGGGAGAGGAGGGTGTTGTCGGCTTCGGAGGAGTTGAGATGGAGATACTCGGCGAGTTTGGTCTTGAGGGTGGCATAAGCCATGGATATGGAGCGCAGGATCTGATTTGCATTTTCATCATCATCATTAGCCTGCATGACGGCGACGAGTTCATGGTTGGAATCATCGCGGCGGGATTTTCCGGTGAGGAAAGTTTTGTTCTGTATGTCGTAGATGATCTCGTTGAGATCGAGGGTGATTTCGATTGTTTGCATGGTTTTTTTAGGGGGATTGGGGGGTTGGG
>JAAVDJ010000041.1 GCA_014801875.1 Bacteroides sp. | reverse complement strand
TGTGGTGTGTGTGCTGGAGGGTAATTTCAGCGACGCGGCCCGGTATACTCGCAGCGGCACTCACGGAGTGAGTGCCCTCCCAGTGGGGGGAGCAAATAAGGAGTTTAGGCCATTCGCCGAATGGCCGGGCGTTGCAGGAGGGTATTCTTCACTTTGTCGATGCCATAGGAAGTTAGCTTATTGCGTCGTCCGGGAAGTTAGCTTATTGCTACGTCCGGGCATTCGGCGAATGCCCTGGGTACCTTATTGGAGGGTATGGGTGCGTAGCAGCCGGGAGGGCACGCACTCCGTGTGTGCCTATCGCGACGTGGTGTGTGCAGGAGGGTAATCTTCTTCGCGAGGCAGCGACGCGGCCCGGTGTACTCGCAGCGGCCCGCACGGAGTGCGTGCCCTCCCAGCGGGTGCGGTGCAAATAAGGAGTTTAGGCCATTCGCCGAATGGCCGGGCTTTGCTGGAGGGTAATCTCCACTTTGGCGATGCTATAGGAAGTTAGCTTATTGCGTCGTCCGAGAAGTTAGCTTATTGCTACGTCCGGGCATTCGGCGAATGCCCTGGGTACCTTATTGGAGGGTACGGAGTGCTCTCCCAGTGGGCGACCTCCCGGGGGACGCTTGACTATTTCAGGGAGCGGCGGAGGTAGTGGTGGGCGAAGCGGCAGTAGAGACATTTGCGGGCTTCACAGTATTCACGGCGTAGATGGAGGAGGGCTTGACTGCGTAGGGCGTTCCCGCTTTTCAGGCCGTAACCTTCCCATTCTCGGATTATGCTGTTGCTTTCACCCGGCAATTGCTCCATAATGGACAAAACTTTCTCAACCAATTCATATTCCCCTCGTGTTGAGGCAAAGGTATATACCAACGGAACCACTGCATTTATAATCAGCAATGACACACTCGCCGTTGATAAAACATCACTTCCCCCTTTGGCATCCACATCGAATGAAAAATGATCATGCCAGTATCCTTCGAGCCGCCACTTGAACAAGTCCCTAATCTCTCTCCCTTCTCTTATACAATCCACTAACTTCCCGAGCATGGCAAAACCCCCTTCACATACCTTGGCAAGCATCGCAATGCGCCGGTGTGGAAAATTTTGCGGTCTTGTGCGTGCATATTTCCACAACCCCGGTCGCATGGGATGAAGACCGTATTTGCGAGCAAGAAAATAATATTCACGACAGAGGAGTTGATAAAATTCATCAAAGATGTGCTGACTTTGGTCTAACATCCCGGCTTGTCCGAACAGTAACGCCTGCAACTGCAGAGGATTGTCGCTGTGGTGATGGAGGATTCGGAGTGGAAGTGAACGCGCAAGCATCTCGAACGGGTCACCGTTCAGACCAAACCCCAAAGCACGGGCTAATGTGATGAAGCAAGCCTGTTCCCAATCGTTGGCGACGGAGCGGAGAATATCACACACTCTGAGGCTCTTCATCTGTATGCGCTCCATGGCGAGGGATTCGAGCCAGTCCGTGACGGCGATTTGAGGAAGCTGAGTGAGTCGGGGAGCGCACCGCAGGTAGGCGGGATGGTTGGAGAGTTGGTTGTAGAGATTAAAAAAATCGGGAGGGGGAGTGGTGACGACCTGTGGAATCGATACACCGTCGCGTCTCGTCACTCGTCGGTCGCTGACTCCGACAACATGGAGGATTACATTATCATAAGCCGGGTCGGAGTCATGATGGTGGCGATACCAGTCGGAGGCTTTGACATGAATTTCGATATTACCTATCCATTCTGTTCCGTTGATCTTTATTTTGGCGTTGAAGAAATCCGGACCGGAATCGGTGTTGAGTCGACCTGGATCGAGAATATCGATAACATGACCATCGGCGTCGGAAAGTCGACGACCGAGCATAGTATGTTGCCAAAGGAATTGGTATATAGCCTCCATAATTTTTGGGTTAAAGTTTGAGAGAGGAATCAGCGCGGCAGAGCCGCTGCATGGACGAGCTTCGCGCTACGCGGGCTAACGCATATATACGCGCTGCGCGGGCTAACGCATATATGCGCGCTGCGCGGGCACCACAGGACTTGCGCCACGTGCCTAAACCCTCATACATCTGCAAATTTATGAAAAATTGTTAATAAAGTCAAATTAGGTATGCGCTTTTTTGGCGTATGTAAAAAAATAAGCGTAACTTTGCATAGTGTTTTTCATAGTATAATTAAGATTAAGGTTAAGGTCTGTTGCTCTGCGAAGAGAGACAGACCAATTTTTTTGTATTATTTTTATCCCTTTTCACCCTTACTTCCAAATATTGAGGTAAATTTTTGTGTAGGTTTTATTCATTTTTCACCCTTACTTCCAAATATTGAAGTAAAACAAACGTTTGTTTTATCCGTTTTAATAGTGAAGTTGTTTAAACTTTTTACGGGTTTGTTTATTATTATAATGATTTCTTTAAAAAGGAGACCTCTTTGCCCGTCTTCAGCCATCTTTCGGGATGCTTTTTCATCTCTCATCGATCGTTTAGCTCGCTAAACTTCCTCTTCGAGCTAAAAAATCATCTCCGAAATACGGCTAAATCCTGACAAAGAAAAAGTTTAAACAACTTCAGTGATAACCCAAACAGTAGCTGTTATGAAGAATCAACGACGCCAGTGGCGCCCCGACAATATACTCTCGTTTACTAATAACACTGATTCAGCGACCACTTTGCTGAGTTTCGTCTCTGAACATTTCAAAGACAGAAGCCGTAACGATCTGAAAGCGTGGCTGCGTCATGGCCATTATATGGTGGATGGCGTGGTTTCGACTGCTTTCGATGCTCCGGTAGCACCCGGAGCTGAGGTGAAGGTGAATCTCACGCGGCCGTTCGTGGTGCTCAAGCATCCTCGCCTTCAACTCGTCTATGAGGATGATGATGTGATTGTCATCAACAAAGGGTATGGTCTGCTGTCGGTCGGCACACAAAGCCACCGAAAGGAGGAGACTGCCTACGATATTCTCCGCGATTATGTAAAGAAACAGAACCCGTCCAACAAACTTTACGTCGTTCACCGACTTGACCGCGATACATCAGGATTGATGATGTTTGCCAAGACAGAGGAAGCTCAGGAGAACCTTCGCCATAATTGGAACAATATGGTGCTCGACCGTCTGTATGTAGCTCTTCTCGAAGGATACGTGAAAGAGGATGAGGGGTATGTGAAAAGTAGACTGATGGAAAATTCCCGGTTCGTGGTATATTCCACTCAGAATCCGGAGGAGGGAAAGTTGGCATTGACTCGTTTCAAAGTGCTGAAAAGGGCCTACGGACTGTCGTTGGTGGAATTTTCCCTCGACACAGGAAGAAAGAATCAGATTCGTGTTCACGCTTCGGAGATGGGTCATCCAATCTCAGGCGACCGGAAATATGGCGCGAAGGAGAGTAGGCTTAACCGCCTTTGTCTTCACGCGCGCACGCTCCGTTTCGCTCATCCGATCACCCGCAAGGATATGCGTTTCGAGCTACCGATTCCGTCCCGCTTCCTGAACGCGGTAGGAGGGAAGGGGAATAAGGGATAAGGGATAAGGAAATAAGGGAATAAGGGATAAGGAATAAGGGAAGGGGAATAAGGGATAAGGGATAAGGGATAAGGGATAAGGGATAAGGAATAAGGGATAAGGGAAGGGGGATAAGGAATAAGGGATAAGGGATAAGGAATGAGGGATAAGGGATAAGGGATAAGGGATAAGGGATAAGGAATAAGGGAATAAGGGAATAAGGAATAAGGGTAAGGAATAAGGGAATAAGGGATAAGGGAAGGGGGATAAGGAATAAGGGATAAGGGGAATAAGGGAATAAGGGAATAAGGAATAAGGAATATGGCACTTCGCGCACCGGGAGGGCACTCACTCCGTGAGTGCCGAGGAGCAAATAAGGAGTTTAGGCCATTCTCCGAATGGCCGGGCGGTGCTGGATGGTATTCTCCACTTTGTCGATGCCATAGGAAGTTAGCTTATTGCTACGTCCGGGCATTCGGCGAATGCCCTGGGTACCTTATTGGAGGGTATGAGTGCCCTCCCAGAGCGACGCAGCCCGGTGTACGCGCAGCGGCACTCACGGAGTGAGTGCCCTCCCAGTGGTTAGACTGAAGTTTAACCGACTAAAGACAAAAATTAATTACTGATTAATGATATACGAATTATGAAAATTGATACTTCATCATATTATCCGGAGGTGCCGGGGGAGGGGGAGTACTCTCTAAATAAACGGGAGACCGGTCTCTTCGAACCGGCGAATCCATCGTCGGAAGTGTCTTCTGTCGAGATGGTTTCTGAGACGGTAGTAACTGAGGAGGCATCTTTCAGGGAGGTGAATAGGATGGAGGAAAGCAAGGAACCGGCACCCGAGCCGGAACTTCCCCCGACGGATGGGGAGCGATTCGTAACTTCCGTCAGTCATATCCTTTCATGGGTACTCGTGCCTTTGCTGATGCCGGTATATGGTCTGATGTTGGCTTTCGGACTCTCCATACTTGAAGTGGCTCCGATGGGGATGAGACTGGGTTTCACGCTTATTGTGGCCGGAATAAATGTCCTTATCCCTATGCTGCTTGTCGTGCTTCTGAAGAAAATGGGACTTGTGGATGACCTTGGTCTGAACGGCCGGAAGGAGCGACTCATCCCTTACATCATCTCGATAGTAGCATTGGTGGTCACCGCGATATTCATGTATTACAGAGGGGCGCCTCATTGGTTGGTATGGTTTTTCGGAGGAGGAGCTGTCGGAGGATTTGTCAATATGTTAATCAACTTCCGATGGAAGATTTCAGCCCACGCAGCCGGTATTGCCGGAGTGGCGGCGCTGTTGGTGCGTATCGCGCGCGACGGCAATCCCCATCCCTCTGTTTTGGGTTGGCTCATCGCTGTGGTTATCCTTGCCGGACTTCTCGGTTCAGCCCGCGTATGGCTCGGAAGACACACCGTCTGGCAGGTGCTCGCCGGGTTTGCCGTAGGGTTTACCTCTGTCATACTCTTTAGCTGACTTCATTGACCCGGTGCCGGTGAACGCCTCTTGCCCCTTTGGGAACTTATCAACGAATATCAACACTGAATTGTATTAATAAGGAAAATGTCACGATATAACTATAAAAGGAGGGAAAGCTCTGTCGCAAAGGCAGGAAATGTAGAAATCGGAGGGGAGAACCCTATCCGCCTTCAGTCTATGAACAACACATCCACGCTCGACACGGAGGGGAGTGTGGCTCAAGCTCTGCGGATAGCCAAAGCCGGGGGTGAGATTGTGCGTCTGACCACTCAGGGCGTGCGTGAGGCTGAGAATATGGCCAATATCCGGAAAGGTCTTGATGCGGCAGGGTGCAGCGTCCCGCTGGTGGCAGATGTGCATTTCAATCCGAATGCAGCCTTCAAAGCTGCTGAGACGTGTGAGAAAGTGCGTATCAATCCGGGGAACTTTGTAGATGCGGCCCGTACATTCCGCAAACTTGAATTTACGGATGAGGAGTATGCCGGTGAGATAAAGAAAATAGAGGAAACCCTTGTGCCTTTCCTCGATATCTGCAAGAAACACAACACGGCTGTTCGCCTTGGTGTGAATCATGGATCGTTGTCAGATAGAATCATGAGCCGTTATGGCGACACCCCCGCAGGGATGGTGGAATCAGCACTTGAGTTTCTGCGTATATGTCGGAAGGAGAACTTTGACAACGTCGTGATCTCAATCAAGGCTTCGAATGTGGTCGTGATGGTGGAGACAGTTCGTCTGCTCGATGAAAAGATGCGCGAGGAGGGTATGGCTTATCCGTTGCATTTAGGTGTGACGGAAGCGGGCGACGGCGAGGATGGCCGCGTCAAGAGTGCGACCGGGATAGGCACACTCTTATCGGAAGGTATTGGCGACACTATACGAGTTTCACTCACGGAAGACCCGGAGAATGAAATACCGGTGGCTCGGAAATTGCGCGACTATATCTCCGGAAGAGCGGGACAACGCGAGGTGGTGGAACCGGAGAAACGGCCTGAGGGAGCGACCCGTGAGTATGCCACACCGGTAGTTGGATTTGAGGATGTGCGCTACCCCTTGGTGGAGGGTCTTGATTTCACGAGTTTCCCGGAAGAATGGCATCGTGTGAATGCAGCCGACGCTCCCGAACTTTTTGAGGATAATCTCCCCGTGGTGATAGAGAGCGACAATGCCAACGCTCCGGGAGAGATAGCCTCTTGGATTGACCGATTTGTGGTAGCCGGAGGGAAGAATCCGGTATTCATCCGCATGAGATATGACGACACTGAGCTCGAAGACCTTCAGATTAAGGCGGGGGCAGATTTCGGACCGCTCCTTCTGAATGGCTATGGGTCAGGGATCTCAATAGATGCACCGTCTTTCAGCAGAGAGCAAATCACTTCGCTTGCTTTGGGATTGCTTCAGGCGGTGAGGTTGCGCATCAGCAAGACAGAGTATATTGCTTGCCCGGGCTGTGGACGCACTCTGTTTGAGCTTCAGAAGACACTGAAGGAGGTGAAGGCTGCGACGGAAGGTCTGAAGGGGTTGAAGATAGGTGTGATGGGATGTATCGTCAACGGACCGGGTGAGATGGCAGACGCTGACTATGGTTATGTGGGGGCCGGTCCGGGGAAGGTCAGTCTTTATAAGGGGAAGAGATTGGTGAAGAAGAATATTCCGTCGGAAGAAGCAATCGGGGAGCTGCTGAATCTGATTCGAGAGGAGGAGGGGAAGGGAAGAAATAAGGAATAAGGGATAAGGAATAAGGGATAAGGAGTAAGGGATAAGGGATAAGGAATAAGGAATAAGGGATAAGGAGTAAGGGATAAGGGATAAGGAATAAGGGATAAGGAGTAAGGGATAAGGAATAAGGGATAAGGAGTAAGGGATAAGGAATAAGGGATAAGGAAATAAGGAATAAGGAGGAGCTAATAAGGAGTTTAGGCCATTCGCCGAATGGCCGGGCGGTGCTGGAGGTTATTCTGTACTTTGACGATGCCATAGGAAGTTAGCTTATTGCTTCGTCCGGGAAATTACCGTATTGCTACGTCCGGGCATTCGGCGAATGCCCTGGGTACCTTATTGGAGGGTATGGGCGCGTAGCCACCGGGAGGGCACTCACTCCGTGGGTGCCTGTCGCGACGGGGTGTGTGCTGGAGGGTATTCTTCTTCGCGAGGCAGCGACGCGGCCCGGTATACTCGCAGCGGCACTCACGGAGTGAGTGCCCTCCCGGTGCGACGCGGCCCAGTGTGACGCGGCCCGGTGCGACGCGACCCGGTGCGACGCGGGGCGCCGGGAGGGTGTTTTTTGGTTTTTCTTTTTGTGGTTTCGAAAAAAAGTTGTAGCTTTGCGGACATTTTGTTATCGAATGTTAATTCAGCTTACAAAGTCATAACAAAGGAAGGCTCATGCATACGAGTGCATTTAATGAAAAGATGGTGAGAGACAATAGTTTACTCACTGTGGTCGTGGTTCTTGTGCTCCTGACGGTTGTTTCATGCAGTCACGGAACGAAGGAAAAAGCCAACCACGATAATCTGCCGCAACGCGAAGAATTTCACGCCGACAATGACATTGCCATGACCATCCGTAGTCTTGCCGACGCTATAAGGGTGGGGGAGCCTCTCGACTCTACTCAGTATGATTTCCTTGGGGTATTGACTGACGGCCAGGGTGCACCGATATATACCGATGTGCAGGGGGCTCCCGGCGAATGGGTGATAGACGTAATCGACAAAGGGAGTGTCAGCCTGAAAAATGTCTATTTGGGCGACCTTCTGCCAAAAGCATTGGAGACGTACATACTCGAAAGTCTGTCCCTGACGAATGCTCTCCCACTTGAATTCGAGAGCCACGACGCCGAGACCTATGATGACACTTCAATCGAACTCTATGATTTCGGAGGAGGTTACCTCCGTTTCGAGACACGCTCAGGAATAGCTCCCAACGGTGTGGAGGGTCCTCTCCTGACCATCATCCTCAGTGCGGATCCTCCGGCCGGAACACAAACAGCCTTGACGACTCAAAGCGAGGCAAGGCCATAAGCTGCACATCACATTCCCTGTCTTCAAGAGAATTTGTGGCATTTCCCACTTTCAGACCCTTTTCCTCCAACGCCTCCCTGACAGCTTTCAATGCTTTCTGGGGGGTATTGTTATCTTGGGAAAGATGGCAGAGGAAGACATGAGACAAAGCCGGATTTATCATCTCTTTCAGAAATTCAGCCGTCTTGTTGTTGTCAAGATGTCCGCGCTCGGTCTGAATGCGCGCCTTGAGATATTCGGGATAACTCCCCGAGAGAAGCATCCGGAGGTCGTAGTTGGCCTCTATGACGAGATAGTTGGCGAGACTCATGTAATGGCGGGCGCGGTCTGTCACAGCTCCGAGGTCTGTCGCGAGCACGAATCGCCGGTTGTCGAAACTTATGGAGAAACCCATATTGTCCACTCCGTCATGCGGCACGTCGAAAGCAGTAATCTCAAGGTCAGCCAAAGTGAAAGGAATTTCCTTAAAAATAGGGTGGTGATAATCCTTTATTCTTTTCGATATACTGTGGCGACGGAGTATTCCGTTAAGCACCCTGTTCGTGCAGTAAAGCTTGATATGGCGGTGATTCCGCAGGAGGGTGTAGACGTAGCGCACGTGGTCGGAATGGTCGTGGGTGAGCAGAATGCCTACCACCTTCTTCATATCAATTCCGTTGGCCGCGAGAGAAGACTCAATCATGTCGGCCTTCACTCCGGCATCTATCAGTATTCCCCCTTTACGAGTGCCGACATAGCAGGAGTTGCCGCTTGAGCCGGAGCCAATCGAGAAGTAATAGAGCAACCTGTCTTCCGGAGGAACCGGTTTCTTAGGCTGTGGAATTTCAGCAGCCGCATAGACGTTGCGCCTCACCGGGGGAGTGGGGGGTGTGTCAAGGGGCTCCCATTCCTCGAACGGGAGAGTCATCTGTCCTTCAAAAGTAATCTTGCGTCTTGCCATCAGCCGTTTGTTTTGTTTCCGGCATAAATCAGGAAAATAGCCGGACGTTTGTCGTAATCATACCGAGCCTTTCTCCATTTGGAGGCCGGGAGGGTCAGGATGCTCTCTTTATCCGGGTCTGTAATGTCGCAGGCGACGCAGACGAGAGTAGAGGGGTTAAGGGTCTCGGCGAGCACCTTCACCATTCGGTTGTTGCGGTATGGGGTCTCTATGAAAATCTGGGTCATATCCTGGCGGCGAGAGGTTCCCTCCAGGTCGCGCAGACGTTTTTCACGCTCCTTCCCCTCAATCGGAAGGTAGCCGTTGAATGAGAAACCTTGGCCGTTGAATCCGGAGGCCATAAGAGCCATGAGGATGCTGGAGGGGCCGACAAGGGGAATGACCCTCAATCCTTCTCTCTGCGCAATGCTTACGGGGAGAGAGCCCGGGTCAGCGACAGCAGGACAACCGGCCTCGCTCATGACCCCCATAGGCTCCCCTTTTCTCAGAGGGTCGAGATAAGAAGAGACTGCGTTGAGGTCAGTGTGGCGGTTGAGCTCATAGAATGTCAGAGCCGCAATGTCGAAAGCAGGGTCACACCGTTTGAGGAAACGACGCGCCGTGCGCACATTTTCTACAATCAGATGGCGTAATCCTCTGAGTATTTCAAGGTTGCCCGGGGGCAGCGTGTCGGCTGCCGGGGCATTACTGATATTAACCGGGATAAGATAAAGGGCTGACTTAATTTCCATACATACAAAATTAATAAAAAAATTTGTATTTTTGCAGAAAAATAAATGATTTATGCCATTACCAGCCGGATTCATAGATGAAATGCGTCTCCTGCTCGGAGAGGAGACAGATGAATTTCTCGCCGCCATGGAGAAGTCACCGGTCGTTTCGGTCCGTCTCAATCCCCGCAAACCCGGCGCCGAATTCCCGGAAGGGAGGGGCGTCAGATGGTGTGCGGGAGGGGTGTATCTTCCGGAGCGTCCGTCGTTCACGCTTGACCCTCTACTTCATGCCGGAGCCTATTACGTGCAGGATGCCTCCTCGATGATATACTACGAGGTGGCGCGTCGTCTCTTGCAGTTGGATGGCAATCCGGATAGGGTGTCGGTGCTCGACCTTTGTGCGGCCCCGGGGGGGAAGACCACAGCGATGATAGATGCGCTTCCTGACGGTTCGAAAGTGGTCGCCAACGAGTATGTAGGGAAAAGAGCGGCCATCCTGCGAGAGAATATTTCCCGCTGGGGGTATCCGGATGTGACGGTGACCAACCGTGACTCCGCTTCCTTCGCCCGAGACGGTGGCGGTTTTGACATAGTGGCTGTCGATGCGCCGTGTTCCGGAGAAGGGATGATGCGCAAGGATGAGAAAGCGCGGGAGCAGTGGAGCCCACAGCTTGTGGCAGATTGCTCGAAGCTTCAGAGGGAAATACTTGGGAACGCTGTGGAGGCAGTGCGTCCCGGTGGTTTCCTGATTTATTCCACCTGCACATTCAACCGAGAGGAGAATGAGGAGAATGTCCGTTATGCAGCTGAGGAATTAGGCCTGACTCCGATTGACCTCTCTTTCCCGGAGGAGTGGGGAATACCGAGGGGTATAGAGACTCCCTATCCGGCTTATCGTTTCATGCCGCACCGCACGGAGGGGGAGGGATTGTTTTTGGCAGTTTTCAGAAAACCCTTGCAAGAGGGGGAGGAAATAGAGGAAGAGAAACCCAAAATATCACGGGAAATCCGCCGGAGGGTGAGCGTGGGAAAGGGGAAGGATAAAAAGGAGTTGTCTCCGAAAGGGAAGCAGAAGGAGGAGGTCCCGGAGATAGAGGATATTCTTTCCGTGGATTTCGACAGAACTCGATTTCCGATAGTGGAGCTGACTAAGGAGCAGGCTGTGAACTATCTTCGCCGGGAGGCGTTAGTGCTACCGGAGGGGACACCGAAAGGGGTAGTGATAGTGGCTTACCGTGGGTTGCTGTTAGGGGCGGCCAAGAATATCGGAAGCCGAGCCAACAATCTATATCCCAAAAACCGGAGGATACTGAAATAGAGCTCGTGCCTAAAACCTAAAGCCTAAATTAAAAATCAAATAGTTATGCAATTCAAGACAAATGCAGTTTGCGCACACTGCCAGGATTCAATCCTGAAAGCCATGCGCTCGCGTTTCCCCAATGCGGAATGGAACCTTGATCTCCAGAGCGCCGACAAGGTGCTGAGTGTGCATGGAATACCCGAGGATGCTGACCACGCACAGCAAGTGTTGAAGACTCTCGAAGAGACCGGCTTCAAGGGAGCATGGCTCACACAAGGGGTAGAGAATGATTGAGATACGCAACGTCACGAAGTCTTACGGCTCATTGACGGTGCTCCACGACGTTTCGCTCACCATACCGGAGGGGAAGATAATGGCTATCGTGGGTCCGTCCGGGGCGGGAAAGACCACTCTCCTTCAGATTGCGGGCACACTTGACCGTCCGGATTCGGGAAGCGTATTGTTTGACGGCACGGATGTGTTGGGCCTGAAAGACCGTAAACTTTCCGAATTCCGCAACCGTAATATCGGCTTCGTATTTCAGTTTCATCAGTTGCTTCCGGAATTTTCCGCCGAAGAGAATGTTGCGCTTCCGGCCTGGATTGCCGGCAGAAGAAAAAAGGAAGGTCTCGAAGAGGCCAGACATCTGCTTGAAACCTTAGGACTTTCCGACCGGCTGCGCCATAAACCCGCTGAGCTTTCAGGAGGGGAGAAACAGAGGTGTGCCATAGCGCGCGCGCTCATCAATCATCCGAGAGTGGTTTTCGCCGACGAACCGACCGGGAGCCTTGACTCACGCAACCGCGACGAAATACAGAGTATCATCTTCCGGCTTCGAGAGGAACTTGGGCAGACATTCGTCATGGTGACCCACGACCCCTCGATGGCTTCCATAGCCGACCGCACCGTGCAGATGACCGACGGAAGAATAGACGGCGAAGAGACAGAAAAATAAAAAAAATTTGGCAGTTTGCCTTATTTTGTCTATCTTCGCATTCGAAAATACAAATCAAGAGGCTCTTAGTCTCGCAAAAACAAAAAATTAACCAAGAAATGGCAACACCTGAAAACAACAACAAAAACCAGCTCCAGATCCAGCTCCGTCCCGAAGTGGCAGACGGCAAATATAGCAACCTCGCTATGATCGGACACGGTCCTAACGAGTTCCTCATCGACTTCATTTTCGCCGCTCCCGGCATGCCCCAGGCTCCGGTAGTAAGCCGCGTCATCATGAGCCCCGAAAACGCAAAGCAGCTCATGTTCGCCATCACTGACAACGTGAAGAAATATGAGGCTCAGTTTGGCGAGATCCAGCCCCGCACACCGAAGAACGCAGGGATGAACTAAAGCATACCAAGAAACGGAATCTGAAAGTTGGAAACTATGACTGCCAATCGCATTCATGGTTTTCAACTTTCTCACTTTTCATTTTTCAACTTTCACTTTTCATTTTAAATGTTTACACTCTACAATTCCCTTTCACGAACAAAGCAACCATTCAAACCCCTGCATGAGGGACATGTAGGGATGTATGTATGTGGCCCGACGGTATATGGCGACGCACATCTCGGCCATGCCCGCCCGGCGATCACCTTTGACGTGCTTTTCCGCTACCTCCGTCATCTGGGCTACAAGGTGCGCTACGTCCGCAACATCACAGATGTGGGCCATCTTGAGCATGACGCCGACTCCGGCGAAGACAAGATTGCAAAGAAAGCACGCCTCGAACAGCTCGAACCGATGGAGGTGGTGCAGTTTTATCTGAACCGCTATCATCATGACATGGAGGCGCTGAATGTGCTCCCCCCGAGCATCGAGCCCCACGCATCCGGCCATATCATCGAGCAGATAGAATATATCAAGAAAATCCTTGACGCAGGATATGCCTACGAGAGCTGCGGCTCCGTCTATTTCGACGTCGAGAAATATAATCGCGACCATAACTACGGCAAGCTTTCCGGACGCAATATCGAGGATATGCTGAACACTACCCGTGCGCTCGACGGCCAGGAGGAGAAACGCAATCCCCTTGACTTCGCGCTCTGGAAGAAAGCCGCTCCCGAACATATAATGCATTGGCCCTCCCCCTGGAGCGAGGGTTTCCCAGGGTGGCATCTTGAATGCTCCACTATGGGGCAGAAATATCTCGGGGAGAAATTCGACATTCACGGCGGTGGCCTTGATCTCCTTTTCCCTCACCACGAATGTGAGATTGCACAGAGTGTGGCGGCGCAGGGGCACGAGACAGTGAATTATTGGGTTCATAACAATATGATTACCATCGAGGGGAAGAAGATGGGGAAGAGCTACAATAATTTCATCACTCTCGAACAGTTTTTTGACGGCTCCCATCCGTTGCTGGAGAAGGCTTATTCGCCGATGGTGATTCGTTTCTTCATCCTGCAGGCTCAATACCGTTCCACTGTCGATTTCTCCAATGCCGCTCTTCAGGCAGCCGAGAAGGCTCTTCAGAAGATGACAGACAGTTATCGCCGTCTTCAGAATCTCACACCTGCGGAGAAATCAAGTGTCGAGGTGCCTGATTTCGCTAAAGCCTGCGAGGAAGCTATGGAAGATGACCTGAACACGCCGCAGGTGATAGCAACCCTTTTCGAAGCGTCAAAGCTCATAAATTCCGCTTCGGACGGCAGCATCAAGCTTTCAGAAGAAGATATAGAGAAGCTGAAGAACACATTCAATACATACCTCATAGATATCCTCGGCATGAGGATAGCCGATGATGCCGACAATTCAGCGGCTACAAAGGCTTATGAGGGTGCGGTAGACCTCCTTATGGAGATTCGCGGAAACGCCAAGGCAGCCAAAGACTGGACCACCAGCGACCTTATCCGCGACAAACTTGCCGCTCTCGGTTTCAACATCAAAGACACCAAGAATGGTGTGGAATGGTCTGTGAAATAGGAGAGTAAAAGTAAAACCCGTGCGAGTAAAATAAGGACGTTAAAGCATTCCGCAAATGCTTTAACGTCCTTATTTGTTTCTTCTCACCGGGAGGGCACTCGTACTCTCCAATAAGGTACCCCGGGCATTCGCCGAATGCCCGGACGAAGCAATACGGTAATTTTCTATGGGATCGCCAAAGGTTGAGATTACCCACCAGCATCGTCCGGCCATTCGGCGAATGGCCTAAAGTCCTTATTTGGACTGCACCTACTGGGAGGGCACTCACTCCGTGAGTGCCGCTGCGAGTATACCGGGCCGCGTCGCTGCGTCGCGAAGGAGATTACCCACCAGCACACACCGCGTCGCGACAGGCACTCACGGAGTGAGTGCCCTCCCAGTGGCTACGCACTCGACTCACTCCCAGTGGCTACCCACCTCCCGGTGGCTACGCACTCGACTACCTCCCGGTGACTACGCAGCATGAGGCAGCGGACTACAGTCTTTATTATCTTTATTATCTTTATTATCTTTATTATCTGGTATAAAGGAAGCGCTTGATGCTTCGTTTCGGGGTCTTCTCAAACTCATTCGGCATAAGTATGATCTTGCTGATTTTTTCATAGGGAGCGACAAGCTTGTTGAGCTCTTCGCGCACTTTCTCCATGGCTGAATCCATGTCGTTGAGAGATATGCCGAATTTGTCGGTTGCGTCAAAGTCGGGGTATACAAGGGCTACGAGGCGTCCGTCACGCTCTACGACAAGACTCTCGGAGACGAAAGGCATATTGTTAAGTTTAGCCTCGATCTCTTCCGGATATATGTTCTGTCCGGAAGCGGAGAGAATCATTGTCTTCGAGCGGCCACGCAGGAAGAGGGTGCCGTCCGGTGTGCGTGTGCCCATATCTCCGGTATGGAGCCATCCCTCCTTGTCTATCACAGCGGCGGTGGCTTCAGGATTCTTATAATAACCTTTCATTACGTTTGTGCCTCTCACACATATTTCCCCGGGGATATTCTCCGGGTCAGCCGACTCAATCTTCGACTCCATGATGGGGAGAGTGCGACCGGAAGAGCCGACAATAAACTCACGCCAGGGAGTGTAGGAAATAAGCGGACCGCATTCAGTCATTCCATACCCTACAGTAAAGGGGAATTTAATCTTATGTAGAAATTCCTCTACCTCATGGTTGAGGGGAGCACCCCCGACAATGACCTCCTCAAACTCACCGCCGAAAGCATCGATGAGCTTCTTGCGAATCTTGGAATAGATGAGGGAGTCGAGGAAAGGAACAGCAAGAGTCCAGCGCATGGTGCCTTTTGAAATCATGGGGAGAATCTGGTTCTTATAGATTTTCTCCAAAATCAGGGGCACGCAGATGACGAGGTGTGGCCTTACGACTGAGAGAGCCTTGAGGAGCACTTTCGGGGAGGGAGTCTTGCAGAGAAGAGTGATGTGAGACCCTTCCGCGAGAGGGGTCAGCATATCGAAAGCGCAACCGTAGGCGTGGGCCAGAGGGAGGAATGCGAGCACACGGGAATTGCGGAAATGGAGTTCGGCAGAGACACCGAAACAAACATTTCCGGCCAGATTCTCTCCCGTCAGCATGACTCCTTTGGAGAACCCGGTAGTGCCGGAGGTGTAGTTGATTTCCACTACTTCCGAATTGTCACGGTTTGCGTAAAGGACGTTGCAGGGCCGGTAGCCATCGGGATATTTTCTGTTGAACCGACGTTTCAGGAGACGGAGATGGCGCATAAGCTCAACTCCGGAGGCTTCGTGGAGCACTTCCCGCTTGTCAAGATTCAGCACACCCTTGACGCTGAGGAGGGTTTCGGCTTCAAGATGTTCCCAAATGTGCTCGGAGACAAAAAGGAGTTCTGCTTCCGAATGGTTGACGATATGGGCAATGTCACGCGGATTGAATTCTGAAAGGATGGGGACGATAATCGCTCCGTATGTGACGGCTGCCATATAGACCTTCACCCATGCAGCTGAATCTTTACCGCACAGCGCAATTTTGGAACCCACCTTAATACCGATTGACTCGAAAAGGAGGTGCATCTTGGCGATATCTTCAGCAAGCACGGCATAGGTGATTGTATTGTTTTTGCCAAACTCCGAAAGAACGGGAAGATCCCAGTTTTCCGTGAAACTTTGTTCGTATATCTTAATGAAATTCTTAATTTTAAGCATCCCGGTGGAATTTTTATGATATTTATGATAAAGGAATCTATCTTGAACCGATAAAAAAGGGAGTGGAGCACGTGCTCCACTCCCTTTATAACAATGAATTGAGGTTTTATGTTTAGAAGTCTCGAGGCGGTAGGGTCATGCTCGAATCTCGGACCTGATAGATTACGCTTCCACTTCCGAGGCGAGGCGCTGGGCTTCGGCTTCCTCCTCAAGCGCGTCGGCCGCTGCATCGGCTTCGGCTGTCACAGTCTCCAGCTTCTTCATGATGCTGAAGATGAAAAGAGCGGATATGAGACAGAGTCCCACGAGAATCCCCCAGATAGCTACGAGGGGAATCTTTCCCCAAAGCAGCATCGGAACCATCACGAGGTAGTTGCCTATGGCTGTCGCACCGAACCAAGCCCCCATCATCGCACCCTTATATTTCGGAGGAGCCACTTTCGACACAAAGGATATTCCCATCGGAGAAAGGAGAAGTTCAGCGAAAGTCAGCAGAAGATAAGTGAATATCAGCCAGTTTGGATTGATGTCTCCGGAAGTGCCCTGAATGCCGGCTGAGGCGAGGGCCATGACTCCATATGCAAGGGCAGCGAGAATCATGCCGTAGCCGATTTTCCGGGGAGCTGAGGGTTCCTTCCCTTTGGAATTGAGCATACTGAAAATGGCTAAGGAGACCGGAGTCAGAGCCACGACAAAGAAGGGATTGAATTGCTGATAGTCTTGCGGCTGAATGGAGGTCAGGGGATTCGGAGTGGTGACATAGAAATATATGATGAAAGAGGCCATGCAGACGAGGACTATTCCGGCCGTGGTCTTTCCGGAGGTTGTCTTCGATTGAAAAATGCCGAAGATAGCATAGATAGCCACACAGAAGGCAACGAGAGCCCAGACGTTGAAGAATATTCTCATGAATCCTCCGCATTCAGGTGACAGGCATGATTTCGCAAATTCAGTCAGAGCGGCACCACTTTGATTGAACACCATCCAGAAGAAGATGACGACGGCGAAGACGAGAAGAAGCGCCACCAGTCTGTTGCGGGTCTGCTCGGGAGTCAGTTCGGGCACGGCGACATTCGTCTTAGCGCCATCCTTTTTCTTGGAGGGAATTGAACTGCTGAAATATTTCTTTCCGGCCATATATATGAAATAAGACACAACAAGAGATATGCAGGCAATCCCGAAGCCATAGCTGTAGCCGGTGGAGAGAGTGGTGAGATAATCCGTGCAGAAGCCTGAAAGATCTGCCATGTTGATATCCATGCCGTTTGCGGAAGCAAGGTCGGCCACTGCACTCGCTTTTTCAGCGAGCGTCGGACTTCCGGCTTCTGCTGCATCAAGGTAGGCGTTGCAAGCGGCGGGAAGATCGCTGACGTAAGTGAGGCTGGAGCGGGAGAAGACGTAGTTGCACATCGCGGTGGCTGTGCCGGGGGCGAACATCGAGCCGATGTTTATGGCCATATAGAATATAGAGAAACCGGCGTCGCGCTGAGAGGAATAGCGGGCGTCATTGTAGAGGTCGCCGACAATCACCTGTAGATTCCCTTTGAAAAGGCCTGTACCGGCGGCAATAAGGAAAAGAGCGCCGAAAAGAATCCATAGAGAAGATGTGGAGCGGATGTCGGTGGGGATTGCCATGACGAGATACCCTACGAACATCACCATTATGCCGGAGATGACGCATTTTGAGAAGTTCCATCTGTCAGCAACCCATCCTCCGACAATAGGTAGGAAATATACCACAGCCATGAAAGAGGCGTAGATCTGTCCCGAGACGGCAGTGCTGAATCCGAATTTCGTCTGGAGGAACAGAAGCAGGATGGAAAGCATCGTGTAGTAGCCGAAGCGTTCCCCCATGTTTGATAGGCCTAAGAAATATAGACCCGTAGGTTGGTTTTTGAACATATGTAAGAGTGTTAAGATCCTTAGAGCTATTTGAAGTTGTTTAAACTTTTTACGGACAACTTCATTTGAAGAAGGGGAATGGAAGCGGAAGGTGTCTTCAATAGAATAGGGTTATGAGGCAATGGATCGCCACATAACCCTAACTTAAATTTTATGATGGTCTTGAAGACAAGCTTTCCGTCACGCCTGAGTGACCCTTTCAAGCCATTTCACCATCGAGAACATAACTCCCATTGAAACGAGGCAGACAACGAGGAACACTGTCCAGCATTGCCAGAGAGGCCATGCGTTATACATGAGGGGGCCAATCCAGAGGAGAAGGTTTCCGAGAGCAGTGGCACCGAGCCAGAGACCCTGACACAGACCCTGCATATGGCTGGGAGCAACTTTTGACACGAATGAGAGACCCAACGGGGAGATGAAGAGCTCGGCAACGGTGAGGAAGAAATAGAGGAGGATGAGCACCCACGGACCGGCGAGCATTTCGCTTGACTCAGCTACGGGCATTGCGCGGAAGGCTTCTGCCGAGGGATAACCCATGGCGCTTGAGAAGAGCGCGAGGAAAAGGAATGCGAGTCCGGCCAGACCCATACCGATACCGATTTTCTTGGGGGTTGAAATTTCAATGCCACGTTTCTTAAGAGCACCGAAGAACCACATCACAACCGGAGTGAGCACAATCACGAAGAAGGGGTTGATGAGCTGCCAAACTTCCGGAGCAACAGAGTCGGTCTTCACGAAGTCGCGGGCGAAGAGGGAGAGAGATGTGCCGTTCTGATGGAAAGAGAACCAGAAGAAGATGACAACGCCGAGCACGGCGAAGAGAGCCATCATGCGCTGTTTGATTTCGCTTGCCATAGCGCGTTTCTCCTCTTCGGACACTTTCACACCCTGAGCCTTTGCTTTCGCAACAGGGTTGGGAAGACCTTTCTTGGAGGCAAGGAAGATGAAGAGGGAGATGAGCATAGCGCAGACAGAGGCGATGAATGAATAGTGGATGCCTGTGTTGAAGACATCGAGATACTGTGTGCAGAACGCCGCTATGTCGCCGGAAGCGTCGCCACCGGTAGCGGAGATGAGGGCGTAGAGGTTGTCCATGTTCTCCTCGTTCATGCTGTCGGTCACGCTGAGGTATTCGTGTGCGAGAGCAGGGAGCTTGGCGTTGTATGAGAGGTTATGCACACCGAGCCACCAGCTGCGGAGCATCGGGGCGATAAGGGGAGCGAAGACACCTCCGACGTTGATGAAGACGTAGAAAATCTGGAAGCCGGAGTCGCGCTGTGCGGCATATTGGGGATTATCGTAGAGCTGACCCACGATAGCCTGGAGGTTACCCTTGAAGAGACCGTTGCCGAAGGCAATCAGGAAGAGGGCGAAGCAGGTGAGGGGAAGGAGCCAGGAGATATTGTCGGAAGTGGAGAGAATCGGAATAGAGAGGATGACGTATCCGAGCGTCATGATGATGAGGCCGCTGATGATTGTGCCTTTGTAGTTGCGGGTTTTGTCAGCGATGAAGCCGCCCACAAGACTGAGCAGGTAGATACCGGCATAGAAGAAGGAATAGACGAGTGCGCTCGTTTCCTCCGAAAGACCGAACTTGGAGCAAAGGAAGAGCACGAGCACGGCATTCATGATATAATAGCCGAAGCGCTCGCCCATGTTGCTCAACGCGGCAGGAATCAATCCTTTAGGTTGGTTCTTGAACATGTTTGTCTGGTATTAAATGGTTTATGATGATAGGAAAAATTAAATTCGGGTGATGTCTCAGGCTTTCTTCTCCTCAAGCATCTTGTAGGCGAGGGCATAGTTGTGGATTTGCTTCACCATAGCCAGCAGGCCGTTGCTTCGAGTCGGGGAGAGGTGTTCTTTAAGTCCTATTTTGTCGATGAAATAGAGGTCAGCATCGAGAATCTCCTGAGGGGTATGGTTGTTGAGCACCCGCATAAGGAGGGCGACAATCCCCTTCACGATAAGAGCGTCGGAATCAGCCTGGAAATGGATTTTCGAATCCTCTTGCTTGTCGGCAGTGATCCAGACACGACTTTGGCAACCTTCGATAAGGTTCTGCGGATTTTTGTCTTTTTCCGGGAATTCGGGGAGAGTGTTTCCGAGGTCGATGATGTAGGCATAACGGTCCATCCAGTCGGACAGGCCCTCGAACTCCTCGATAATCTCGTCTTGGGTTTCGTTTATAGTCATATCTGTAGCGGAGGGAGAGAGTTAGATGTTAAGATGTTAAGAAATGGAGGAGGGGAGAGGTTTGCAAGAGGAGAGATTTTGCAGGCAAAGATAGTAAAAAAATCTTGCTTTCCAACAACTTTTAACTGTTAAAATTTGGGATACGACTTAAAAAGCATTACCTTTGCAGCGAAAAATATGGCAACTGATGCTGAAGGGCGTCGCAGAGGGTCTTTTACCCCGTGTGTCAATCTTCCGGAATAACGGTATCTGACATGCGGAATAAAAAGATTCCTTATTTTTTTACTGCGTTTGAATCAGCTCCGGGGTCGAGGTTGCCGATTTTACCTGAGTTTATTTACCAACTGAAAAAACATTTAACCTACACCTTTAATAGTTATGGCAACTTATCTTACCCAAGAGGGTTACGACAAGAAAATGAAGGAACTCGCTGAGCTTGAGGCTGAGCGTCCTCTCATCAAGCAGGCCATTGCAGAGGCCCGCGACAAGGGTGATCTGTCCGAAAATGCTGAGTATGACGCAGCCAAGGAGGCGCAGGGCATGCTTGAGATGAAGATTGCAAAAATCAAGGAACTGATTGCTTCGGCGCGTATCATCGACGACAGCAAGCTCAACACGGACATCGTGCAGCTTCTCAATACAGTGACAATCAAAAATCTCAAAAACAATATGGTTGTGAAATACACCATCGTCACTGACAATGAAGCTAATCTCCGGGAGGGAAAAATCGCTTCTTCCACCCCCATCGCCCAGGGCCTGCTCGGACACAAGGCCGGTGACAAGGTGAAAGTGCAGGCTCCTGTGGGAGAGCTTGAGTTTGAGATTATCAAAATCGAGATCTGAGACAAATCCTTAAATCTTCGTTTTCATTATGACTATTTTCTCTAAAATCATTGCAGGGGAGATTCCTTCCTACAAAGTGGCCGAGAACGATCGTTTCTATGCTTTTCTCGACATCAATCCGGTGAACTGGGGTCACACTCTGGTTGTGCCGAAACAGGAGACTGATTATATTTTCGACATTGATGACGAGCAGCTTGGCGAGATGATGGTCTTTGCCAAGAAAGTGGCGAAGGGGATGAAGGAGGCCATACCGTGTCGCAAGATAGGCGTCACGGTGCTGGGTCTTGAGGTGCCTCACGCGCATATTCACCTTGTTCCTCTCCAGAAAGAGGGAGATATGGATTTCAAGCATAAGATCGACAATCCCGATCCGGCTCGCATGAAAGAGATATGCGAGGCTATATCCTCAAAAATCGAAGATTGAGAATAAAGAAGAAAAAATAAAAGGCGCGAAACAAATTCGCGCCTTTTATTTTTTGTCTTTTATTTTAAATTGAATTATTCATTTTAAATTGAATCATTCTGGGATGAGGAAATGATCTCCGGTCTCCTTTACGATATTTTCATAATATTTCTGATCGTAGCCCGGGAAAGTAGGGGAGGCCGGGAGTCCGTACTTGGTCATGATGAAGTTTCCATCTTTGTCTGTCTTCTTCATATTCCCATCCATGAATTTCACGAAAAGATATTGCGCGAGGTCCCGGTAGGCATCGGTGGCCTCCTTGGCGATTTCTTTCCCTTCGGCATTGACGCTCTCGGTAAGCTTTGCCATATCTCCGGCTGAGGCAAGGGCTGCAAGGGCAGCCTCGCGATCCGCGCGCGAATCCCTGTATTTGTCTTCCAGACCGTTTTGCACCTTGCGGATGTCAGGAATCATGAGGTCATATCGGTTGTAGGCTTGATTCGCCACCCAATTATTCATCCAGAAATTGGAATCGAAAGAGAAATTGTTGATATCTCCGGGAGCAAGCTCCGCAGGCACCTCTGTCATCGAGCAATAAAAGGGCATATAGACAGTAGTGTTGCAATCGTCAGTGCCAAACCAAAGCACCCCTCCGACGGGGTCTGGCATATCAGCGCGACATTGGCTCACGAAGCTCCAGCCGGTCTGCTGAGTGGCAATTGCTCGCTCGTTGCAATATGTCTTACCATCCACCTTGAATTCCATCGGTCTCCAGCGGTAGGGGACATGGTTCGGACCGGCTCCAACATCCTGAGTCATATCGAAAGGTGTTCCTTCGAAATGGTCGCGCATGCTTTCCTGCATATCCCGGAGGGAGAGTTTGCGGTCAGGGATGATGTAAAGGGGCATCGGCTCGTCGCTCTTCGCGGCACACCAGTCATAATATTTGTCGGCATCCTTGTTGAAACGGCGGAAGAAACTCCAGACGCGTGCATCGCATCCACGGCGCGTCGCGGCATCATGGTCGCAATATGCATCTGCAAAAGAGAAATCCTCGTCTTTGCCGTTGAAATAACCTTTCTTGCGGGCGAAGGAAATCATGTCCTTGCTGAACATCACGTTTTTCTTGTCTTTAAGATTGACCTTGCGGATACGTGGTTCGTTGGCGTGACCGGAGATGGCGTCGTCGGGAATGCGCACGGCTATCCAGACCGCACCTTTTTCGGCACCTTTCCCAATCATCTCCATCACCCATACTTCGTTTTTGTCAGCAATAGAGAAAGATTCGCCGCTGCTGGCATATCCGTATTTCTCCACGAGGTCAGTCATCACCTTTATTGCCTCACGTGCAGTTTTCGATCTTTCGAGTGCAATCTGAATCAATGAGCCGTAGTCGATAATCGACTGTCCGGTGGTGTCGACGAGTTCCTCATGTCCGCCCCAGGTGCTTTCGCCGATTGCCACCTGATGCTCGTTGATATTCCCGACAACGTTGTATGTCTCGGCGGGCTGAGGAATCTCGCCGAGGGGTTTGTTAGTGTCCCATTCAATCACCTTTCGCATCTCTCCCGGCTCATGTTTGGCAGCCGGAGAGTTAGTCAGCATACCGTACAGGCCGTGTGAGTCGGCGGCATAAGTGACGAAAACCGAACCGTCAGTCGTGGCTTTCGGGCCGGCGATAAGGTTGGTGCATCCCTCCGCATCCATTGGAGCCGCGGCAAGGAGGCAAAGAAGAGCAGAAGATAAAAAGAGTCGTTTCATAATGATAAAAACCTATATTTACCTACGAAATTACAAATTTCTGTCGGAACCTACAAACATTTTGGCAGTTGGGGGAGCATTTTATTTTTGGGGAACGGCTATAATTTTGTAAATTTGCTCCCGGATTTGCGTCTCATACGCCTATTTTCTCTATATTCATAGGGAATTTGTGGTTTTTGTGCGTTATATAGTCCGGGGGCATTATTCTCTCTGAGCCCCTAAAAATGTATAAACCCAAAATAAATAAGGAACCGTTATGGACGAAAATAAACAGGTGAGGTCCTTTGAGGATCTCGGAGTGGAACCCCGCTTGCTTCAGGCAATCGGAGAAATGGGATTTGAACAGCCAATGCCAATTCAGGAGATGGTCATACCTCATCTTCTGGAAAAAGACGGCGATGTAGTGGGTCTCGCGCAGACCGGAACAGGAAAGACCGCTGCGTTCGGACTGCCGGTGCTTCAGCGCATAGACGTCGCCAAGAGGGTGCCTCAGGCGCTCATCATCGCCCCGACCCGCGAGCTGTGTCTTCAGATAGCGGGAGATTTGGCCGACTTTTCCAAATACATCCCCGACCTCAAGATTCTTCCTGTCTATGGCGGATCGAGCATCGATAGCCAGATTCGTTCGCTCCGTAACGGAGTGCAGGTGATTGTGGCGACTCCGGGTCGACTCATCGACCTTATAAAACGCGGGGAGGTGAAATTGGCTGATGTGCATACCGTCATCCTCGATGAGGCCGACGAGATGCTCAACATGGGCTTCCTCGACGACATCAAGCAGATTCTCTCTCATGTCCCGGAGGAAAGGAAGATGCTGATGTTCTCCGCCACGATGCCGAAGGAGATTGCCGGAATTTCGCGCGAATTCATGCACGACCCCGTGGAGTTTGTAGCCGGCAACAAAAACGAAGGCTCGAAAAACGTACGCCACATCTATTATATGGTGAAGGCACACGACAAATATCTTGCCCTCAAGCGTATTGCCGACAATAATCCGGATATCTACGGCATCATCTTCTGCCGCACCAGAAAGGAAACTCAGGAGATAGCCGACAAGCTTATCAACGATGGCTATAACGCGGATTGCCTTCACGGAGATCTTTCCCAGGCGCAACGTGACCTCGCAATGAAGAAATTCCGCGACCACGTCACCCAGCTCCTTGTGGCAACCGATGTGGCTGCAAGAGGTCTTGACGTGGATGATCTTACCCACGTCATCAACTTCGGACTGCCCGATGACGTAGCAGTCTATACCCACCGTTCCGGACGTACCGGTCGTGCCAACAAGACCGGTGTCTCCATAGCCATCATCCATTCCCGCGAGAAAGGAAAGCTCCGCGAGATAGAGAAGAAGATAGGGAAAGAGTTTGAATACCGCAAGGTGCCTACTCCGGACCATATCATAGAGAAGCAGCTTTATAACCTCGCTGACCGTCTTGAGAGGGTGCAGGTGAATGAGCAGGAAATAGAGAAGTATCTCCCCGGGGTGCGCAAGAAACTTGAATGGCTTTCCGAGGAAGACCTTCTCAAGCGTGTGCTCTCGCTTGAATTCAATCGTCTGCTCGCATATTATCAGAATATGCCGGACATAGACCTCAACGCCACCGGGAAGGAGGGACGTGAGAAGCGTGAAGGAAGAGGTCGCGACAAGGATCGCGACAAAGACCGCCGGAAAGCAGAAGACGGATATGAGCGTCTGATGGTGAACGTCGGTAAGGCTCAGGGATTCTTCCCGAAGAATCTGATGGAACTCATCAACCGTAATGTGGAAGGGAGCAAGCCGGATATAGGTCGAATTGACCTGATGCCTGACTATACTCTTTTCGATGTTCGCAAGGATGAGGCTCGGAAGGTGCTTGACGCTTTGAAGAATGAAGACTTCTTCGGCACCACCATCCGCCCGGAAATCGCCACCGACCGCGATTATGCGCGTGATGCACGCGACCGCCGTTCGAAAGGACGCGGCAAAGGGGAGAAGGGGGCTTCAGCCAAGAGTGTGAAGCAGAAGAAGGATAAAAAAGATAAGAAGGATAAGAAACCAAAAAAATCGAAAAAGCCGGATTATAACGGAAATTATGAGGTTTTCTATAAAAAATAGGAATGGAGGGGTAGCCCTAAGCGGACTCTCCCCGAGATTAACAAAAAAATCATTCAAATGGGTGGCAGTTTTAGCTGTCGCCCTTTTGCCGTTTCTCTCTCTGGCTGCCGGAGAGAAAAAGGGCGGGGTGTCCGCCGGAATGAATATTAGGGATGTTTTTGCAAACCTCCATACCCCGGGTCTGGAGACAGTCAGGAAATCAGCGCGTCTTGACCTGACAGACTATTGGGAGGCCGACAGTGTTCATAAGGTAGTGACCATCGCCGGGGGAGCGGCGTGGCTGGAAGCTCTCACCGCAGATTATCTAAGGGTACGTATCTCTCCCGTCAGTGTCGTTGAACTGAGAATCCTTCCCGTCGGCACTAAGAAGATTGTGGGGTGTGTCTATACGGTAGGAGACTCCGTACAGGCAAAAGACAGCGAAATAAATTTCTATGATTCATCGCTGCGTCCGCTCGACAAGAAGAAGTATTTCAAAGCTCCCGAACTGGAGGAGTTTTTCAATATCCCCAAGGGGGAAGAGAGCATCTTCAAGGAAATAAGGGAGGAGGTGCCGTTTCCGACGGTCGCCTATTCCTTTTCGCCTGACAACACCACCCTCACAGCCCGCCTGACGGTGGAAGATTACGTGAGCCCGGATTGTCTCCCCCTTTTGCGCAAGTATATGCAGAAAGACCTCACTGCAAAGTGGAAAGGGAAGTATAAATTTTGAAGTCAGAAAAACATAAAAACTGAAATTAGATAAATGGATCGTAAGGTAAGGGTAAGATTCGCTCCGTCGCCCACGGGGCCTCTCCATATCGGCGGTGTTCGCACCGCGCTCTTCAACTATCTCTTCGCGCGCCAGCATGGAGGAGACCTCATTCTCAGAATAGAGGACACCGACAGCCGTCGCTTTGTGCCCGGCGCGGAGGAATATATCAATGACGCTCTTCATTGGCTCGGCATATCTTTCGATGAGGGTGTGCGCGAGGGAGGAAATTTCGGTCCCTATAAGCAGAGCCAGCGTCGTGAGATTTACCGTGAGTATGTAGATCGTCTTCTTGATGCGGGAAAAGCTTACATAGCTTTCGACA
The DNA here is from genome assembly GCA_014801875.1 of Bacteroides sp. Classification (GTDB taxonomy): domain Bacteria; phylum Bacteroidota; class Bacteroidia; order Bacteroidales; family Muribaculaceae; genus Lepagella. Next base: position 62,709 of record JAAVDJ010000041.1, on the reverse strand, counting down.
CTCCCGAAGAGCTTGAGGAAGCGCGTCAGAGGATTCCTAATTTCCAGTATGACGCCCACACTCGTGGAGAGATGCGCAATTCCCTCACTATGCCCAAGGAGGAGGTAGACCGTCTTATTGCTGACGGAGCGCAATATGTTGTCCGCTTCAAGGTTGAGCCGAATCAGGAAGTGGTGGTCAATGACTTGATTCGAGGAAAGGTGACGGTCAACAGCAATATTCTTGACGACAAGGTGCTTTTCAAGAGTGCGGATAATCTCCCGACCTATCATCTTGCCAATATCGTTGACGATCACCTCATGGAGGTGTCACACGTAATCAGAGGTGAGGAATGGCTACCTTCAGCTCCTCTTCACGTGTTGCTTTATGAAGCGTTCGGCTGGCACGATACGATGCCTGCTTTTGTTCATCTGCCACTGCTTTTGAAACCGGTAGGAAACGGTAAGCTTTCCAAGCGCGATGGCGACAAACTCGGATTCCCGGTCTTCCTTCTCGAATGGAAAGACCCCTCGTCGGGAGAAATATCTTCCGGTTATCGTGAAAAAGGTTATCTGCCGGAGGCTGTCGTGAATTTCCTCGCCCTTCTCGGCTGGAATCCGGGCGATGACAGCGAATTGATGTCGATGGACGACCTTATAAAGAAATTTTCTTTCGAGCATTGTTCAAAGAGCGGCGCCAAGTTCGACTATAAGAAGGGTATATGGTTTAACCATGAATATCTCAGCCGTCTTGACGACAAGTCACTTGCCACACTCTTCATGCCGGTGCTTGCGGAAAACGGAGTGACAGATGTTGATGCGGAATATGTAGCCAAGGCTGTGGGGATGGTCAAGGGTAGGGCAGACCTCGTTCCTGATTTATGGACACAGGGTGATTTCTTCTTCAAGGCACCGGAAACGTATGCAGAGAAGGATGTAAAGAAACGCTGGAGCGCAGACACTCCACGCATCATGGAGGAGCTGATAGAGGTGGTTGAAGGTATGGAAGACATGACTTCTGCCAATGCGGAGAAGATAGTGCTTGATTGGATTGCAGAAAAAGGTTACCATCTCGGCAACGTCATGAATGCTTTCCGCCTTGCCGTTGTCGGGGCTTGTCGTGGACCGCATATGTTTGACATAACGGAGCTGATGCCTAAGGAAGAGGTAATCTCACGAATCCGCAGAGCCATCGATAAAATACCAGTACCGGAAAAATGAGAAGACCGTCGCTGAAGGAGGTGCGCGGGTTTCTTGCCGAAGGGGTAAGACAGCTTGTGGAGATGCCGCTCTATTCTGCGGGTATCGCCGCGTATCGGTGTGGAGTTAAGGTGGCAGCTTTCAACAATCCGAAGGCCAGACTGCTTGACGAGGGACAGAAGGAGATATGGGGGCGGCTTGACCGGTCGATATCTCCTGAAGACCGATACGTATGGATCCATGCTGCCTCTCTCGGCGAGTTTGAGCAAGGACGCCCACTCATCGAGAAGATAAAGAGGGAGCGTCCGGAGCTGAAAGTTCTTCTCACATTCTTTTCTCCCTCCGGATATGAGGTGAGGAAAGACTATCCGGGGGCTGATTGTGTGTGTTATCTCCCATTTGACACCCCCTCACAGGTAAAGAAGTTTCTCTATAAGGTTAATCCGGAGATAGCTGTTTTCGTGAAGTATGAATTCTGGCGTAATTATCTTCATGAATTATGGAGACGGCAGATTCCGGTCTACCTTATAAGTGCGGTGTTCCGTGCAGACCAATTTTTCTTTAAGAAGCGCTCGGCATGGTATGGGCAATGGTTGCGTTGGTACACCCGTATTTTCGTGCAGGATGAGAACAGTCGTCGACTACTGGAAAAAATCAATGTCACGAATGTGGAGGTGGCGGGTGACACCCGTTTCGACCGTGTGACAGATATCATGGCCGGATGTCGCGAAATTCCGGAACTGGATGCGTTTGTCGGCAAACGAGGTTCTAAAGGGCGCGCACCGTTGGTAATGATGTTCGGGAGTAGCTGGGAGGCCGATGAAATGGTCTATTCCGATTGGCTGCGCGAACGTCATAATGTTAAAGCCGTCATTGCGCCACATGAATTTGATGCCGAACGACTCAGGAAATTAAAGGATATTGTTCCGGGGGAGACCGTCCTGATGAGTGAACTGCGAGAGAATCCATTGGCCGGGGAGGGGAAGCGAGTGTTGATAATGGATTGTTTCGGTCTTTTATCAAGCGCGTATGCCTATGCTGATGTGGCCTACATAGGAGGGGGCTTCGGAGTGAGCATCCACAATATAAATGAGGCTGCCGTCTATGGTATTCCGGTGATGTTTGGTCCTGAAAATTCGAAGTTCATCGAGGCACAGGAACTGAAGACACTTGGAGGAGGGATAGAGATAAGCGGCTCCGACAGTTTCCGTCGCAATGCAGACAGAATGCTCTATGATGTCACGGAAAGAGAGCAACGCGGACGCTGGGCAGGAGAATATATTCATGAGAAGATAGGCGCCACAGAGAAAATATTCAAGAAGATATTCCTTTGATTAATAGTAATAATAAATAAGACGGCCGAGGAAAAATCCCCGGCCGTCTTTGTGTAAAAAAAAATTGATTGTCATCCCGACAACCAATCTTGTGTTAACCTTAAAATCTAATACCATGAAAAACTCGATGCAAAATTACAAATTATTTTTCAAAATATGTTATAAAACATATAAAAAAATTGCAATTTAACATATTTTAATAATTATAAAAACTCAGTTTCCGGTCCGGACCTCTTTAAAAATATTCCAGACTCAAGACTTGGAATTCGGTGCGGCGGTTAATCTGATCGGCCGCTTCCTGGTCTTCAGGGGATAACGTGGAGATATATTCCTCTGTTAAGATTGTCCCTTCTTCAAACTGAGGAAATTCCTTGTTGATACGTTTTGTGACAGTCTTAGGCACCGACTCTCCATACCCTTTAGGACTCAACCTGTCTGCCGCAATACCCGCTGAGATGAGATAATCAATAACGCTTTGGGCGCGTCTCTCCGACAATGCCATATTGTATTCCTCGCTCCCTTTTCGATCTGTGTGAGCGCCAAGTTCGATTGTGACGTGGGGATTCTCACGCATCAAGCCTGCCAGTTCGTCAAGAGCCGATTTAGATTCAGGGCGTAGGGTGGCCTTATCAAAATCATAGAAAATATTTTCAATCACCTGAGGTTTATTGACAGCTGCGAGGATAAAGTCAATGCCGTAGTCGGCATCCTCTTCGGCGGAGTCGCTGGTGAATTCCTGTTTCTGGTTGAGATAACCGGTGGCTCCGGCTTTCATTACATATCGCACCCCCCTGTCGAGATTAAAGCGGAAAGAGCCATCGTCGCGTGAAATCTCCTTTTGGTTGCTGCCGTCGTCGCCGACAATCCTGATTATTGCATTCGGCACCGGTTCGTCATCCTTGTCGACAACATAACCGGAAATGGTAATGTGGATATCCGGCAGCTCGAAAGAATAGATATGATCACGTCCCCTGCCATCCTCACGGTTCGAGCTGAAGAAACCGCTCTCTCCTGAGCCGAATGTTATTCCGAAATCATCCCCCTTGCTGTTCATCGGCAATCCCATGTTTTCCACGCTCCAGAAATCTCCTGTCGTGTTGAGTCTGCCACGGAAGAGGTCGAGACCTCCGAAGCCGGGATGACCGTCGGAGGAGAAATAAAGCAAGGAGTCAGTACGCGAGTACGGGAACATCTCGTTTCCGGCAGTGTTAATCTGCGGTCCCATGTTTTCAAGACTTCCGGCACGCTCTTTGAGGTTTATTCTCCATATGTCGAGACCTCCGTATCCTCCGGGCATATCGCTGGTGAAGTAAAGGTATGTGCCATCCGGCGACACGGCCGGGTGGCCGAAAGCGGAGATTGTGTCTGCGATTATTTCGAATTTCTGAGGTTCGCTCCAGGTTGCGTCTGAACGCCGGGAGGTATAGATTTCGACGCTTGTGTCGCTCGTGTCGCTTCTGCGGGCGCGGGTCAGATACATTGTTTGTCCGTCAGGCGAGAAACTTATTATCCCTTCGTCCGCATCCGTATTGAGTCCTCCCTCCACCGGCTCGGGTTGTTTCCATCGTCCTTGCTCATCCTTACGGCTGACATAGATATCACCACGTTTCATGCCCGTGATTTCTGAATGAGACGTACCGGTGGCCTTCTCACGGTTTGTGGTGAAAAAAATCTGGTCAAGGTTTTTGTCGAGAAACATCGGTGAATAATCCGCGCGAGGAGAATTGAAAAGGGGAGCTTTCTTCACGACATACCTTGTGCGGGGGCGTTCTTTTGCAAGGATAGCGCTCCGGCATCCGTTTATTCCTTCAATGGCGAGAGTGTTCCCCGGCACATAGCTCAGATAGGTCTCATAAGCTTCAATAGCCTTAGCATACTGTCCATCCCCCTGCATCGCTTTCCCCAGCTTGAGATAAAGTGTGGAGTCAGGATAGTTGTAGCGTCTGGCGTTCTGGAAAGATTTGGAGGCATTGGCCGCCATATTCAATCTCTCGTAGCATAGCCCCTGTTTGTAGGCCACGGCACCGCGCATTTCCCGGTCCTTCTTTCCGCTAAGTTTGTTGTAGACCTTCTTATAAATCTTCTGAGCCTCGAAAAATTCTCCACGCGCGAAGGCCTCGTCACCTTTGGAGAGTTTTGCTCCTCCGCATGACGAAAGGAGCAATAATATTGCGATAATTGCTAAGGCGTGGATGCGCATCTCAGAAAATTGTGTATGTAATCTTGAAATTCAGGATAGGGAAGACGGGGAGGGCTTTCATGAAGCTCATATAATCGCCGACTTTACCTCTGATATCCTCAAGGTCTTTGGTCATATTCACTCCGTCATGGGTTATGACATTCGGCACACCCCCCCAGAAAAGCACTCCGGCATCAAATCCTAATTCAAGTTTACCCTTCTTGTCGACCGCCCCGTTATATCCTACGCCGAGATAGGGACGGAAGTTATTGGTCGTGGCTTTGGCCGTGACTTTTCCATCCTTGGTAGGCTCCATCATATATGGAGAGCCGTCTTTGAAATTACCGATTTGTATACCCACGCTACCGTAGCGTTCGAATTTATCGCGATATTCCATGGCCAGCTCGGGGTCAAGATATGTTCCGTTTCCGATCGCAACCATATAAGGGTCGAACTCGGGGGAGGTGAAATAACGGTAAGCACGGTTATATATATTCACACCCACGAGGGTCTGCATCTCCGAGCGATTGTTTTTCGCACGCCCGATGACGGGGCTGCCGATGTAGAAACCGGCGGAGACGTACCAATGGCGGTTATTGCGGAAAGGGAATACATCCACAAGGAGTTTATAGTTAAGCATATTCGGTTTTGCGTCCATTGTCACCTTGTCGTCCATATCGAGCCCCATGAGGTCTTTCACCATTTCCTGGATATGACTCACATCGTTAGATGCTCCCTCCCCGGAGAAAGATGACAGTTCGAAATTCATGGGTATTGTGAAAGTCGGAACCCATTCCACCCCGGTGCGAAGTCGAGCGCGGGAGGTTAGGGGAGTGCTGACTTCGAGGCCGAGTCCGCCGGAGCCGAGAGTGAACGAAACGCTCAGATTGTCGGCCACGCCGTTTTTTCTGCACCAATCCCTGACTCCGGCGAAAGAGAAATTCGAGTTAGAGGCAGGTTTGATGCCGATGGAATCAGAGCCGGCCTTAGCCTCCATATTCTTTACGGAATCAATCTGAGTGGTTTTGGCAGGAGCATTCTTTCGGACATAGATATAATTTTTGGGAGCCGGAGAGCCCTCAGCGAAAGCGCAAGCTGAAAACATCAGGGCTATCGGGAGAATAAGTTGTTTAGTCATAACTGAATGGTAATACACGGCAAAATTATTAAAAATTCACGATTCATGCAACGGTGATATATTTAAAGATGGTCAGATTAGGAAAAATCGGGGATAAAATTGGTCAGTTTGTAAGATTTTAACAAAAAAATCGTTTTTCTTAAATATTTTTTTGTGAAAATTTGTTTATGAAAATAAAGAGTCTTACCTTTGCGGTCGATTTTCATTGCGGATTGCAAAACGAATGTGCAATGTGTCATCGCTTTTTGTCTTATTAGGTAGTTCAACTCTTGATGTCGGACAAGGTGAGTTCCCTGTTCGGCATGCGTCGGAAAAGACGTATAAACTGGAAGAAAATTAAAAACAATAAATTATTAATTCAAATCTTAACGGAATGAATAAAAAACTGATCAACGGCTTGCTGTTGTTGACTGTTGCGACTGGTGGCGCTACAATGTTCACTTCTTGCAAGGACAACGATGATGCCAATCTGGCAGGGGTCTATAATCAGCAGAAGAAAGTTGCTGATGCGCTTCAGGAAAAAGACGCAGAGCTCGCAAGAAGAATCAAGGCGATTGAGGACGCAGGTTATCTCAACCAGGCAGACCGCGAGTATCTACTCGGTCTTATCTCAGACAACAACAATTCTATCGCCGCTGTAAAGGCATGGGCAGACGCCAAGATTGCATCTATGGTGACAAGCATCGAGATTCAGCGTGTCTACAACAACATGTTCGGCACACTCAATCTTCCTTTCGGCATCAACAGCACCGTTCTTGCAAACTATTACTATGCAGCTGACAACGCTGTTGAATTCCCTAACGTTGCATCTCCTGAGAAGAATGAGTATGACGGCAACAAGCTCAACGATGCTGTGGCAGCAGTAAGAGCTTGGGATGAGGGAATCGCTCCCGAAGGTGTAGAAAGTCTTCCCGGCAACAACGAAGCTAAGATCGGCTCTCTCGGTAAGATTTACGTTCAGGTTAACCCTGTAAGCGTACCTGCTGAAGGCCTCACTGTAAAATTGATGACAAGCAAGGGCAAAGAGCCTATCGCCGCTACTCTTCAGCTCGCTGAGGTTGGCGACGACGAAGCAGAATTCACATTCGGCGGTGGCACTCGCTCTACTTCCAACCCCGGTCTTTACGTAATCGACGTTCCTGCTGAAGCCGGCGACATCGAGGGTATCAAGGTTACTCTTGACAACGAGCTTCTCCAGGCAGCTAAAGATTATATCAACAACAAGACTACTCCCGATTTGGCTACTGTAGCCAAAGGTATCTATGACCAGCTCATAAATACAAATCTCCCCGCATACGCACTCCGTCTTGGTTACATCAACAACCCCAAGACTATCGCAGAGGCTCTTATTGAGTTCCCCGGTGCAACTCTCGACGCAGAGGGTGGTGTGGTTCGCGACGCTAACGGCAATATCGTTTACGATCCCGCTGACGTTGTTGGCTCAATGACCAACCTCACAGCTGAGACTCCGGAAGAGAACGACTACAACTATCTCTTCTCTAAATATGAGATTGCTGTAGCAACAGTTCATCCTTTGAGCTTCAACTCAATTCCTGCAGACTTCAGCGTTACAGACCGTAAGCTCCCGACCTTCGGCCGTATTCAGGATGCCCTTGAGAAGCTGAAAAACAAATTCTCTATCGGTGATGACTGGAAGATTGAAATTGACGACGATGCATTCAAAGTAGAGTTTGACGAAATCGTAGTTGATCTTACAGGCGCTCCTGTTTATGACGCTGCCGGCAAGCAGATTGGCACTGTAGGTAGTGAAAATGATCCGGTTAAGATTGTACTCAAGGAACTTCCTGACGGCACTATCGCACAGGTAGGCGAGGGCGACATCACTCCGCTTATCAATGCAATCCAGAAGCCTATCGACGAGGTTAAGAATATCGTTGCAGACGTCAACAAGATGATCGACGACATCAACGGCCAGCTCAAGAGCGTACAGGATGCTATCTCAGACATTCAGGATGCGCTTGACAGCGACAACCTTCTCGTTAAGCTTTATGACAAGGTCGTAGGCACAGTCAACAACTTCCTCTCAGACCCGAGCCACTATCTCCAGGTTTATGCAGCATACAAAGAGGTTGGCGGTGATCTCCACCACTTCTCCACAAATGTAGCAGACCCGACATTCTACACCGGTAGCGAAGGGTTCAAGGTATTCCTTACTTCATACAACGGTGAGATTATCGTTCCGGCTTACAAGAAGATCGTGACTATCTCCAATGTATTCGACCTCGACGGTAAGGAAGTGGCAAATGCCAAGTCTATCCTTGAGAAGGCTAACAGCGGCGCTGACCTCAACAAGGTTCTTGACGGCGAACGCCACGTAGTAGAAGTAGAGGCTTCCAACCTTGAGAAGAACTACATCTATGAGATCTACTACTCTGCTCTCGACTATCGTGGAAAGACTTCTTCCAATAAGTATTATATCGCAGTGAAATAATCAATAGGAGAGTAAAGCACGAATTTTAGAACCCAAAAAGATTATAAAAATGAAATTAAATAAGATTCTTCTGACTGCATCTCTCCTGTTTGGCGGACTTTGCGCCAACGCACAGGAAACTGTCACCGAATACGAATTCCAGCCCCACTGGTATGGCCAGGCTCAGATCGGTCTCCAGGAGACACTCGGTGAAGGTGCCTTTGGCAAGCTTCTCGCTCCGAACGCACAGCTTGCTGCCGGTTATAAGTTCAATCCTTACATCGGTGCTCGTCTCGCCGTTAACGCATGGCAGAGCAAGGGTGTAATCAGCTTCGAGGGTGTTCACAAATACAAATGGAACTATGTAGCACCTACTGTAGACGCAGTTGTTGACCTGACTAACCTCATCGGTGGCTATAACCCCACTCGTCTTGTAGAGGTTAACCTTCTCGCAGGTGTAGGTATCAACATCGGTTTCCACAACAAGGAGGCTAACGCCATCAACAATACTCTTTCCGCTGCTCTTCAGGCCGGTCAGAACATTCCTGATCTCCCGGGCAACTATGTGAACGGCGTTCCCGCCGGTTACAATGTACTCGGTAATATCTGGGACGGCACAAAGACTCGTTTCGTTGGTCAGGTTGGTGTAGACGTTAACTTCAACGTTACAGATCAGCTCCAGGTTGGTCTTGAGCTCATGGCTAACTCACTCAGCGATAACTACAACTCAAAAATCGGTTCTAACGCTGACTGGTATTTCAACGCTCTCGTAGGTGTTAAATACGCTTTCGGTCCCAAGTACCAGACACACACTCGCACAATCGAAGTTCCGGCTCCGGAGCCCGTTATCGTGGAGAAGGTTGTAGAGAAAATCGTAGAGGTTCCTGTTCAGGTAGAGAAAGAGGTTGTAAAAGAGGAAGTGACTATGCGTCGCGACATCTTCTTCACCATCTCCAACACTACAATCGCTAAGAGCGAGCAGGCAAAAGTGCAGCAGATTGCAGACTTCCTGAAGGAGAATCCTGAGGCTAAGGTCATCATCACCGGTTATGCAGACAAGGGCACCGGCACAATGGCAATTAACCTCCGTCTTTCCAAGCAGCGCGCACAGACTGTGGCAAACGAGCTCCAGAAGAAGTATGGCATCCCTGCTTCTCGCATGGAAGTGAAGAGCATGGGCGAGAGCGAATATCAGCCCTACTCTGATCCCGCTCAGAACCGCGTAGCTATCTGTATCGCGAAATAAATTGATGAAATGAGGTAATAAACCCCAAAGTCAATACGTTATAAATTGGTCATATCATCTTTGAATGGTATGGCCAATTTTTTTAAAGCTTCTTATGAAAAAATTCACATTACTGCTTTCAGCAACCTTATTGTCGCTTTCTGCTCATGCCGATTTCACCGGAGCGGGTTATTACCGACTGGAGAATGTGAACTCCCACCGTTATGTCTGTGTCATCGATAATGATTGCGCCTACGTAAATCTTGTGTCGGGAGATATTGACAGTCATGCCCTGGTGACCCAAAAAGATTTCAGCCTTGTCTGCCACGACCCGGCGACAATCATATATGCGGCTCAGGAATCCGGCTCCAAGTATGAGGTGGCTGCTCAGGGGGTGTCGATGAAGAACATGGTGAAATACGACCTTCATCTCGGAGCTCGAGGAAAAGAGGGAGACCAGACCATGTATTGGTTGTATGCCACGCAGAGCGGAGCTACAAAATATCTCAGTGACCCCGCGCTTGCCAGCAAGCCGACAGGGTACGTCGCCCTGGGTAATCCAATAGCCGGGAACACCACAAGTCAGAAAAAGCTTTCTTGGTTTATTGTCCCGGTTGCAGCAAATTCCAACAATTATTTCGGTGTGCTCCCCACCATTGAGGCGAGCAAGGGTCAATGGACAACCCTCTATGCCTCCTTCCCATATTCCGTATATTCTCCCAATGTGGAATTTTATTATCCCTGCGCTGTCGCATCCACGGGAATCGTGGAGATGAAGAAAGTGGAGGGAACGGTTCCGGCGGGGATGCCGATAGTTGTGAAATGTCTGAGTGTCAATCCGGCCGATAATCGTCTTAATGTAGGAGCGACCGGAGGAACAAAGGCCAGCGATAATCTCCTCAAGGGAGTCTATTTCAATTGCTACGAAAATAACGGACAATACGTCAACCGAGTGGCGAATGATAAAAGCACCATGAGAGTGCTCGGGAAATGTAAGGATGGATCGATAGGTTTCGTCTTGGATGAAACTCTTGATTACATCCCGGCGAATACAGCCTACATAATAGTAGAGCCGTGGTATCCCAAGGAACTTCGCTGTGTGTTTTCCCATGCCGAGTTTGAGGCCGGAGTGAAAGAGGTTTATATCGACCCGGATCAGACAACCCCGGAAGACGTCTATACGACCGCAGGAATCCTTGTGATGGCGGGAGCTACACAGGCGCAGATCAACAATCTACCGGAAGGATTTTATATAATTGGAGGGAAAAAAAAGTATATTAAATAGCCCTCTTCCTTTCCGACTTCCCCTCAGAAAATATAGCCAAGCAATTCAAGAACTGGTAATTTTAACAAATGAGCTGAAAAAGCCTTTGAATATGTTGCATATTCAAAGGCTTTTTGCTAATTTTGTCACGTTCTTCACGAAGTCCGGCATGACCCGGATTTCGGTAAGTTTCATAAAATAATCATGGAAGAAAAAGTCATAGTAGACGGCTTGACATTTGTGCCGTATCTGAGGAGAGAGGAAATACAAAAACAGGTGAAAAGAGTAGCCGAGCAGATCCGCGAGGATATGGCGGGGAGCTCACCGCTTTTTCTTTGTGTTCTCAACGGCGCTTTCATATTTGCAGCCGATCTCATCAGAGAGGTCGGGCTCAATGGTTGTTCCGTCTCATTTGTGAGATACAAGAGCTATGAGGGCACGTCATCAACCGGTAAAGTGAAACAGCTAATCGGCCTAACAGAAAATTTGGAAGGAAAGGATGTGGTCATAATAGAGGATATTGTCGACACGGGCCTAACGGCTGTGCAGATGATAGCAGATATTAAGAAGCAAAATCCCGCATCTGTAAGATTCGCCACACTTCTCCACAAGCCTGAAAGCTCCAAGACCGGATTTCAGCCGGACTATGTAGCCTTCTCCATACCACCGAAATTTATCATCGGTTACGGACTTGACCTTGACGGAAAAGTAAGAAATCTAAAGGATATCTACATGGTCGAGGAGTAAGAAGGTGATTATTTCAATTACTCGTGTTTCAACGGTCAAGCCTGCAAGAGATTTGTGGAAAGGCCATAACTTTTATTAATTAACCCTATATTAAGACATGTTGAATCTTGTGTTATTTGGTGCACCGGGCAGTGGCAAGGGCACCCAGAGCGCTAAACTTATAGACAAATACGGTCTGCATCATATCTCAACCGGAGAGGTGCTTCGCGATCATATGAGCCGCGAGACGGAACTGGGAAAGATAGCAAGAACCTACATCGAAAACGGACAGCTTATCCCTGATGACCTTATGATTTCCATTCTCGACGACGTGCTTGAGCAGGAAGCGAAAGGGAAGAAAGGTGTGATTTTCGATGGATTTCCCCGCACCATCCCGCAGGCGGAGGCTCTTAAAGAGCTCTTGCAGAAAAGGGGAACAGACCTTCATGCAGTAGTCGGACTGGAAGTTCCGGAGGATGAGCTTGTAGAGAGAATGCTCAACCGAGGGAAGGAGACAGGGCGCGCCGACGACAACATCGACACCATCCGCAAGCGTCTGGACGTCTATCACAATCAGACATCACCGCTGCGTGATTATTATTCAGGCACCGGAAAGTATCTTCCGGTCAATGGCTCCGGCAATGTGGAGGATATATTCACGGAAATATCCAAAGGTATTGAAAGCTTGGGGTGACGTTTTTTACGTCAACCCTTGCTTTTCTTGTTTTTTTTAATTAATTTTGCGCCCGATGGGTGCTTTGCGTTCGTCGCAGGCACGTCAATTGATGTCGTGATTTTAATTCTTTGCATCAAATTATCATAATACAGATACAAACACCAAATAAAAACTCGTAATCTCCACTGCTCCGGGTCATGTTTCCGTGAGGGAGACGGCTACGGATAAGCGTGTGGATTATTTATCAACAGATGGAAGCAGAAAAAAAACCAAAACGTCCCAGAATAGGCGGAATCGCACCCGGTGCGAATGAGAGCGGGGACTCTGAAAACCGCTATGAAAAAGTGAACTACCCTAATGATGATCGTCAGAACGACGCTCCTCGTGCACCTCGTCCGTACAATAATATGCAGGGTGGCTACCAGCAGCGTTCATCATACGGTTATAACAACCGTCAGCAAGGTGGTTACAACCGCAATTCCTACAACAATCATTATGACCGTCCCTCATATCAGCAGGGTGGCTACCAGCAGCATTCGTCTTCTGACTCAGACGGAGTAGAGAAGTCAGAAAATTCAGATGACAATGGTTTCTCTCAGAATGCCGAGGGTGGTTATCAGCCTCGTCAGGGTTATCAGCCCCGCCAAGGTTATCAGCCCCGCCAGCAGAACGGTTATGGCTATAACAACAACCGCCAGCAGGGTGGCTACAACAACCGTCAGCAGGGCGGCTACAACAACAACCGCCAGCAGGGCGGCTACAACAACAACCGTCAGCAGGGTGGCTACAACAACCGCCAGCAGGGTGGCTACAACAATAACCGCCAGCAGGGTGGCTACAACAACCGTCAGCAGGGCGGCTACAACAACAACCGCCAGCAGGGCGGCTACAACAACAACCGCCAGCAGGGTGGCTACAATAACAACCGCCAGCAGGGTGGCTACAACAACCGTCAGCAGGGTGGCTACAACAACCGCCAGCAGGGTGGCTACAACAATCGCAATCAGCAGAACGGGTTCCGCAAGCAGAACAACATGAAGTTCATTCCGCGTCCCAAGCAGATTGATTACATACTTGAGGATATCGATCCGAACGAACAGATCCGCCTCAACAAATTCATGGCTAATGCCGGAGTATGCTCTCGCCGTGAGGCAGACGAATTCATCAGCCAGGGTCTTGTGAAGGTAAACGGGGAGGTGGTCACCGAACTCGGCACAAAGATTTCCCACAATGATGTGGTAGAATATGATGACAAGGTGGTTACACCCGAGCGTAAATGCTATGTTCTTCTCAATAAGCCTAAAGATTGTGTGACTACAAGTGATGATCCCAACGGCCGTCTCACAGTGCTTGATCTCGTGAAGAATGCCTGCAAGGAGAGAATCTATCCTGTAGGTCGTCTTGACCGCAACACGACAGGTGTGCTTCTTCTCACAAATGACGGAGACCTCGCTTCAAAGCTCACTCATCCTAAGTTTGTAAAGAAGAAAATCTATCATGTCTGGACCGACAAGGATATCTCAGAAGAGGATATGCAGCGAATTGCCGATGGCATAGAGCTTGAGGATGGAGAAATCCACGCCGACGCAATCAGCTATGTCAGCGAGACAGACCGCAATCAGGCCGGTATCGAGATTCACAGCGGACGCAACCGTATCGTGCGTCGTATTTTCGAAAGCCTCGGCTATCGTGTCACCAAGCTTGACCGCGTCTATTTCGCCGGACTTACCAAAAAGAATCTCCCCCGCGGACGCTGGCGTTACCTCACTCAGGAAGAGGTAAATTTCCTCCGCATGGGTAGCTTCGAGTAAATTAAAACCACACCGACAATATGGATAAGATAAAAAGGAAAACTGTTAAGGAGCTTCTGTCTCAAGGGCAAGAAGGAGCCGGGCAGATTGTGGATGTCAAGGGATGGGTGCGCACCCGTCGCGGCAACAAACACGTTCAGTTCGTGGCCCTCAATGATGGCAGCACAATCAACAATCTCCAGATTGTCTTCGATCTTTCAAAATTTTCCGAAGACGAGCTCAAGCCTATCACCACCGGTTCGAGTATCCACGTACAGGGGGAACTTGTAGCTTCCCAGGGCGCGGGTCAGTCGGTGGAAGTGCAGGCGCGCGAGCTTGAGGTATATGGCACCGCTCCCGGCGACTATCCGCTTCAGAAGAAGGGACATACGTTGGAGTTCTTGCGTGAGAAGGCACATCTGCGTCCGCGCACCAACACCTTCGGAGCAGTGTTGCGTATTCGACATGCCCTCGCTTTTGCAATTCATAAATTCTTCAACGATAAAGGATTCTATTATTTTCATACCCCTCTCATCACAGCTTCTGACGCTGAGGGAGCCGGCGCACAGTTTCAGGTGACCACTCTTCCTCTTGAGGAGCTTCCTTTGGATGAGTCCGGAAAGGTGGATTATTCTCAGGATTTCTTCGGGAAGCAGGCTTGTCTGACAGTGTCAGGCCAGCTTGAAGGAGAGCTCGGGGCGACGGCTCTCGGGTTGATCTACACTTTCGGTCCGACATTCCGCGCTGAAAATTCCAACACACCGCGCCATCTGTCAGAGTTCTGGATGATAGAGCCAGAAATGGCTTTCTACGAGATTGCCGACAATATGGATCTCGCTGAGGAATTTATCAAATACTGCATCAATTATGCTCTTGAGCATTGTGCAGACGACATCAAATTCCTCAATGACCACTTTGACAAAGAGCTCATTGACCGTCTGAAATTTGTGGTTGACAATGACTTCGTACGCCTGCCCTATACAGAGGGTATCGAGATTCTCGAGAAGAGCGGTAAGAAGTTTGAATTCCCCGTCTATTGGGGAGTTGACCTTGCTTCGGAGCATGAGAGGTATCTTGTGGAGGAACATTTCAAGAAGCCGGTTATTCTCACGGATTATCCCAAGGAGATTAAGGCATTCTATATGAAGCTCAACGATGACGGAAAAACAGTGCGCGCCATGGATGTTCTGTTCCCGAAAATCGGAGAGATAATCGGCGGCAGCCAGCGTGAGGAAAACTATGACAAACTGAAGAGCCGTATCGATGAATGCGGGCTTTCAGGAATGGATTGGTATCTTGACACGCGAAAATTCGGAACTGTCCCCCACAGCGGTTTCGGTCTCGGATTTGAGCGTCTGGTGCTTTTCGTGACAGGAATGCAGAATATCCGCGATGTCATTCCTTTCCCCCGCTATCCTAACAACTGTGAGTATTGAAATAGTGAAACAGTTAAGGCATAAAACATTGACAGGCGCCATGATGATTTTTATCGTCATGGCGTTGTCATGGCTTAATATGTCTGCATATGATGTCCCGGACCGAAATTGGTATGACCCGGAGGCGGCGAATGCTGACTCATTGACTGTCAGTCTGCTAACGGCATATCCTGGCCCTCAGGTTTATGAGCTTTACGGCCATGAGGGGATTCGTGTCAAGGGAATGGGGATAGATTCGGTGTGGAATTATGGCGTTTTTGATTTCCGCGCTCCAAATTTCATATATCGTTTCGTGAAGGGAGAGACAGATTATATGTGTACAGGTGTTAAGACAGCCTGGTTCCTTCGAGAATATGATTTGAGAACCTCTACAGTGGTGGAGCAGGATTTGAATCTCACCCAGGAGGAAGCAAGAAAGATTTTGGAGCTGCTTCGGAGAGATGCGCTTCCGGAAAACCGCACTTATCGCTATAATTACGTCAAAGACAATTGTGCGACCCGTATCCTTGACAGATTGGATCAAGGTGTATCATCTCCAATTGTCTATCCGGATTCAATCCCATACTCGACATTCCGAAATGAAATGCGAGCCTACAACAAGGATTATCCTTGGTATCAGCTCGGCATTGATATTGCGCTGGGTTCCGGGATTGACTATCCCATCAATTCGAGGGAGTCGATGTTTGTCCCGATGGAGATGATGAAGAAAGCTTCTCAGGCGAGAATGCTTGACGGCAGACCGCTCGTGCGCGACTCAAAAGAGATTTTGGAAGGACTCCAGGATGCAACCCTCGGTCCGACATCCCCTTTACTGCGCCCATTGCCGGTTTTCATCTTGCTCACAGTTCTGGTCTTGGTTGTGGTCATAAGAGATTTGCGACGCATGATTCTCACACGTTGGGTCTACTGGCTTTGGTTTTTTCTGTTAGGGCTGGTTGGCTGCGTGGTTTGGTTTCTGATTTTCTGCTCCTCACATGAGGCGACGTCACCGAATTTTCTGCTTTTATGGTTCTCGCCACTCCAGCTTGCTACGGCGGTGTTGATGATTTCGAGGAAGACAGAAAAAGCAGCCTTGGTAATGTGTTTGTATAATATCGTTGTTGTGCTTGCCACCCTCCTCGTATGGCCTTTCCAACAGCAGAGCGCGAATCCGGTGTTTTTCCTTATGATGGCTATAACCCTCATGCTTGCTTTGTCTTTCGCAATAGTAATCTATAATCTGATTTATACCAGCAGGAGCAAAGAGTATTATAAAATGCATCCGCGCCCTTGGTTAATACAGCTTATACTCAGGAAAAAAGATAAATGAACCGATTGATAACTTCGGTGATATGCAGTCTTGTCGGCATCAACACGATGCTTGCCGTAGACCCTTCACGCCCCCGATTAGTGGTGGGAATCATGGTGGATCAGCTGCGCACCGATTACATAGAATATCTTCAGAATCTCTTCGGCGAGAAGGGGTTCCGCCGTCTCATGAAGGATGGAGCCTTTCTTAAGGATGTAGATTTCAAGGTGCCGGGGCTTGACAAGGTCAGTGGCACCGCCATGATATACACCGGAGCTTATCCGAGGATGAACGGAATTTCAGCCGCCACGGTCTACGACCCAACCCGGCAGGACATGTCTCCGGCACTTAATGACCCATCAATCATCGGTAACTTTACCTCCGAAACTTATTCACCCGCCAATCTGCGCCTTTCGACCCTCAGCGACGAAGTGGCAATAGACGGTGCCGGACTTGGATGGGTCTATTCGATTGCACCGGATCCTCAGCAGAGCATCATCATGGCCGGCCACGCGGGAAACTCCGCATTCTGGATTAACGACAACACCGGAAGATGGGCCACATCGACTTATTATAAGGACACTCCGGCGGGTCTGTCTCAAAGAAACTACAGCGAGCCCCTTTCGTCACGCCTGGACACGATGCAATGGAAGCCGCTCCTTCCTCTTGCTCGTTATCCCGGACTTCCTGCTCATAAAAGACAATTTGAGTTCAGACATACCTTCCCGAAAGCCGACCGGAATGTCTTCAGGATGTACACCTCCTCTCCGTTGGTCAATACGGAGGTGACGGATGTGGCTGTCATGTATCTGAAAGACCTTCACATAGGACAGAGGGGGGATGCAATAGATATGCTCAACATAGGCTACACAGCCGCCCCCTATAAATATGTTAAGGACGGGGATTACCGTCTTGAGCTTGAAGACAGCTATATCAGACTCGATGCTCAGCTATCGCGCCTTTTCGAAGCGATAGATAAATATGTCGGGTTGGACAACACTCTCATATATCTTGCCTCCACGGGTTATTATGATGACTCAGTGCAGGATGACGACAGGTATAGACTTCCTTCGGGAACCTTCTCCGTAAAACGCGCAATGTCACTCCTCAATTCTTATCTTGCCGCGCGTTATGGCAACGGAGACTATGTAGACACGTATAGTCGCGGTCATGTTTATCTCGACCGTAAGAAGATAGAAGATAAAAAGCTCAATATAGATGAGGTCGCGGCTGCTGCCCGCGATTTCCTGGTGAAGATGAGCGGCGTCAGCGACGCATTCACCATGGGCGACATAATGGCCTCTTCCGTTCCCTCTATGGAGGGACTCCGTCTTGCCTCCGACCCTAAGACCGGAGGTGACGTAATTCTGCATTTCAACCCCGGATGGACGGTGGTGGACGACACACGGTTTCCGAACGACATACAGGTGATTCGCTCGGCGATGGTGCAGACCCCTTTCTTCATGATGGGTCCGTCAGTTCCGAATGTGACAGTGTCCACGCCGGTAGACGCCACGGCGATCGCCCCTACAGTGAGCCGGGTGTTGAGAATCCGTTCTCCCAACGGCACTATGTCGAAGCCGGTGCTTCTGGAGTAATGCAGTTGCCTCATCCTTCGGGGCAGACGTTAAGACCTCGCATGATATTAATAAAGCGTGTGTCTTTAAAAGAGAAAAGGAGGAAAATAAAAAATCGTAAAATAATAAATCCATGGGATTAGGAAATATACTTAAGAAAATTTTCGGCGACCAGAGTGAACGCGCGGTGCGTCCTCTGTGGCAACGTCTGAACAACGAGATCAACCCCATTAGTGAGGAGATTAAGAACATCTCCAACGACGAACTTCGTGACCGTATCAATGTGATTCGCGACGGAATCCGCGGCGAGGCCAAGGGATATAAAGACCAGATGGCTGAGATACGTAAGGAAATCGAGACTCTCGAATATGACAAGCGCGAGCCCTATTGGAAGAAAATCGACGACTTGCGCGAGGATATGTTCAAGATGTATGCACGCCGACTCGATGAGGTTCTCCCCGAAGTGTTTGCAGTCGTTAAAGAAACTGCGCGACGGTTTGCCAACAACGAGACTATCGAGGTCACAGCTTCCGAAGCAGACAGGGAGCTTGCAGTAGCCGGGAAAGATTTTGTCAAAATCGATGGCGACAAAGCAATCTACAAGAACAGTTGGCTTGCCGGCGGCAATATGATGACCTGGGATATGGTACACTATGACGTGCAGCTGATTGGCGGCATGGTGCTCCACGGCAAGATGAACGGCGACCAGGCCACCAACAATATCGCCGAGATGGCTACAGGTGAGGGTAAGACACTTGTGGCGACTCTCCCGGTGTTTCTCAATGCTCTGACAGGCGAGGGTGTACACGTGGTCACTGTCAACGACTATCTCGCGAAGCGTGACTCTGAATGGATGGGACCTCTCTATCAGTTCCACGGACTGACTGTAGACTGCATTGATAAGACCGAGCCTAACTCCGAGGAACGTCGTCGCGCCTACCGCAGCGATATCACTTTCGGAACAAACAACGAATTCGGTTTCGACTATCTGCGCGACAATATGGCAACGCAGACAGACGATCTTGTGCAGCGCGACGAGCATTATTATGCCATCGTCGATGAGGTCGACTCAGTGCTTATCGATGACGCGCGTACGCCGCTCATCATTTCCGGCCCTGTCCCGAAGGGAGACGACCAGATGTTCAACGATTTCAAACCCAATGTAGAAAAAGTCGTAAACGCACAGCGTAAGCTCGTGCAGGGACTTCTTCTGGAAGCTAAAGACAAGATTTCCGCTGCCATGAGCGGCGACCCGGAGAAGATAGCCAAATTCGACAAGAATCGTGAAGAGGGAAAGAAGCCCCTGACCGCCGAGCAGCTTCTTGAGGATGGCGGACTTTCTCTTTTCCGCGCTTACAAGGGTCTGCCCAAACATAACCCCCTTATCCGCTATCTCAGCGAAGAGGGTATCAAGCAGCTTCTTCTCAAGGTAGAGGCCAAGTATATGGCTGACAACAACCGCGAGATGCCCAAGGCTGTAGAGCCCCTTTACTTTGTCATTGACGAAAAGAACCACAGCATCGAGCTTACCGACAAGGGTATCGAGGTGCTGACCGGAACTACCCAGGATCCCGAATTTTTCGTTCTTCCCGACATTGCAGCTCAGCTGTCGGCAGTAGAGAATGAGGAGGGTGGACCGGAAGAACATCAGGCAAAGAAAGATGAGCTTCTTCAGAATTATTCTGTAAAAGCCGAGCGTGTCCACACAGTCAATCAGCTCCTGAAGGCTTACACCTTGTTTGACAAGGATGTGGAATATGTCATCGACGACAACAAAATCAAGATTGTCGACGAACAGACAGGACGTATCATGGAGGGTCGTCGCTACAGCGATGGTCTCCATCAGGCAATCGAGGCCAAAGAGGGTGTGAAAGTGGAGGCGGCTACACAGACCTATGCCACAATCACTCTCCAGAACTATTTCCGTATGTATCGCAAGCTTGCCGGCATGACCGGTACCGCTATGACCGAGGTCGGAGAGTTCTATGATATCTATAAGCTTGAGGTGACAGAGATTCCTACCAACCGTCCTGTCATCCGTAATGACCAGAACGACCGTGTGTATCGCACAAAGAAAGAGAAATACGCAGCGGTGATTCAAGAGGTAGAGGATATGGTTAAGGCCGGTCGTCCGGTACTTGTCGGTACGACCTCTGTCGAGATATCCGAGCTTCTTTCCAAGATGCTTCAGCTCCGACGCATTCCCCATCAGGTCCTTAACGCCAAGTTCCATCAGAAGGAGGCTGAGATTGTCGCTCAGGCCGGTAAGACCGGCACCGTCACCATCGCTACCAATATGGCAGGTCGTGGTACGGATATCAAACTACCTCCCGAAGTTAAGGAAGCGGGAGGTCTGGCCATCATAGGCACAGAGCGTCACGAGTCGCGTCGTGTCGACCGCCAGCTGCGCGGACGTGCCGGCCGTCAGGGCGACCCCGGTTCATCAGTGTTCTTCGTTTCTTTTGAAGACACAGTGATGCGTCTTTTCGCCAACGACCGAATTGTCAAGACTCTTGACCGCCTCGGTTTCCAGGAAGGAGACATGATTGAAAGCAAGATGGTGACCAAGTCTATCGAAAACGCACAGAAACGTGTGGAGGAGAACAACTTCGGAATCCGTAAGCGTCTTGTGGAATACGACGATGTTATGAATGCCCAGCGTAAGGGTGTCTACGGCCGTCGTCAGAACGCTCTCAAGGGAGAGAGAATAGGCACAGATATCGCCAACATGATTTATGAGACAGCCGAGGCGCTTGCTTCAGGCAGGTATGAGGGAGGATATGATGAGCTTAACAGCGAAGTAAGGAAAGCTCTTGCAATAGATCTTCCGTTCACAGCCGAGGAATATGCGAAAATGGATGTCAACACCGTGACAGACAAGCTTGCAGACGCTGCAATGCACACTTATACTCGCAACAAACAGAAACTCGCTGAGGGTGCAATGCCATATATTAAGGAGTTTGTCGAGGAGCACAACGCTACAGGTCCGGTGGGTGTGCCTATTTCTGACGGCAGAAGGGTCTTCAACATCCGCTGTGATATTCAGGAGGCGTATGAAAACAATTGTGCCGCACTCACAAAGGCATGGGAAAAGACAGTGCTTCTGTCTTCTATCGACAAGGCATGGCAAGAACAGCTCCGAGAGATGGATGAGCTCCGCAAGTCAGTGCAAAATGCCTCTTACGAGCAGAAGGATCCCCTCGTGATATATAAGCTTGAGGCATATGAGCTCTGGAAGAAAATGCTTTGGGACATGAACTCCAAGGCAGTGGCAACATTGATGCGTGGTAAGCTTGCGGTTCCCGATTATGAAGAAGCCAAGGCTGCGCGAGAGGCTGCCGCGGCAGCAGAGGCGGAACAGCAGAGAAAAGCTCAGGAGGCTTACGAGGCGCGTCAGCAACAACAGCGGATTAGCACAGGATATTCCTCCACAGCCGGTGCCGCTCCCAGTGCTTATGCCAACTACAGCACCACCCGCGACAGCTATCCCGGAGAATCAGCTCAGCGCGAGGCTGCCAAGAATGCCACAACCAACAGGGAAGAGGCACAGAAGCAACCGATGAAGGCTACTCCTAAGGTTGGACGTAATGACCTCTGCCCTTGTGGAAGCGGTAAGAAATACAAGAACTGTCATGGTAAAAATCAGCAGTGACAGAGTATCAACGAATAAAAAAGGAGACGCGCGGCGTCTCCTTTTTTTATTCGTTTTCTATATGATTATGTTTCAAAGATTTTTCCTTATCATGAATGCGGCGAGAATCAAACCTATGAAGAACGTTATTCCCGTCCACATTTTCGCGCTCCGGTTATAATCATGAGCTTTGTCTTTATCTCCGTTTTTCCAAGCATTTCTACTTTTTATGGCATAATATACCGCTATAGCCCCTACAATCGGACAAAAAAGAATTGCTACTAAAATAGCCGGAATCAGCATGGGGGTAGGGGGGAGGTCATGATTTTCCCGAGCTTCAATCTCTTCGAGCGAAGGCAGTTTCTCTCCATTTCCGAGCATGGGGTCAAAACGACTTGGGGCAGGAGTTTCCTCCAGGAGCTCTTCTCCGGGAGGGTAGTGCCTGTGTTCAGCCTCAACGCTTTTGGGATGCATGAGGTCATGAAGGCGATTTCGAAACATACGGCATATATCCGGCACATCCTCCGCTTTTTCCCAATCATCCATTCCGGCACACCAAACATACGTGGATGGACGCACACCTTTTTCAGCTAATTGCTCCAAAGGGAAAGGGCCACGCTGCTCGCCGTCGATTCTGACAAAATATTTAGGGGAAGCCTTTTCCAAATCAATCATATTCCCGGCTTGAAAATTCAGCTATTGAAAATAACATTGATAATGCCACCCAAAATTGACAGAACCGCAAATCCGAAAGTGATGAGGGTCATCGTCTTTGCGTTAGAGTTTGCTCTTTCCGCCTGTTGTTCATAACCTGCCGCATAAAGAGTGTTGGCTTTGTTTGCCTGCACGATGGCAATTATGCCGAATATTATTCCGATGCAAGAGCAAGCACTGAGGACAGTCGCAATAATGGCCGGTGCAAGCCAGTCTTTCCGGTTAATCAACCGTTGATAGCCTGACTGGAGAGAGTTCTGAAATCCGTAATTGGAATTCTGCTGACCGTAGGTAGGGTTTGTTTGGCCATAGTTGGGCTGGTCGTAGTTAGGTTGCGGGGAGCCATAATTTGGCTGACCGTAGTTAGGATTCTGTTGACCATAGTTAGGATTCTGTTGACCATAGTTGGATTGTCCGTAGGTAGGCTGCGGGGCACCGTAAGGGGAATTTGTGCCGTAGCTTCCTTTGTTGAGCTCAGCCATAATCTCAGGCACTCTTGAAGCCATCACCCAATCGTTCATACCTTGCTTCCAGACGGGAGTCTGAGGGTTCAGACCCATATTGATAAGATTCCCGATTGTAGCAGGCCCTTCCCTTCGGTTGCCAAACATTGCAAACCATTCTCCCATCAGCGGGTGAGGAGGAGGGGGAGTGACAACGCCGGAAGGTTGCTCAGCAATGATCACTTCCTCAAAGAGGTCATCCAATTCAGACAATTCACGACAAGGTTTCCATTCCGTCAGGCCACTGCGCCAAACGAGAGTGTCGGGAGTGATATTTTGCTGCTTCAGTGCCTCTTTTGAAAAAGGACCGCTCTGTTGGCCGTTTATAGCGAGATAATATTCTGTCATATTTCTAATGTTTTAATTTATCGGTCCGCACTTGAAAACGCGCCGACCGCATCATTGTGCAAATTTAAAAAAAAAATGCCTCAATGCAAAATATTCAAAAATATTTTGGAAGTTTCAATTTAAATTTATAATTTTGCACTGCAAATGCGGTAATAGCTCAGTTGGTAGAGCATCAGCTTCCCAAGCTGAGGGTCACGAGTTCGAGCCTCGCTTACCGCTCTAAAGCGTTTCCGGTCTCAGACAGACGGAAGCGCTTTTTTTTATTTACAGTTTTTGCATTCTACTGTATATAACTTATGTAATGATTTGAATTTTAAGTTTCTGACTTGTCGATAACTATGGCGGACATCTCCGAAAATAATCCTCTTTGATAAAATTATTTCTAAACCTTTATGCCCCTTTTAAAGTTATGTTGATAAGGTTAATATTCTTTAACCTCTTTAGCAACTCCACTATATGGCTATTCAACCTCCACGAGTTTTACTCGCTTCTTTTGCTGTGGTTCTCTCTTCTTTTAGCGTCCACGCTGACACATATCGTCTTTCCGCTGATTCTCTGCCGACCTCCTGGCAAATGTCTCAGCAGTGTTTTCAGACCCTTCCTACGGATGACGCATGGTGGCAGTCGTTTCAGGATCCTGTTCTGACAGATTTGATTGAGAAAGCTGTCAACAACAATTATAATGTCGCAGCTGCCCTCAAACGTATAGATATGGCTTCGCAAATCGTGCGTCAGGCCAAGGCTTCTTATTTTCCTACTCTTAACGCTTCTGCGGGGTGGAGCAGAAGTCAGGACAGTGGAGCTGCCGAAGACCCTGTGGTGCGTTCATCCTCTTCCTCATCTTTCACACTGGGTGCGGACATGAACTGGGAGATAGACGTCTTCGGACGGGTTCGCAAGAATGTAGCGGCTAAAAAGGCTGCATATAATGTGGCGCGAGCTGACTATGATGCTGTGCTTGTCAGTCTTTGCGCAGACGTCGCCACTTCTTATCTTGAATTGCGCACCACACAGCGTCAGATACAGATGGCCAACGACCATATCGAGCATCAGCAGCAAGTCGTTAAACTCACCGAGGCTCGATTTGATGCCGAGCTTGGCAACATGTTGGATGTAACGCAGGCTCGTATCGTGCTCTATAGCACTCAGTCTAAACTCCCTTCGTTAGAAGCAAAGGTGAAGACCCTCATCAACACGATTTCGGTGCTTATCGGAGTTGATCCGGGAGAGGTGACGGAAAAGGTGATTCATCCAAAACCGATGCCCGGATTCGTTCAGCAAATTTCAGCCGGAGTGCCTGCCGATATTCTCCGGCGCAGACCTGATATAGTGCAATCTGAGCTCCAGCTTGCTGAATATGCAGCCCTCATAGG
Organism: Bacteroides sp.; assembly: GCA_014801875.1. Taxonomy (GTDB): domain Bacteria; phylum Bacteroidota; class Bacteroidia; order Bacteroidales; family Muribaculaceae; genus Lepagella. The sequence goes on along the minus strand of JAAVDJ010000041.1, from coordinate 37,898 downwards.
GGTGGCGAAGGCGGATTTCCTCCCCACACTCTCCCTGACAGGATCTATAGGGACTGAGGCGCACAATATCAAGAATCTTTTTGGCGCTCATTCCCTCTATTATTCTGTGGCACCACAACTTTCCTGGACCATTTTCGAGGGTATGGCACGTAATGCCCGACTTGCCGAGGCACGTCTTCAGATGGAAGCTGCCATAGATGATTACAACATGACTGTCCTCAACGCACTTCAGGAAGTCGATAATGCCCTTATCCAATATAATACCCTTCTCAACACCATCACGCTTCAGAAAAAGGTGGTGGAACAGAGCTACAAAAGCATGGTGCTGTCAGTGGATCTTTACCGGAACGGGCTCACGGCCTTTTCCAATGTCGTGGATGGCCAGATGAGTTATCTGGAAAATCAGAATGAACTGGTGGAACTGGAAGGCACGGCTCTATCGACACTCGTCACCATCTACAAAGCTCTTGGCGGAGGCTGGACAATCGCCTGTAACAATACCTGTACAGATACCGGTGCAAATTAAATCATTAACTTCGTAAATAATTCATCCATGATAAGACACATCTTTACCCCGGCTCTCCTTTTGGCTACACTTCTCCTTGTTTTCCCTTCTTGTAAAGATAAAAAGGGCAATACAGCCGACAAACCACGCGACATAGATGTTGCGGAGGTGATTGTCGATTCGGTTGTCTTGCGAAAGACTTATCCAGGTTACCTGTCGTCTGACAACGCATATGATGTCATATGCCGGGCCGACGGTATGATTGTGACCCAGAATTATACGGGAGGTTCGTATGTTCGCAAGGGGCAGGTGCTCTTCACTCTTGACGCATCGACCTACCGCGACGCAGTGCAACAGGCGGAGGCTACCCTTGCTTCGGCCATAAGCAGTCGCGATTATGCCAAGAGTCATTATGAGGCAGTGAAGAGAGCCCTTCAGGCGGATGCAGTCTCAAAGATGGAGGTGCTTAATGCAGAAAGCTCCTATCATCAGGCTGAGGCGTCGATCAAGAGCGCGCAGGCAGCTCTCCACACGGCGCGTACAAATTTGGGCTACTGCACGGTGACTTCACCAGTCTCAGGATATATCACCGACGCTATTCAGGGGGCCAACACCTATGTCAATGGCTCGGGAAACCCGGTGAAGCTTGCTCGTGTGTATGAGAATGAAAACTTCACAGTGGAGTTTCAAATCGAAGACCTTCAGTATGAGCAGATGGCTATGAGGAAAGAGATATTTACGTCAGACCTATTCAGGACAATCCCTCTTCATTTCCGCGACACCCTGATGAATCAATATACGGCTGACCTTTCTTATACAGCTCCGGATGTGAATAAATCTACCGGAACCATTATCCTTAAAGGGAAAGTCAAGAATATCGACAACGAACTCAAGGACGGAATGTATGTGAGTGTTTCGCTTCCTTATGACTATAATCCGCAGGGTTTGCTTGTCAAAGATGCTGCAATCTCAACAGACCAGTTAGGAAAATATATCTATCTTGTCAACGACTCCAACAAGGTGGTCTATACTCCCATCGAAGTAGGGGAAATCTATAGGGATTCTTTACGTCTTGTGACCAAGGGTGTAAAGCCGGGGGACAAATATGTCACCAAGGCGCTCCTGACAGTCAGGAACGGAGAGAAAGTTAATCCGGTCATCAAGAAATAACCCACTACTCTAAGGCTATGTTCTCCAAGTTTTTTATAGACCGCCCCATCTTCGCCACGGTTCTGGCGATTCTCCTTGTGTTCGCGGGGCTCATGACTGTGACGACCCTCCCGGTTGCTCAATTTCCGAACATCACCCCCCCGACGGTCATGGTATCGGCTTCCTATCCGGGTGCCGACGCACAGACAGTGGCTCAAGCCATCGGTGTTCCCATCGAGGAGCAGGTGAATGGTGTCGACAATATGCTCTACATGAGCTCCACTTCCGGTTCAGACGGATCCTACAGCCTGACCATAACCTTTGAGAACGGCACTGATGCCGATGAGGCAGCTGTCAAGGTGCAGAACCGTGTGCAGGAGGCAAACGCCCAGCTTCCGAATGCAGTCAAGGAGCAAGGTGTGAGTGTGAGACAGCAGAGCAGCAACAATGTCCTTTTCGTAGCGCTTGAAAGCGATGACCCCGAGCGATATGATGCACTTTACCTCACAAACTATGCCCAGCTAAATCTTACAGACCCCATATCACGAGTGGACGGTGTGGGAGGAGTAGGAGCATTCGGCTCAGGAGAATATTCGATGCGTATATGGATTGATCCGGAGGCACTCAGGGTGAGAGGTCTGACGCCGGCCGATGTGGAGGCAGCGATAACCGCTCAGAATATGGAGGTTTCCGCCGGAAGTGTCGGGACACCTCCCCATGCTGATGGCGCTCAGTTTTCCTATTCCCTTGTGAGCAAAGGACAGCTTACCACCCCCGAGGAGTTTGGAAATATAATCCTCCGCAGTCAAGATGGAGGTATTCTGAGAATCAAGGATGTCGCAAAAGTGGAACTCGGAAGCACGAGCTATTCGCAGATAGCCAAGGTGAACGGCCACGGGACAGCACTCATCGGAGTGGAGCAGCGTCCGGGAGCCAATGCCCTTGATGTCGCAGACGGAGTGTTGAAAGAGCTTGACCGTCTCTCCCAATATTTTCCCGAGGGGGTGCATTATACAGTCATCCAAAACTCCACCACCTACGTTAGGGAATCAATTGACAATGTGGTCAGCACCTTTGTCATAACCTCTCTCATAGTGATGGTGGTCATTCTGATATTCCTTCAGAACTGGCGTGCGGTCATTATCCCCATGCTCACTATTCCTGTTTCCTTGATTGCCACGTTCGCGGTGATGAAGATAATGGGGTTCTCACTCAACACACTCTCCCTTTTCGGACTTGTGCTTGCGATAGCCATTGTCGTAGACGATGCGATAGTGGTGGTGGAGGATTGTTCGCGCCTTGTCGACCAAGGGAACATAAGCCGACGAGCGGCCGCGGAGAAAGCCATGCGCGAGCTTCAGGGTCCGGTTGTCGGAGAAGTTCTGGTTCTTCTGTCGGTTTTCATCCCTACGGCTTTCGTGAGCGGCATCACCGGGCAGCTATATAAACAGTTTGCCCTGACAATAGCGGTTTCGACCGCATTTTCCGGCTTCAATGCTCTGACCCTAACCCCGGCACTTTGTGCCCTGTTCCTGACTCCCCGTAAAGAGTCGACTTTCTTCCTCTATAAATGGTTTAACAAAGGATATGGGAAGGTATTGAATCTCTATGAGAAAATCATCTCGTCAATGCTTGCGCGACCTTTGCTTTCCATGGTCGTGTTCCTTGTTCTTGCCGGCGCAGCATTCTATGGTTTTGTCAAATGGCCGACGAGCTATATCCCGGAGGAAGATATGGGATATTTCATGACCTCTGTAGAGCTGCCAACGGGTTCATCCGTGGAGCGCACTGAGAGGGTGGTTGAGGAATTGTCCGCGGAAATCAAGAAGATACCTTATGTCAAGGATGTGATGTCTATTTCCGGCATGTCGTTCATGGGGGGAGGAGCTTCCTCCAATATGGGCGGGATAAATGTCATTCTTGAACCATGGTCAAAACGAGGGAAGGCCGGGTCTATCGACAAGGTGATGGATATGGTCGATGAGATAGCATCACGACAGCAGGAGGCGTTGGTGTTTTCATTGAATCCCCCGGCAATACCCGGTCTTGGAGAATCCTCCGGCTTGCAGATGCAGCTACTCGACATAAACAATCTCGGAGCGACACAACTGAAACAGGCTTTGAAGGATATTCAAGATAAGGCAGCCGACGACCCCCGCATAAAATCTGTCACCACGATGTATCAGGGAGCCGTTCCTCAATATACAATAAATGTTGATCGCGACAGGGTTCAGCTACTCGGAATAGAACTCTCGGATGTCTACAGCACACTCACCTCATATATGGGAGGAAGTTTCGTGAATGACTTTGTAGATTTCGGACGAACATATCAAGTGACGGTGATGGGGGATTCTGGAGCCCGAGATAATGTCAATGACATAATCAGGCTGACGGTCCGTAACTCATCGGGAGAAATGGTTCCTTTCAGTGCCTTTACGACAGTGACTCCCACAATGGGAGAACCGAGCGTTTCCCGTTATGATATGTACACTACGGCCGGACTGACTGCAACTCCGGCAAAGGGTGTCAGTTCGTCGGAGGGCATCAAGGCAATGGAGGAGATTGTGAAGGAAGCAGTGGGCAATAATTTCTCGTATGCCTGGACCGGAATAGCCTATCAGGAGACTCAGGCAGGGACGACAATAAGTTTCGTCTTTATTTTCGCTATAGTGATGACAATCCTTGTCCTTTCAGCGCAATATGAGAGTTGGACAGATCCGATAGCCGTTGTGCTCAGTATGCCGATTGCAGTTCTCGGCACGGTGCTTGGTTGTATCTTCATGAATGAGAGTATCAGTATCTACACACAGATAGGCCTGATCCTCTTGCTCGGGATGTCGGCCAAGAATGCCATCCTGATTGTGGAATATGCAATGGATTTCCGAAAGAACGGACAGCCAATAAGAAAGGCCGCCCACGATGCAGGAGTGATTCGTTTCCGTCCTATCATGATGACTGCATGTGCTTTCGTATTCGGAGTCATGCCCATGATGTTCTCTACGGGCGCAGGCGCCAACAGTCGTATAGAACTCGGCACGGCGGTGGTGTTCGGAATGGCTCTGAACGGATTGATAGGGACACTGTTCGTTCCGACTTTCTGGGAATGTATGCAGAAGTTCCAGGAAAAATATCTGTCAGGGATGTTCAAGGATCCCAATGCCGGAAAAACCGGAGGTGTTGATCCGGCCCTTGTCCCCTCATCTTCCAAAACTGCATCGGTTTCTTCCTCATCTCAAGCTGCCCCTGGTGCTGATAAGAATTCCTTATAAGAAGCTCAGGGAAAGAAATAGAGGAAATAAGGAAATAAGGAAATAGAGGAAATAAGGAAATAGAGGAAATAAGGAAATAAGGAAGGAAATAAGAAAAGAATGTGTCAGTGTGTATAAAGCCATGGCTTTATACACACTGACACATTCTTTATGGGCGTAATCTTCGCCGGATTGAGGTTGAGATGTCCGATTGTAGTGTCCGTTTTCGGACAAGTGTACGGTAATGGATAATGATTATATTAGCTAATTGATTGATAATTAAGATTAGTAGCTTTTTGGCACAGGGATTGTGACTATTTTAGGCAAACAGAAAAACCATACACATGGACAAAGAAATACCAAAAGAGCAATTATTGAAGGAAAGGCGCCGGAGATGGATAAAAGGAGGCGCTATATGCTGTGTAGCAGTCGCTGTGCTGGCTATAGGGAGCAAGTTTTTCTTCTCCGATACTGTAAAGGAGGAGGATCTGACAATAAGAGCAGCGGAAGTGGGATCGCTTGAAAGCACCGTTTCAGCCTCCGGAAAGATTGTGCCTCTCTATGAGCAGGCTATTGTCTCTCCGGTATCCACCCGGATAATGGAGGTCTATTGCACGGAGGGAGACAGTGTGGAAGCCGGGCAGTCACTTCTCCGACTTGACCTTCAGTCAGCGGAAACAGACTTTCGGAGAATGGGCGACGAGGTGAGCATGAAGAATAATGAGATAGAACAAGCATCCCTCAACAATGCCACATATCTCACAGATCTTGAAATGAAAATCAAGAGTAAGGAGATGGCCGTGGCTCATCTGAAGGCTGAAGTGTCAAACGAGCGTCGTCTGGACAGTATCGGGAGCGGAACAGGGGACCGCATTCGTCAAGCCGAACTTGCATATTCCACCGGCTTGCTCGAACTGGAACAATTGCGCATTCAATTGCAGAACGAGAGGAAAGCACACGCAGCCTCCTTTCGCAGCAAACAACTCGAGGGAGCTATCTCAAGGAGAAATCTGGAGGAGATGGAGCGTACGCTTGATGACGCAAGGATAAAGGCACCGCGCAACGGCATAGTGACCTTTGTCAATAAAGATCTCGGAGTCAGCATAGCAGCCGGAGAGAAATTAGCTGTTGTCTCAGACCTTTCCCATTTCAAAATAGCAGGGGAGATATCGGAAAGCAGCGCCGGCAAAGTGGCTGTCGGAGCAGGGGTCAACATAAGGGTAGGGCGTCACAGTGCCAAGGGTCGGGTGACAAACATAACACCTCAGAGCAAAGACGGACTCACTCAGTTTTCTGTCATGTTTGATGAAGATAATGATTCCCATCTCCGCTCCGGACTCCGCACCGAACTCAACATCATTTATGATCAGAGGGAGGGTGTCGTCAGGATTCCTAACGGTCAGTATTTCCAGGGAGCGGGAGATTATCTGCTTTTCGTGAAGACCGGCGACTCACGCCTCGAAAGACGCAATGTCAAACTGGGGGAGAGCAACTTCGATTATGTGGAGGTCATCAGCGGGATAAAACCCGGAGAGGAAGTCGTCATCAGCGATATGAGCACATATAAGAACAGCAGTGCGCTGAGAATGAAGAAAAAGGGAAATTAAGTCTTGAATAATTCATAGGAGTCAGGCAAGACATAGCAGTCGTTTAAAATTTTTCTTTGTCCGGAGTTAGCCGGATTCCGTAAAAATTTAACGACTTCATAAGGAATATCTACTAATAACAACACGAATTAACCTGTAAAAAATTATGGAAATAATCACTCTTAAAGATGTCAGCAAGGTCTATCGCACAAAGGAAATCGAGACACTTGCGCTTGAAAATGTAAATCTTGAAATACGCGAAGGTGAGTTTGTCAGCATGATGGGACCATCGGGATGCGGGAAATCTACCCTTCTCAACATCATAGGTCTGCTTGACACCCCCAGCACGGGCACTGTCTCTATCCTCAACACAGAGATGGCTAAACTCAGCGATTCAAAACTATCGGCATTCCGGAACGAAAATATAGGTTTTGTATTCCAGAGTTTCCATCTTATCCCATCGTTGAATGTGATCGACAATGTGGCCTTGCCGCTGTCATATCGTCATTCCATGAGTGGAAGTGAAAGGAAGAAAAGGGTTGAGGAAGTGCTTTCACATCTGGGCTTGAGCCACAGGATGCACCATTACCCCTCGCAACTCTCCGGAGGACAGTGCCAGAGAGTGGCGATTGCACGCGCGATTGTGGGTGACCCGAAGATAGTGCTCGCAGATGAGCCCACGGGAAACCTTGACTCCAAGATGGGACAGGAGGTGATGGAAATTCTCCATAAACTCAACCGTGAGGATGGACGGACGATTGTCATGGTGACGCATAATGAACAGCAGGCCCAAATGACCGACCGGATCATACGTTTCTTCGACGGGCGCCAGGTGCAGTGAAAAATATAATTAGAAAGTTGAAAAATCAGGCATTATGAATTATTTTAAACAAGTCATATATGAAATGAAGCATCAGAGGATGATGACATGGGTCGCGATCAGCGGCACGGCCCTCTCAATATTCCTGGTGATGGCTTTCTTTATCACAGACAATATCTCACAAGTGGATACAGCTCCGGAGACCTCACGCAGTCGTGTGCTGTTAGGAAAAGGTATCCATGAAAAAGAACCGGGAAAAGGTATAGACAATTCGGGAATGACCCTGACCCTAAGAATGGCCGAGATGTTTTACAAAGACCTTGACGGAATAGAGAAGATATCATTTGTCAGAGGGGATAAACCGGCAGAACAGTTGAGTGTGCAAGGTCAGGAACCCTTTGTGGCATACGGAAGGAAGGTGGATGCTGAATTCTGGAAAATTTTCGATTTCAAATTTATCGACGGAAAGCCATTCGAAGATTCCAAAGCTGCTTCGGCAGACAGGTCAGTGATACTTAGCAGATCAGCTGCGCGGAGGCTTTTCAAAGAAGATAATGTGGTCGGCAGAGAGATTGAGCTTCGAATGATTCCCTTCCATGTAGTGGGGGTGGTTGAGGATGTCAGCCCGTTGCTTGACAACACATATGGAGATTATTTTACAGCTCTCGATGTCGAGGGAATGAGAAGCGGTGAGAATGAAAACCAAATTTTCGGAAGTCTGAACGTCTATCTTAAAATGAAGGATGGAGTCGAGGCAGACCATATAAAAAAGCAGGTGAAGAGCCGCTACAAACGTTTGGGAGCGACAATGGCAAGAGAAGGAAAAGATGTTGTCTATCATGAACAACCCTACACTATTGAAGAGCAAGGGATGTCGTTCGGGAGCAATAATACCCCGGATTTAAAAAACAAGCATCGCATCCAATGGACCATCTACACCATCCTTCTCCTCCTTCCGGCAATCAATCTCAGCAGCATGACGCGAAGCCGTCTGCGTCACAGAATTTCTGAAATAGGCGTGCGCAGGGCGTTCGGCGCGAGAAAAACAGATATTATCGGCCAGCTCCTCGGGGAGAATCTTCTGATCACCTGTATTGGAGGACTGATAGGGTTAATCTTATGTATTGTCTTCCTCTATCTTGCCTCACACCTCTTCTTTGAGATAGGCTCTAAATTCGAGACATCCCTTGATGTGCTCAACGCCCGTCCGGATTTCAGTATGCTTTTCAGATGGCAGAATTTCCTGATAGCCTTTGTGCTGTGCTTTGTTATGAATGTAATCAGCGCAACAGTTCCGGCCTGGAAGGCCTCAAGGAAGAATCCGGCCGAAGCGATTTCTGAGACCCATTGACAAGATAATAATTTCACAAGAAACAGAATTCAGAAATGAAACGAAAACTGATTAAACAGATGTGCCATGAATGGCGCGACAACATATGGCTTGTTCTCTCCCTTATGATTGTCTTCACAGTGGTGTGGGGAGGACTGGGAATGATATATCTGGAGACACGCGGACTCTTTGAACCAACCGGCTATGATTGCACGGATGTCTATTCTATGAACGTCAGGATAATAGAGAAGTCAAGCAACTACTATGATCCGGAAGGTAATGACAGGACGGAGGATTTCAAGATTCTTCTTGACAGATTGAAGCAGCATCCGGCGGTAGAGTCAGTGATGTATCATTGGGGCGGTTTGCCATACAGCTATGATTATATGGGCAACAACTTGTATGTTGACGGGGATTCTATAGTTGCGTATAGCGGTAATGTACGTCAAGCCAGTCCTGAAATAGTGGATGTCTTGCGCATCAAAAGTCTCACGGGAGCCAGTCCGACACAACTGAAAGAGATGTTAAGCAAAGGAGAAATCCTTATTTCTAATACTAACTTCCTTGGTGAGGGAAAAGATCCAATCTCACTAAAAGGGAAAATGGTGTATTTCAGTGGGGACCCGACCAAACGATATAGAGTAGGCGATGTCATTCAGCACATCCGGCGTAATGATTATGAGGAATCGTTTGGAGGCACTATAATCCTGCCAAACGACGCTTTCTGGGGAATGATAGCCGTACGTGTGAAACCGGGAATGGGGCAACAGTTCGAAAAGGGATTCAAGGATAATCGCGATCTGCGCATAAGCAGAAACGTATTTCTTACGGAATTGAAAAGTATGGATGAGGTTCGTGAGGCCAATCAGAGAGAGATAGAGATAAATCTTCGTCAGTTCGTGGTGCTTATTTCATTTGTTTTGCTTACTATTTTCCTTGGTCTGCTGGGTACATTCTGGTTTCGCATCCAGCAAAGAATCGGGGAGATTGCGATTCGCAAGATATGTGGTGCGACACGCAGGGATATACTTAGGAGAATCATCACAGAAGGTTTTCTCCTTCTTCTTATAGGAGTGGCGATTTCCTCAGCGGTGATGTGGATATTCATTCTACCGGAGCTAATAGAAATGGTAGGCTCCAAGTCATTGGGGTGGAAGTTATTATGGTGTGAGGCGGGGGCCTTTGTCCTTGTTCTGTCAGGCATCATCGTCAGCCTCCTTTATCCGGCTTACCGCGCAATGCGCATCGAACCGGCCTTGGCCATCAAGGCAGAATAAAAGAAAGGTTTATGGATAAGTTATTGTTTATTCTCATACTTTTATGTCATGCGGGGACTGTCTTCGGACAGACTCCGCAGACTCTCCTCATGACAATGGAAGAGGCAATGGGAGCGGCCCGGAAGGGGAGTGTGGATGCCGAGGTGGCGCTCAACAGACTCAGAAGTGCCTACTGGGGTTATCGCTCATATAAGGCGGAGTTATTGCCCGAAGTGGATTTTAAGGCAACCCTTCCTTCCTATCGTAAGCAATATTCCTCCTACATGAATAGCGAAGGCAACTACACTTTCGTGCCAAACAACTATCTTCAGATGGATGGGGAGCTGTCAGTCTCCCAGAATATATGGCTTACGGGGGGCTCGATAGCTCTCACGACCTCACTTGATTTCTATAGGCAATTGGGGGGCGGAAGCTATAACCGTTTCATGTCGATACCCGTTGCCGTCACGCTCAACCAACCGATCTTCAGCGTCAACCATGTCAAGTGGGACCGAAGGATAGAGCCCGTGAAATATGAGGAGGCGAAGGCGGAATTTCTGAGCGCGACAGAAGATGTCGCAGCGTCGGCTCTACGCTTGTATTTCTCACTTCTCATGGCGAAAGAGAATCATAGCATAGCGACTCAAAACGTGCGGCAAGCGGAGAAACTTTATGATGTGGCCAAAGAGAAGAGGGAGATGGGGCGCATAAGTCGGAATGATCTGCTTCAGATGGAGCTTAATCTTCTTGACGCTCAGACATCGCTGACAGATTGCGAGAGCTCGCTTAAAAGCGCAATGTTTCAGCTTCGCACATTCCTTGGTTTTGACTCCGGTGTAGACATAATTCCTGAGATTCCTACGTCTGTGCCGGAAGTCAGAATCCAATATGAGGATGCACTCGAAAGGGCGTTGGCAAACAACAGTTTCGCTAAATCGATGCTGCGGAAACGCTTGGAAGCCGACTATGAAGTGGCAAAAGCAAAGGGAGCTCAGCGAGAGGTCAATCTGTTTGCCCAGATAGGCTACACCGGCACTGATCATGATTTCAGAGGGAGCTATTCCAACCTGAAAGATAATCAAGTTGTGGAGATAGGGTTTTCCATTCCTCTTGTGGATTGGGGCCGGAGGAAGGGTCAGGTGAAAGTGGCTGAGAGTAATCGCAGACTCGTGGAAAGTCAGGTCAGACAGGAGAACCAGAACTTCAGCCAGAATCTGTTTATCCTTATAGAGCGTTATGGCAACCAGCAGCAGCAGCTTGAGCGTGCGCGCAGAGCTGATGAAATAGCGGCTCAACGCTACGCCACCAATGTTGAAACCTATCTTGTGGGGAAAATATCGACTCTCGACCTTAATGATTCACGCGTCACCAAGGATGAAGCAAGAAGGGAGTATGTCAACGAACTTTACCTCTTCTGGAACTATTATTATCAGATACGTTCCCTCACTCTTTGGGACTACGAACGAGGATGTGGCATAGACGCTGACATAGAGACGATTTTGAACAATTGAATAATTGCATTGCAGGAAAAAAAATTCTAAATTTGCATCATGATTCTGATTATCGACGACGACAAGGCTGTAAGGATGTCGCTTGGGCTGCTGCTTAAGCGGGGAGGTTATGATGTGGATTATGCTGCCGACCCTGAGGAAGCACTCTCGAAAGTGAGACAACAAAACTATGAGCTTATGCTCATGGACATGAACTATTCCCGAGGAGTTTCGGGGGAAGAGGGGATAGAATTGCTCAGGAAGGTGAAAATTTTTCAGCCTGACACTCCGGTCATCCTTATCACAGCATGGGGGAGTATAGAGCTTGCCGTGGAAGGGATGCGCCATGGAGCCTATGATTTCATGACGAAACCGTGGAATAACGGTCTTCTTTTGCAGCGGATAGAGACGGCGATAGATTTAAATCGAGGTTCTGTAGAGATAGAGACACCGCGTTTTAACCGTGCAGGTATAATAGGGGAAAGCAGAGGGATGACGGAGCTTCTTTCAACAGTGGAGCGAATCGCCCCTACAGAAGCACCGGTTCTTATTCTTGGGGAGAACGGCACGGGAAAAGAGATGGTGGCTCACGCAGTGCATCTCAATAGCAACCGAGGGAAAGCACCTTTTGTGATGGTGAATCTTGGCGGCATTTCTCAATCCTTGTTTGAGAGTGAGATGTTCGGACATGCCAAAGGTGCGTTCACCGGAGCTGTTGCTTCTCGAAAAGGGCGGTTTGAAGTAGCCGACAAAGGGACAATATTCCTTGATGAAATTGGAGATCTCGACATGAGTTGTCAGGTGAAGTTGTTGAGAGTGCTTCAACAGCATACGTTTGAACCGCTTGGCGACACACGCACACGTAAAGTTGATATCCGGGTTATTTCCGCCACGAATGCCAACCTCCGGGATATGGTGGCCGAGAAGACGTTCAGGGAAGACCTTTTCTATCGAATTAATCTGATTACCCTTCATCTTCCGGCTCTCCGCGAGCGCCGGGAAGATATACCTCTTCTCGTCAGGCATTTCGTTGAGCAAGGGGCAAAGGAAAATGGACTCAGGATGCCGGAAGTGTCGGCCGAGGGGATGGACTTTCTGACTCGTCTCCCTTATCCGGGCAATATCCGACAGTTAAAGAATATGGTGGAACGCGCCCTCCTGACCGGGGGCAGACGCCTTGAAAAGAAGGATTTCCTTAATGTGGCCGGGAATGCTACGGAAGAAAGGGATATAAAGCCTGCAGGTACGATCGACGATATGGAGAAGGCAATGATAGAGAGGGTGCTTGAGGAGTCAGGAGGAAACCATAGCCGAGCCTCCAGAGAGCTGGGTTTGACACGGCAAGCACTTTACAGAAGGATGGAAAAATACGGACTGAAATGAGGAATATCCTTTTTCTGAGCTGGGTGGCACTGGTGGTCGCCTCAGTCGTGATGATCATTATAGACGCGGGGGAGATGAGAATGGAGATAATCGTATGCCTCACTTTGGCACTCCTCCTTATGCTGATTTTCTACAGGATGACGGTGCTCCCCGGGAGAGTTGTCACCAGAGGTTTCGAACTCCTGGAGGCTCAGGATTTCAACAACCGACTCGTCAAAGTAGGGGAGAGGAATGCCGACAGGATGGTTCGTCTTTTCAATTCCATGATTGACCGTCTGCGCAATGAACGGCTGAGGAATATGGAGCAGGAAAATTTTCTTCATCTTCTTGTGGATGCTTCCCCGATGGGAGTGCTGATGCTTGACCTCGACGGAAAGGTAGCGATGACAAATGCGGCATTTCTGAAACTTTGCGGCATAAAAAATGAGAAAAAGATAATAGGGAAAAGATTGTCGGATATTCCCTATGCAGCCGGGGAATGGCTTCAGGCAATACCTTATCGGGAATCGGTAGTTTTCCGTCCGGGAGATTCAAGGATGCTCAGGGGAACACATCTGAGTTTTGTGCAGAGTGGTTTCAACCGCCATTTCTATCTTCTTGAAAATCTTACGGAGGAGGTGATGAAGGCGGAGAGAAGTGCATATGAGAAGGTGATACGCATAATGTCTCATGAAATAAATAACACCATGGGTGGAGTTAGGGCGCTCTTCGGGGTGCTTATCGAAGAGACTGAGGATGCTGAACTCCGAGATGTCATGGAGAGTTGCGACAGACGTTGTGGCGAAGTATGCACGTTTATAAACGAATATGCGGATGTGGTCAGACTTCCGGCCTCAGACCTCCGCTTGATGGATATGGGGGAGATGCTGAATGAAGGATTACCTTTTCTCCGAACCCTTGCTCCGGAGGATATCAAGATAAGAGTGGAGGTAGAGGGGGAGATCAAGCTTTATGCCGACCGCACCCAACTCGAACAAGTGATTGTGAATATTGTGAAAAACGCAGTTGAAAGTTTCAGGGAGGTGGAAAGAGACTATGGTGAGGAAGGGAAATGGGTCAATATTTTATCCCGGAAAAATGAAGGGACAGTGATTCTTGAAATTTCCAATAATGGAAAGGAGATTTCGGATAAAGTGGCGGCTCAATTATTCTCCCCCTTTTTCACCACAAAACCTGAGGGGAAAGGTCTTGGATTGACATTGATTGGAGAAATACTTGGGAATCATAATGCATTGTGGTCGTTGCGCACAGGAGAAGACGGCATAACGGTCTTCTCCATAAAGATACCGACTCATAATTAACGACCGATAATTGAGGATGACGACCAATAATTCTGAAGCTGTATCTTGAGATATATGAAGGGGAAATAACATTTAAGGAGGAGAAAGTTGAAAGCAGATACGAATAAAAGACGGGAGTCAGATTGATGAATCTGACTCCCGTCCTTTATGCTCCGTACCCTCTTAATCAGGGTCGGTTGTAGGGGGATAAATTATTTCTTTGAGATATGTATGCTGATTGTTCCGTCAGGCGCCACATTTATGTCAAGCGACATTCCGGGACCGACATGAATAGTATTCTCGCCGGTGAAGTTGTGGAGGGCAACGGGAGCATGCCCTGTTCCCCCTTCAAGGGGATGAAGAGCTTTGTTCTCATCAATTCCGGCCACCGGATCCACCTTCACATTAGCAACTTTGGCAACCTGGTGAGTCTGTGCCGGTTTGGGAGCCGGTTTGGGAGCCTGCGGAGCGGAACCCTTTCCAACACCGAATTCAACGATTGGCTGGTCGGTTGCGATTACGTCACCTTCGCTGACGAGGAATTTGACAACAACGCCATCTCTGTCAGCCACAAGGTTATTTTCCATCTTCATGGCTTCATAGACAAGGAGAGTGTCGCCGGCTTTAATTGCATCCCCCGGTTTAGCCACCAATGATATTACAGTGCCACCCATGGGAGCTACCATGACTTCAGCCGGACCGGCAGGTGCGGGAGCGACCCCGGCGGGAGCTTCACCACCGACAAACTCAATCAAGGGCTGATCTGTGGCAATCACATCCCCCTCTTTGACGAGAATCTGTTTCACCACACCTTCCATATCGCAGGCGAGATCGTTTTCCATCTTCATCGCTTCATAGACGAGAACCACATCCCCGGCTTTAACCTTATCCCCGGGTTTTACCTTTATGCTCATAACAGTTCCGCCCATAGGAGCCGCGAAGACAGCGCCTGTCACGGCCTCAGCTTTTCCGCTTTCAGCAGCTTTGGCAGGAGCTTCGGCAGGTTTGTTTGCCTCATATTCAGCCTTGCGCTTGTTGGTCAGATAAGTCTTTGCTACTGAAGGAAGCAGCTCCATGAGAAGTTTCTCCTCTTCATTGAGAGCGAGATTAACGCCTCCGAGATTTTTCAGGACGGGGTTTTCCGGCTCTTTGTAAGAAGATGTATCGTAAGGTTTCTCTTCTGCATTGCCGGTGATGAGTTTGCGGAACTCGGGATCAACAGGGGTAGGAGTAGTGCCGTATTCACCCTTAACGAGAGAGATGAACTGATTGTTCTTGTTAGTATAGTCAGGTTTCCCGGCGCGGCGGTCCATGGCGAGGGCTACGGCCTGAGAACCTACAATCTGGCTTGTAGGGGTCACGAGAGGCACTAATCCGGCATCGCGGCGCACTTTCGGGATAAGAGCCATAGCCTCTTCAAGCACATCCTCAGCCTTGAGGGCACGCAGATTGGCCACCATGTTTGAATACATGCCACCCGGCACCTCGGCATTCTTCACGATTTCATTAGGCTTCGGGAAGCCGAAGTAAGCCTCAATCTTGTGGCAGGCATCAAGCAGAACTTCCTCGTTGTCTGCCTTGGCAGCTTCTATTGCACGGTCGAATTCCGCATCAATTTCAGCAGGCATTACGGCGAAGGCCTCGTCGAAATCCTTTTGCCATTTATCTTTGTTGAGGTCAAAGTCTGCGAGAGCGGTGCGTGCCTCCTTAAGAGCCTGACGGATTTTTGCGACAGCTTCCATGTTGACATCAAGCTCAATTCCGAGTTTACGGCAGAATATGTCGATAAGCTCAATTGCCGGGGCTGCTGAGCCACCACCAAACCACCATATGTTTGTGTCGACGATATCAACATCCTGGATGATGGCGGTCAAGACGGATGCAAGACCATATCCGGGAGTGCAATGAGTGTGGAAATCCACAGGCACTGTCAGAGCCGCCTTCAATTTCGGCATGAGAGAGAAAATGCGGGAAGGGTTGACCAGTCCGGCCATATCTTTCAATGTCACCATCTTCGCGCCGAGACTTTCCATCTCCTTGGCTTTCTCTACGAAATAGTCGTCGGTGAAGATTTTTTCTTCTTCGGGAGTGCCCTTGGGGTCGATGGTATAGCAAACGGCGGTGTCAGCGATTGTCACATTACCGTTATATCCATCGAGCTCATTTATCATCTTGATTGAGCTCTTGATGTTGTCGATGTCATTAAGCGCATCGAAAATACGCATGACGTTGAGTCCGTTCTCCACCGCTTTCTTGTAGAATCCCTCAAGCACAGAGTCAGGATAAGGCACATATCCGAAGAGGTTGCGACCGCGGGAGAGGGCTGAGAGGAGCGATATTCCCTTCATCTCCTTGGAGCATGAGCGGAGACGATCCCAGGGGCTTTCCCCGAGATAGCGCATCACGGAATCGGGCACAGCGCCCCCCCATACTTCCATAATGTAGAACTTAGCTTCTTTATAAAGGGGGAGAAGCTTATCAACGTTCTCTTGCCTCAATCTTGTGGCGAATAAAGACTGCTGGCCGTCGCGCAGCGTCAGATCACGGATTTTCAGTTTCTTTGCCATCAGTATTTCGATATTGATTTATGTGACATAGATGTCGGCCAATGTTTCGGGAGAGCTTTTCCATACAGTCATAAGCCGATTATACGGGTCAAAATTAATTATAAAAAACATATTACGGAAATTTTTCAGCAATAAAATATGAAAATTATTTCAGGAGGTAAAATTTCTCCTCCAAGCTTGCGTTAAAAAAGAACCTTTATTATGAAAAAAATAGGAATAATCAGTGATACGCACGGTGTGTGGGACGAGCGCTTCGCCATACACTTTGCCGGATGTGACGAGATATGGCATGCCGGAGATATCGGCGACTTTGGAATAATAGAACGTCTTCGGGAAATTGCACCGGTTGTCAGAGCCGTCTCCGGGAACATAGATCATGGGATGGTCAGCAGGATGTGTAGCGAAATGGAAATTTTTACTGTAGAAGAGGTGAAAGTCTTGCTTACACATATAGGGGGGTATCCCGGGAAATGGTCTAAAGGGATGAAGAATCTTCTCAGAAAAGAGGGTATAAAGCTGATGGTCGACGGTCATTCTCATATTTTGAAAGTGATGTATGACAGGGAGCTTGAGTTGCTTCATATAAATCCCGGGGCAGCCGGACATGCCGGTTGGCACAAGGTTCGCACCCTCGTGCGCCTCACAATCGATGGAGAGGATATGCGCGATTGCGAGATAATAGAGCTGGCGGGAAATATTTGATTTTTCTTATCCTTTTATTAATTTTGCGGTGAGATTCGATGAGTCTTATGGTCTCATAATCCTTAATATCAACAAAAATCCAAATTGCAATCATGATTAACGAAATTCTTTCCCACAACAAGAAGTTCGTAGAGGAAAAAGGGTACGAACGCTTCCTTACAGACAAATACCCCAACAAAAGAATAGCTATAGTGACCTGCATGGACACTCGCCTCGTGGAGCTTCTTCCGGCCGCCCTTGGTTTCAAGAACGGAGATGTCAAGATAATCAAGAATGCCGGCGCCACTATTACCAATCCATTCGACAGCACTATGCGAAGCCTCCTTGTGGCCGTCTATGAGCTTGGTGTTAATGAAATAATGATTATCGGCCACACGGAATGTGGTGTTCAAGGGATGAATAGCAAGGAAATGCTCCATGCTATGAAGGAGCGTGGCATCCCGGAAGAAAATATCAATCTGATGAAGCATTGCGGTATTGATCTTGACAGTTGGCTTCACGGTTTTGACGAGACCTCAGATGCAATCAACGAAACGGTAGACCTTGTCCGCAACCATCCCCTCATGGCGAAAGATGTTGTTGTGAAGGGATATATAATGAACTCAGTCACAGGGCAACTCACGCAACTTTGATGAAGCAATACGGCAAAAGATACCTTCTCTTCCTTATTGTCTTACTTGGCGCACTGTCGGCCTTCGGTCCGTTTGTCACAGACTTCTATCTCCCGGTGATGCCATCAATGGCGACTGTGTTTTCCACATCCGCCTCCATAGTGCAGCTCGGATTGGCGGCCAGCATGATTGGTCTTGCTGTGGGTCAACTGATTTTTGGTCCCCTCAGCGACAAGTGGGGACGTCGGCCGGTGCTTCTTGCCTCAATGGCATTATTTACTGTTTCCGCCTTGGTCTGTCTTTTTTCCCCGACCATAGAATTTTTCAATGTGTGTCGTTTCCTTCAGGGCCTTGGAGGAGCCGGTGGTATAGTTCTTTCCCGCTCAATCGCCACAGACTGTTGGAGCGGCAGGGAATTGGCAAAAAGTCTCACGATAATCTCAGCAATCAACGGTGTGGCTCCTGTTGCGGCTCCGGTGATAGGAGGCTTCACAGGTCAATATACGGGATGGAAAGGGATATTCATCATCCTGCTTGGTTTAGGAGTGGTGTTGTCTCTTATGTGTCTCTGGTTTCGGGAGTCGGTGGCAGTTGAAAAAAGGATAGAGGGTTCTTGGAAAAAGGTGGCTCAAAGTTTTTTCCGGCTTTTCCGCAACAGATATTTCAATATTTGCCTGGCCATATATGGTTTTGGATATTGTGTGCTTTTCGGCTATCTGTCTTCCGCCTCCTTTATCGTGCAGAATCATTTTGGTTTCAACGAGATACAATTTTCCCTTATCTTCGCATTCAATGCCTTTGGCTCCATCATAGGTTCTGTCCTTGCCCTTAAGTTTAAGGAAATGAAAAATGCCGCCTTCTTTGCGATGACGGGCATTTTTCTGGCAGCGGGACTGCAATTCGCATTCGTCTTTATTGCTGACAATTTCCTAATTTATGAGACGCTGACTTTTCTGATGCTATTCTTTCTCGGATTCATGTTTCCTTCAGTGACGTCTCTCTCAATGGAGGAAGGGAAAGAGGCCGTAGGGAGTTCGTCTGCTATCCTCGGGACAGTAGGTTATTTCTCGGGCGGGGTCATTTCCCCCCTTGTAGGGTTAGGAGACATATTCATCACGAGCGCCCTTGTCATTTTCCTCTTCTCGATAGGAGGAGCCATCGCCGGGTTTGTCATGCATAGAAGACCCCTTCTAAAGAGTTGATTCCCGAATAATATCAGAGGCCAACCTATAAAAATGTAGGTTGGCCTCTGATATTATTCGGGATAGTTCATGTTTTCCGGTTTAATATCTGCAAGCACTTCATTCAGAAATCTTCTTGCATCTTTTTTTGCTGCGGGAAGGTCGTTGAATGAGTAGTTGCCGCAATCTTTGGGAGAAGCACCTGGAATTTCCCCTTCGAAATCTGCAATAAAGGAAAAGGTTTGGCGAAGAAGAGGCACAATATCGGCAGGCTTCAGATTCCCCTGCATTATCAGATAATTACCCGTGCAGCAACCCATCGGACCCCAGTAGACAATCCGGTCTTTCCACTCGGGAGAGTTGCGAAGAAATGTAGCTGCAAGGTGCTCAATAGTGTGGAGAGACTCAGGGGTGAGGGGAGCTTCTCGGTTAGGTTCGGTGAGCCTGACATCAAAAGTGGTTATGACATCACCGGAAGGGGTAGTGTCTTGTCTTGAAACGTAAACACCACGGAGGAGACGGTTATGGTCAATGGTGAAACTCGCTATTTTTTCCATAAAGGGTGATATTTAAAGGTATTTCTGAATTTATTTCTCATTTTTTGCAAAGATAGACATAATTTTTTATAAATTTGCGTCTGCTGACCCTTTGAAGTCGTACAAATGTACGACTTCTTTAAGAAGGCAATATGCTGATGCTTTTTTGGGCGGCCTTCATGATGTCAACGTATAACCTTTAATAAAAAACAGCCAATGAGAAAATTCATTTCAACCGGATTAGTCACCCTTACTCTCCTGACAGGTTTTTCTTTTATCTCCTCTTGCGGAGGGAGCAAAACTGAGTCATCAGACTCGGTTGTGACAGTGGAAGAGACAGCGTTTGTAGAGTCGCAACCGATAGTCAATGGGGAATATTATGCAGTCAGATATGATATTGAGGGTGAGAAAGCCCGCAAAGGACAATTCGACGGACGGCTTATGGCTACTCTTTCGCCGGAGTTGACTGTGCTCTACGTCTATGAGAACGGTAATCGCACGAAAATCGATCATAAAGTGATTTTGCAGAAGCCATTTGAGAAAGGAGACAGTGGCCTCTATCGCAGTGTTGATAACAAGGGTTTGCCGGTGACAGTTAATACTGACAGCACCATCTACGTGCTTACCTTTGAAAATGGGAAGGAGAAATATAACATCAGTTTCGAATCAAAACCAAAATCAGAAGCATCCGCCTTCGATATGCAACAGCGCATAAATGAACAGGTGCAGAAAAACAAATAAGATGTTGGATTAATCCAATATGCCTATATAAGCGTTAATAATTGAGGAAGAGGGAGTCATCCCGGCTTCCTCAATTATTTTTATAAGGTTTATTATTTTTTAGTCGCATAGACTAAAGTTTTAATTAATTATCAAGATATGTCCATCTCTAACAGAATCCGCCATTTCTTCCATATAGTGTCGAATATCCGACCAATTGTCTGGATAATAACATACATCTGTCTCACTCCCGTGTTTGCACTCATATATTGGGCACTTCCGGACGGTCAGTTTCGAATACCCGATGGAGCAGGCACAGACTTCGGCTCATGGCTATATTACAGTATAGTAACGATTACAACCCTTGGTTTCGGTGATTACACCCCGGCCCACGGATGGGCTCAGGCTGTCACTGCGATAGAGGTGATGTGTGGGTTGGTGTTCCTCGGTTTCTTCTTGAATGCTGTCGGTTCGATGAAATCGGAGATTGATGTTGAATCGGAGGTTGAGAAGCAACGTCAGGTGCATTTCACGATGGAGAAGGAGAAACTTATGAAGATTATCCCCGGTTTGATGCATAACATTAATAATTTTCTTGCCTATTGTTACGCCCTGACCACTCCGCACGACAAACGCGATGCTCAAGACACCAAGTATAATCCCGATTTCACTTTTAATGATCTCAGCGATTTATTCAAGCCCTCGGGACTTGCTTTTGATGGCACCGGGCTGCCGGTTGTAGGGAGATTTATGAAATCCGCTTCACAAACGAGCCTTATGCTTGATTCCCTCCAGCAGCGAGTGGATCTCACGTTGTGGCCCGAACTGGTGGACGACTGTTTCGCATTTGTTGCAAACTATCAGATGTTTTCTTCGGAGGATGTTCTCACAAAGAATGCCACAGCCCTTCTTCCAGCCGATTCTCCGCTTTCAGCAGAGGTGGCGGAGTCAAAGATAAGTAAAGAGATAGCAGACTGGCATGGTTCTCTCGAATTTACACATAACAGTGAGATGCAGGCGATAGGTGAGCTTTACTATTTTGTGAAGGAGAACGCGAGAGTAGCACGGAATCTTGAGTCAGCTCTCACGAAGCTAAGCGTTGATTAAGGCTCTATCCACTAAAAAATGTAAACACAGGGCGGCATATTTTCGAGGAAATTTCGACTGATTCCAGACAAATAAAAAGTCTAAACGACTTCAATTAAAAGCATATCCGGCAAAATTTTAATTGAAGTCGTTGATTTTTTCTGATTATTGACGCATTGTTGTGATGCTGTCTCGAAAAATGAGACAGCATATACGTAATTTTGAGTGAAATTTTATAATCTAAATAACATGAGTGAAACAGAAACGAAGGGTTTGGCTGAGAAATCGCTTAGAACCCGCCCTGCCGGAAGTCTGACAGAGACGTTCCATATTCCGGATTTCCAAAGAGGCTACAGATGGCGACGTGAAGAGGTGACCACACTTCTTGAAGATCTCAATCTGCACCTGAAAAATCATACCCATAATGACTCCGTGAGTCCGTATTATCTTCAACCCATAGTGGTATTCAGGAAGCCGGACGGATCTTTTAACTTGATTGACGGCCAGCAACGGCTCACCACCCTTTTCATCATTAACAAAGCGCTGTTGAAAAGGAAAGAGATGGAAGAGAAAATCAGCGAGACCCTCGCACAACAGGATATTCCTTATAATAATCCTTTGGAAGATCTTCAACCCCTGAAATACTCGATTATCTACGACACAAGGACAGATTCAGAAGATTTTCTGAACAATATAGCAGAGAAGACAATAGAGGAAGCAAGTGAATTTCCGGATTTTCTCTATATGTGGCATGCATATCAGGGGGCACGAGAATGGATTGATGATAATTTGAAGAAAAAGAATCTGAATCTCCATAAACTCGCATCCCTTCTGGAGAGGGATGTGAAAGTGATATGGTATGAACTCCCTGCACACGGAGACCAATGGAAAAAATTTTCAGACCTAAACATAGGAAAGATTCCACTGACTAACTCCGAACTTATCAAGGCTCTTTTTCTCCGTGATGATAACAATCTTTTGGAGGAGTATGAGAAGAAGACTCTCGTGCAGCAATGGGACAGCATAGAGCGTGAACTGATGGACCAAGATTTCTGGGCTTTTCTGACGAATGAGAAAATGGAGAACTATGATACCCGCATAGATTTAATTTTCAACATTATGTCACATAAAAAATCAGGAAGCCTTGATGAATACTTCACCTTTCGCTACTTTGACGAAAAGCTGAAATCAAAGGAGGGTAAGACTGTCGCTGCCAAAGCTGAATGGGATGATATCTATCTGCAATATCTCAGGCTCAGAGACTGGTATCTCGAACCGGACAATGAGCTCTACCACAAGATAGGTTTCCTCGTGGCGTCAGGAAAGAATCTACAGGATATTTTTGAGAATGCAAAAGATAAGGATCAGGATGAATTTAAAGTTTATCTTGACGGTGAGATAAGAAAGGTGGTGGCTCTCGGCGACCGTCGCCTTGAGGATCTGATGTATAAAGATGATAAGAATAAAGGTGATAATCGGCTTATATCAAATATTTTGCTCCTCTTTAATGTCATGACTCTCCAGCAAGGTGGCGACAATAGCCGCCGTTATTCTTTCCGTCGCCATAAAAATGTGAAGGGAGGATGGAGTCTTGAGCATATTCATGCGCAGAACTCACAAGGACTTAACAGAGCTAAGGAGTGGAAAAGCTGGATACAAAACCATCTCCCGGTTTTAAAAAGATTTCTTGATTTCAATCGCTTGAACGGAGACGAGGATAAAGTGAGGCGCATTGAGCAGATGATGAGCATTATGAGGATATTTATTGATAATCTTGAGAAGAATCCGAAAGAGGGACAGTTGGGTGCCCGTTTTGAGCAAATACATGAGGATTTCTACAAGATATATTACGATAGCCTCGACACTTCTTATGAAGATTATAAGGATTCCATCGCAAATCTTGCATTGCTCGGAAAAGACGATAATGCCGCTCTCAATAACTCAGTGTTCAGCGTGAAACGAGACAAGATACTCAATCGTTCGGAGGAGGGTTTTGTGCCTTTCTGTACGCGAGAAGTATTTCTCAAGGCATATAATGAGTCGGATGAAAACGAACATTTTTTCTTCTGGGGAGAGAAAGACCGGAGAAATTATCTGAAAAAGATAAAGACTGTGCTCGCCGATTATCTTCCTTCCGACAAGAAAGATACTGAAGAGCAGATTGACTAACCTTTACTCAAACAACAAACTATGGCAGAAGAAAATATGATAGGTCGTTTCTCCTCATTCTTTGAAATGACCTCCTCTCCCGATCCCAAAAAGAAATTCGACCTTATCACGATACCGATGATACAGCGTGATTATGCGCAAGGACGACCCGGGAAAGAATCCCTGAGAGAGAATTTCCTCTCCTCTCTATTCGCGGCTATTGACGATGAGGAGAACGAAAGGATTGAACTTGACTTTATTTACGGGAAGAAGAATAGTAGAGAACGTATCTTTCTTCCTGTGGATGGACAGCAGCGACTGACAACCCTCTTCCTCCTCCATTTCTATCTGGCAAAAAGATGTGGGGAGGATGCCCGCTCTCTGGAGCCTTTTACATACGAAGTGAGACAGTCGAGCAAAGACTTCATAAATAAATTGCTTGATATAAAACCTGAACATGTCATTGGATTGGCGGAATATATACGGAAACAGTGGTGGTTTAACTCCAGATGGAAAAATGATCCCACAATCAGTTCGATGCTCGTCATGCTCTCAGCCATCGACGCCCATTATTCTTCTTTCAATGAGGAGGAGATAAAAAAGGTGTGGAAAAGACTCACGGAGGAGAGGCAGATAGGTTTCTGGCTGTTAAATCTGGAAGACCTCGACACTACGGATGAGCTTTATATCAAGATGAATTCCCGAGGGCAGCAGCTCACGGATTTTGAGCATTTCAAAGCTGAGATTGAGGGGAGACTGAAGGAAGCGAGAAAGAATGGAGTAGAGGTAGAGACTGATTTTTCCCGAAAGATTGATACAGACTGGACCGTTTTACTTTGGAACTATCGGGATAATCATGATGCGGACCCGGAAAGATATTACAGAAATGGTCTTGATGACAAACTTCAAAATCTTTTCCGAAATTTCATGATAATAGAGGGAACTAAGGCGGGAATAGAAATTTCAGAAAAGGATGAGGAAGCACGCTTGCTCACTCTTGATGATTTCCGAAATATGAACATTCTGCAGCTTGCAGATGTAGTTCTCGGTCATGACATATCTCTTATAAACCGATTCAGCAAGATTATGGATTTCTTTTATGCGCGAAGCAAAGAGCAGTCCATTCAGGATTTTTTCAATGAAATCTTAACTACGATTCCTTACGAGGAATATGGAGGGTCTCTGACTTTGGAGAATTACCGCGTGTATATTTTCGACTCCAAAGGGGAGGTGGATTTCTTGAAAGTGGCTTTGAAACCGGTTGTCAACAATATAGACCTCCTTTATATAGAATCCTTCTTCGAGTATGCTTACAGTCATGGATTATCCGGGCAGAATCTTGACTCTTTACGAGAAAGTGTGCGTGTGGTAAGAAATCTTGTCGTCAATTCTCCCGACAGTATTCGTCAGGAAAGTATGCCTGTGTTGTTGAGGAGGGTAGATTCTTTGATGAGAAACAGCAGAGATCTTGATGCGGAAGAGAAAAATTCATTCCTTCAGATACAGATAAGACAGGAAATCCTGAAATTTGAATGGATAGATAGTCATGCCTCAGACCGTCTGCCGATGATGTTTATAGAGAATCATTCCCTTTTGGTAGGTGATCTTTCAGCCTATATTGACGAAAAACAAAATATTGTTTTTGTCAAGTCTTTACAGGCTCATGCCACATTCTTCACTCCTCACGTAAAGGAAAAGCTTGATATGGTGGAATGTCTTGCCCTCACCTTTGGAGATTATGGAGCGGAGACAGGTTGGAAGCGTTTGTACGGGGGGAGATATTGGAACAATTGGATGGATGATATTTTTGCCCGTGCTCAACCTCATTCCGGAAAAATTTTGCGTGATATGCTGAATGATTACCCGGTTTTTGAAGAAGAGTCTGTTAAGGAACATATCAAAAAATGGCTGCAACGCAGTGAGGAGGAAAAGCTATATCGCTGGCGTTACTATCTTGTTAAATATTCGGAGTTGAGAGATATCGAAGCTGCGAGATACCAGAAGAGAAGTTGGGAAAACAATCGTTATGACTGGCAGATGCTCAATAGTCCTTCACGCCGGGGGTGGTATCAAGATGCATTCATATGGCTTCTCCACATTGATTTTGAAAATAAGCGCAAGAACTCAACAGAGATAGCTTTTAAGGGAGACCCTCTGTATATTAAACGTCTGAAATGGACTGTATATCAAACAGAGACGGGCTACCGAATTGAATATACCGAAGACAGGAAGCGAAAGGAATTCAATCTTGATGTGAGGCAGACAGCTGAAGGTATAGACATGGAGGACCGCATTCACTTTTTCCTGGAGTTTTACGATAAGACTCTCCGGGAGAAGCAAGCGTAAACCACCCGGGCATTCGGCGAATGCCCTAAACTCCATATTTAGCTCAACCCCGTCGCACCGGGGTTGAGCTAAGTCTGTTTTATGTCAAATTCCCAATCAGACCAGGAAGAGCACTGCAAGTGAGGCGAAGACCAGAGAGATGTTGGCCACTGCATAAGTGATTGTGAAGCCAAGGTTAGGCACATCACTCTGCAAAGTCTCTGTGATTGCTCCTATGGAAGCCACACTGCATCGACCCCCTGCTACACATCCCAATGTCTCCGGTATGGAGAAACGGAAAATCTTCCATGCTATCAATACATTTATGACCAGTCCGAGGATGGTGCAGAGCGCTCCAATTAGGAATATCAGCCAACCCGCCTGCTTCAAACCATATAGGAAGGAGGCACCGGCAGTCAGACCTATTATTGCGATAAACATATTGGCTCCTAAATTCTGAAACATCCATAGAGCCGCAGCCGGGATACGCCCGAAAGTCGGTCGTTTGGTGCGCCACCAACCTAACACAATTCCCATGACCAATGCCCCCACACTCGCACCCAGCGACATTGGAATCTGATTAATATCAATAGCCAATGCCCCCAAAAGACATCCGGCAGCAATACCAAGACCAATGAACACCATATCAGCTGAATCAGTCTGACGGTCGGCATACCCTATGTCTGAAGCGGCAGCGGCCACATCACGTGGCCAACCCACGAGAGTCAGCACGTCTCCCGGATAAAGCTCGGTCTTCAGTTTGATGGGAAGATTGAGGCCGTTCCGTTTTATCGAGGCCACCATGACCCTTTCCATAGAGGGCATTTCGCGCAGTTGTCCGAATGTCATACCCGCCTTTATTTTTGAAGAGAGGGTGACGGGTGTTTTCTCAGCTCCGAAATTCAGAAGTTCCGGATCCGGTTCCTCCTCACCGATTCGGGAACCGAGGGCTATCATCTGTTCCCTTCGTCCGGCAATCACCATATGGTCGCCATTCTTAATGGTTACATTCTCGGAAGGATCGTAGATTATGCCACCTGAACGTACTCTTTCAACAAAGACTATCACCCCTAAAGAGCGAAGATAATCCTCAGTCTCGCGTATGTTTCTGGGAGTCGAGAAATATATGTTGTTGACCTTGAATCCCCGAAACGCCACACTTCTGGAAGCCTGAATCTGGCCCGGTGCGAGATGTCCGGAATTATCCATTTCCCCTTCTATACGGGCAACTTCATCTTTCACCTTATTCATTCCGCCCATCATCTTCGGAGCCATTGAGGTGAGAAACCAAACTGTCCCTACTGTGCCGAACATATATGTCACCGCATAGCAGGCGGGAATTATCATCAGCAGATATTCCCTTTGAGATTCATCAACGGGCAATTCCTTGACCGTGTCACTCACCATTCCGAGACAAGCGGAGGCAGTCTGAGCTCCGGCATAGAGTCCGGTAGCGATGCCGTTGTCATAACCCATAAGAAGGGCAGCGCCGATAATTATACCTGCACACACCAGAGCCTCTACGACAGCAAATGCCGCCTGCTTCAACCCCGGTCCTTTCATCGCACGCACGAATTGCGGCCCGACGCCATACCCCGTGGCGAAGAGGAAGAAGAGGAAAAATATATTCTTCACTATGTCGGGAATCTCAATTTTCATCTGTCCGATTATGACGCCTACAATCAGAGTAGCCGCAATCGAACCTAATGAAAATCCTTTGAAACGCTGGCGCCCCAGCCAGAACCCGAGACCCAAAGTAAGGAAAATCGGTATGAGCGGATGCGAGCGGAAAAAAGTCAATATAGTTTCCATAATATTATCTGCTAAATAATTTGAAGGGTAGGTAAGTTGCAAATTTAAGAAAAATCTTTCTTAAGTCAAATTTTTCTCTGCACGCACCCCATCAATACTTTCCGGATTATACTACTGAAATTGGGATAAAAATAACTTACAGAATCTTGATTTGGTGGTCTAAATTTTATAATTTTGGGTTTTTATCGAAAGCAAAAGGTATGGAATAAGGGTAAGAAATTATGAGAAAAATAGTGATAGCTTCAGATTCGTTCAAGGGGTCGTTGTCGAGTCGGGAGGTCGGGGAGGCGGCCGTGAGGGGTATCCGCAAGGTTGATGCTAAGATTAATTGTGAGGTTGTGCCTGTGGCCGATGGAGGAGAGGGGACGACGGATGCAATAGTGTCGGCGCTGGGTGGTGATATTGTCTCAATTCAAGTTGTCGGTCCGATTGGAGAGAGTGTGGAGGCTCGGTATGGTCTTTGTGGAGATACCGCCGTTATCGAGATGGCGGCGGCAAGCGGGTTGATGCTGGTGCCGTCAGAGAAACGTAATCCGTGGTTCACAACGTCGTTCGGTACGGGAGAGCTGATACGGGATGCCCTTAATAGAGGTTGTCGGAAATTTTTAATCGGAATAGGAGGAAGTGCCACGAATGATGCCGGGGTTGGTATGTTGCGGGCGCTTGGATTCCGTTTCCGGGATAAGGAGGGGATGGAAATAGGAAATGGTGGGGGAGAGGTAGGGAAGATAACTGAGATTGATGATTCCGACGCAATGGTTGAACTCAAAGAGGCTGAATTTGTAGTGGCATGTGATGTCAGGAATCCTCTTTTAGGACCGGAGGGAGCGAGTCGGATATTTTCACCTCAGAAGGGGGCGGATGCAGAGATGGTGGAAAGGCTGGAAGACTCAATGAAATCGTTTGCCGCTGTAGTTGAAAATTGGGCTGGCGAGGATTTGTCGGCTACTCCCGGAGCGGGAGCAGCTGGAGGTCTTGGTTTCGCTTTGCTTGCCTTCCTTAAAGCAAGAATGGAAAAAGGGGTAGAGATGGTTCTTGAGGCTGTGGAATTTGATTCAAAAATTAAGGATGCACTCCTGGTAATCACCGGAGAAGGGAAGCTTGATTCGCAGACCTGTATGGGAAAGGCGCCATATGGGGTGCTACAACATGCAAAAAAATATGGTGTGCCTGTAGTAGCGATAGGTGGATCGGTAGACACATCAGCTTTGTCAGACTTGAAGGAAGCCGGTTTTAAATCAATTTTTCCAATTTCCGAGGAGCCTCTGGATTTGAGCGAGGCAATGAGGCCGGCAACTGCAAAGCGCAATGTGGAGCAGACTATGGCGCGTATCCTGGAATCATTATGTGACGGAAGCGATATTTTGGACGTGGTGTAGGATTTTTGTATCTTTGCGACCATATATTGTAGCTTGTTTTATGAAATTTGATAAAATAAAGGTCAATGATGGAGATCAAATCTTTATTCCGCGAGCGGAGGGTTATAGGGATTGTCTGGAGTTGATTCGGAGTGATATTTACCGGCATGGCGGAATAAGGTTTTCTACTTTCAGGATATTTGTCCATGTGTTGACTCATCCGTTTTCGTTGCTGGTGTGGCAACGACTTTGCGGGTATAAGGGTATGTTATATTACCCATGTAAGTTTATGCACAGGTTGTGTTGTAACTTGCGTCAGATAGATTTGCCAATTGAAACGAGAATAGGTTTCGGGCTGTATTTGGGACACAAAAGGTGTATGGTAATCAATGGGGGTACGATTATCGGCAATAATGTGAATTTGTTTCAATTCCTAAATATCGGCACAGAACATAACACACCGGCCATCATAGGAGACGAAGTGTATGTTGGTCCGAATGTGTGCATTGTCGAAAGAGTGTGTATAGGTTCAAAATCGAGTATTGGTGCCGGAGCGGTAGTGACCAAGGATGTTCCGACGAGGAGCACCTGTGCCGGCGTTCCGGCAAAAGTGCTTAATTATAAAGAACCGGGGAGATTTATCAAGAATTGTTGGGAAGTTCCGACAGAAGATTAAACGCCTTCATAAATACTCCCATCTTTAACATTCGATCAAGCTGCAAAAGAATAAAAAGACACGATGAAATTCAAGCGTATAAGCTGACTTTCATCGTGTCTTTTATGCGGAGTGACCGAGATTCGAACTCGGGATACGCTTTCGGCGTATACACGCTTTCCAGGCGTGTCCGTTCCTTTTCCCGATTATAGGGAGGTGCTTTCTTACTATCATAGAGATTAATTCTCAAATTCTTCAAGGTATTTTTCAAGAATGGGAATCATAGGTGGGATATCATACTGTATAGTATTCCATAAATCCTCCGGACTTATTTTGAAATACCCATGCACAAGAATATGCCGCATACTGATAATTTTTCCCCATGGTAGTTCGGGATGAGAATCTACGAATTCATGAGTTAGCTTGTAGGCTGCCTCACCTATTATTTCAGTCATCTTAGTAAGTCCATAGAATAAAATCCGATCTTTAAGAATTTCTTCATAGGAATGACTGGATTTCTCCTCTCTGAGAGCATGTGCCATTTCAAGCATGTGTTGAAGCCGGCCTTTATCTCTAATTTTCTCTCTCATAAATCAGGATTTTATCATGGTCAACGCTTTCCCTAGCGAATTGCATTAGTCCGCGATTGTCTACTAAATCAACTTGATTCCCCAATAATTCAGAAAGTTCCATCAATATTCCTCCCATAGTAAATAAAGAAAAATTCCCTTGAGTGCGATCATAGTCAACGAGGATGTCGATGTCGCTTTCCGGACTCTCTTCTCCGCGGGAGTAGGAGCCAAAGAGCCAAGCGCGGATAATTGGCTTGGTCTTCATATATTCCTGAATTTTCGGAATCAGACATTTGATACGCTCATTCATAATAATGTTGAATTTATGGCGAAAAATCCCAAAGGTATTTCAACCTGTAATCCTTTATCGGCTCGTCAGATCTACGAAACTACCAATGTTACGTATTCGCTCTGCTTACTATTCTTCTTATACAAAAGTAATAAGAATTAACTGATATTCAAAATGCATTCTTATCGATATGTTCAGATGTCGCGGATGTTGAGCGACAGGGGTGGAAGGCTTCGGAGTCGTAGATGACATTTGAGTCGGTGACGTGAGACACAATATATGCTCTTAAAATGACTTACTTTGAATAAGACGTGCAACTCGCATGACGAATTCTTCAGCCTTCGGAATCAGAGGCAGAACATCAGATTCTTCCCAATCGTAAAGGTCATCATAATCTCCGGTTTGACGCATTGTAAAAAGCCGGCCTATCAATTTTGAATCTTCAGGTAGCAAAATACCGGTTTTTACAAATTTGTCTCCAATCATTCTTATGACTCCCCTATGAGTGGATGCCTCGATACCATTATAGATGAGCAATGCCACACAAGCATAATAGACAGAATAATACAATCTGTTGGCCGCAAGACTCCAATAACCTATATTTCCCACATCCTTTACTTGTTGGATTGTGGAAAAAGCTTTCTCAAGCCGATATGATACTATTGAATTTCTTTCTTCTGATTTGAGAGTCATGATAATTAATTTCGGAAGAAGGTGAGTTTATCTTTTTCCAGGTTTTTATAGAAGGGGAGGAAACTGCGTTTGAGCCAACCGGCAAAGGAATATAGTCTCGGATTAATCTCCTCGCCCATAGATATGCCGACATCTACTAATGGCCACGCGTATTTATCCCATAGGTCAAAAGGAATTTTCTCTTCTCCCGGAATGAGTATATGGATATCCCAGTCCGAGTCAGGAGATGCATCTCCACGTGCCCTGGACCCATATAAGGACATCTGAGACCCTTTAGGTAGAATCTCGGCTGCCTTTCTTTTTAAAGCATCCAGAATCAACTGATATTTTTCCATCTCAGACATGGCAGTAGGAATTTTTATGGCGAAAAATCCCGCAGGCATTTCTGTTTGCGGGATTCCTTTTTTGAACGGAGTGACCGAGATTCGAACTCGGGATACGCTTTTGGCGTATACACGCTTTCCAGGCGTGTCCATTCCTTTTTAATACGTTGCAAACAATAAGTTATAGTTCTTAATTTTCATGCATAAGCGCACTGTGATGCAAAAGTAATAAGAATTATCTGAGATTCAAAATAATTCTTATAGAATCAGCATGTAGATTTAAAAACGAAGTGAGAAACCGTCTAAGCTGCTCTTCCTCGATCTTCCGGGGGAAGGCTCCACATTTGCTTTTCATCAGCGTACTCGTGAATAGTATCGGGCTTATTTATGTCTGAAGGTTCAGATGTCGCGGATGTTGAGAAGTGAACCCATCGATTCGCCGTCGAAGATTATGGTTGATGATAATATATTGCTTAGATTCCGTTTGAGAGTGTTGATATTATCGTATGCTTCGGGGCGGATTGTTTTTCCGGATTTTATCTCGTAGAGATGTAGCCCTCCGTCTCCCTCAGAAACCGCATCAACCTCAACACCGGATTTTTCAATATTTTTAATTTACTTATGAACTGTGGATATAAATTCTCCGGCTGTCATGACCGGAATTGATGAATTTATGAAATCTTTCTGATTACGAGATATTATGCAATCACAATGAGCTTCTAATGCGCATTGATATTGAAGACCATCTTCAAAATCTATAAAGCCGGATTCAAGATTTTTCAGTATCTGATCCCGCGTATTATCAACCACGTGGAATGTATTGCAAATTCGATATATAATATCATAAAGTTGAGTTGATGGCAACTTACGCATAATATATGCAAAATTAGCAACTGAAAGATAGGAGATGAAAAAATTCAAATTAAGACTTTCTCTTAATTGCAAAAGCTTTTCCGATTCCCCATTTAAATCCTCTCTTACGAAATAGTCTATTATGAAATTGGTGTCAAGAAAGATGTTTTTCATTTTGACATGATATAATTCGTACGAGGATCTGACATATCAATCACCGAAGGGTCTATGGCATTCTTAATTGCATGGAGAGAATCCATGAATTCGGATTCATCTGACTTTTCAAGATTAACTGACGTATGTGTTAAGGTAGTCTTGACAACACCCTTCATATTTTCTATCATGCGACGAAGAAAATTCCCGTCGGCATTATTTTCAAGAGTAACTACTATTTGTGTCATAATATGATTGCTATGTTGATATTGCTATGATTTATGGCGAAAAATCCCGCAGGCATTTCTACTTGCGGGATTTTCATATACTCTCCATCGTTTTTTAGCGGAGTGACCGAGATTCGAACTCGGGATACGCTTTTGGCGTATACACGCTTTCCAGGCGTGCCTCTTCAGCCACTCGAGCATCACTCCTTGTGTCTTTTCACGCTGCGAAGTTAATACTTTTATTTCATTTGACAATAACATTCCGCGATTTTTTTGTAATTTTGTGCAAAATTAACCGTCAACCCACTCTTAAACTGTTTCAGAGGAGGGGTTGCAGCTAAAAAAGAAGCGAAAACATCAGTGTCATGAAAACTGTAAAACTCCTCGCCACATCTCTCCTAATAACCTGTGCAATTTCTTCCTGTTCCAAAGAGAAGAAAGAGCAGACGGAGGGTTTCCCTCCCGACTTCAATACCTATACCGATGCCGCAAAGGTGGATTATGTCATGAAACATGCCGGGCCTGATTCAGTGGCACAATTCGTGATTGACGCCACCCTCGGAAGGTTGGGAAATATCCGTATCGACAGCCTCGGGCTGGCCGCTGCCCATGCTTATTCGAATTATAATGATTCGTCGCTCGTGGTCTATTCCACGGTTTTTGATGAATATTCTTCCACCCTTCCCCTTCCCGACAAGATGAAGATTTATGTCGCAGCCGGGAAGAGTGTTCCTCAGCAGCTGGGGTATCAATTGGGTCTGGAATATGTCAGCCAGATACGGGAGAACAGAAAGACTGTGGGGCGTGTGAAAGAGGAAATTGAAGAATTCCGTAAGGCCTGCGCAGACGACACCGTGACCTACACCCGCTTCGTGAAAGGTTTTCAGACGGCACTCAAGGTTGACCATGGTCAGGACCTGCCGGAAGAAATATATAAGACATTTTCCGAGGATTAATCTTCGGATTTACTGCTGATGAAATTCCCCCCCCGGAGGGGGCTATTAAATAGAAAGAAAAAATCATTAAGAATAACGATTTCACAAGATGAAGACAATAGCAGAATATTCAGCCGACGTTGAATCGGCTCTCCGTTCGATTGAATACCCTTCAGGCAACCTTGCCTCTCTTTACGCACCGATTGAATATGCACTTTACGCAGGTGGAAAACGAATCAGACCTGTACTGACCCTTATGGGTGCGGATGCTTTCGGCGACGATGCTGAAAAAGCTATGAAAGCAGCGCTCGGAATCGAAACTTTCCACAATTTCACACTGCTCCACGATGATGTGATGGATAAGTCAGAGATGCGAAGGGGGAGACCGACCGTCCATACAAGATATGATGAAAATTCCGCCATATTGTCAGGCGACACCATGCTTACGCTTGCCACTAAATATGTGTCTGAGGTGGAAGATGATAAACTCCGTAAGGTTCTTGACACGTTCAACACTATGGCACTCCGAGTCTATGAAGGACAACGCCTCGACATGGATTTCGAAAACGCAGACCATATATCCCTTGAGAGCTATCTGGAGATGATCGAAGGGAAAACGGGTTCTCTTTTAGGAGCGGCTGTGAAAATCGGCGCCATTATCGGAGGTGCCTCTGAGAAGGATGCCGAGCTGATGTATGACTATGGCGTGATGACCGGGCTTGCATTCCAGATTCAGGATGACTGGCTTGATACTTTCGGGGATGCCACCACATTCGGCAAACCTATCGGCGGGGATATCAACAATGCCAAAAAGACTTATCTCTACGTGGCTGCGATGGCTGAGGGGGGACAGAATGTGGAAGCGCTCCGTTCAGCTTATCAGATTCCCGCAGGAGAGGTCCGAGTGAAAGCCGTGACACGCATTTTCGAAAAACTCGGAATGAACGAGAAATGCCGCAAGGCGGTTGGCCATTATTCAGCGAAAGCGCTTAAAGCGCTCAACGCCACATCCCTGTCAGAAGAGAAGAAAGAGACTTTCAAAAAGCTTGCAGAGAAACTGATAGGTCGTAGGAAATGATCGACACCCATTCCCATCCTTATCTTGAGGAATTCGAAAACGGCGGTATTGATGCAGTCGACAGGGCTGTGGCTGCCGGTATTTCTCTAATCATACTTCCTAATGTAGACGCCTCATCGGTCGAACCGATGAAGCGTCTGCATGACTCCCGCCCTGCATGCACAGCAATGGCTCTCGGATTACATCCGACAGAAGTGGGTGGAGAGTGGAGCGGGATTGTGGATGAAATGGAGAAGCAGCTTGGAGATGGAGGCTTTGTGGCGGTAGGTGAGGTCGGAATGGATCTTTATTGGGACAAGACACACCGCGAGGAGCAGATGGCGGCTTTTGAGCGTCAGATAAGGATTGCGGAGCGTCTTCGGCTGCCGGTGATTATCCATAGTAGGGAAGCTCTTGATGAAACATTGGAGGTGATTGCTAAGGTAGCCCCGACAGTACCTCTGATTTTCCATAGCTTTACAGGCTCTCCGGAAGATGTGAAGCATATTCGTGAAGTGTGCGATCCCATGTTCGGCATCAACGGAGTGGTGACATTCAAGAATGCCAAGTCACTTCGAGAGTCACTCCCCGAGATAGGTCTTGACCGCCTTCTTCTTGAGACCGATGCTCCCTATCTTGCACCCGTGCCTTTCCGGGGCAAGAGAAATGAAAGTGCGTATATAGTCAACACTCTGAACGCCGTGGCAGCCACTCTTGGTTTGACGCCCCGGGAGGTTGAAGAGGTGACAGACCGTAACGCACGTTCCGTCTTCAGACTATAACTAATTTTTTCAACTGTCATTGATGATAACCGGAAATCTGCTCCCCCTGTCGTTGGTCACATTCCCTCTCACTCAGCCGGTGGCGATTTTCCTGCTGGTGCTGTTGATTATCCTGCTCTGCCCGATAATCTTCCGCCGGCTGGGGATTCCCCAGATTGTCGGGCTCATACTTTCGGGTGTGGCGGTTGGACCCTATGGGCTCAATCTTCTTGCCCGAGATGCGAGTTTTGAGATTTTCGGACAGGTAGGCATCCTCTACTTGATGTTTCTTGCTGCGGTGGAGATTGATATGTTCCATCTCAAGAAGAATCTCGGGAAGGGGATAACATTCGGGTTGCTGACGTTCACCATTCCGACGGTGTTGGGTGTGTTCGGAAGCCGGCTGGCCTTTGGCGCAGGGTGGAGCACAAGTGTACTCATAGCATCCATGTATGCCTCCCATACGCTAATTTCCTATCCGATTATCAGCCGTTTCGGACTGCAGAATGCCAAAGCGGCAGTGATAGCCGTTTGTTCCACCATAGTGGCGGTGCTTCTCGCGCTTCTGACTCTTGCGGGAGTGATAGAGGCGGCGGAAGGGGAATTTTCCATTGTCAGGTTGCTGCGTCTTCTGCTGATGATGCTCCTTTACGCTGTGGTGATGGGGTCAATGCTGAGAGTCTGCACCAAATATTTTTTCAGAAAATTCAACGACCAGGTTAGCCAATATATATATGTGCTCGCTATGGTCTTCGTCTCCTCACTCTCGGCGCAGCTCATAGGGCTTGAGGCGATACTCGGTGCATTCTTCGCAGGCCTCGTCCTCAACCGTTTCATTCCGATACGCTCCGGCCTGATGGGAAGGATACGCTTTGTTGGCAATGCGATTTTTATACCATATTTCCTTATCGGAGTGGGTATGCTTATCAATGTCCACGTGATATTCAAAAGCTGGAGCGTAGGTTGGGTGGCTCTCAATATGGTTGCAGTGGCCATGCTTTCAAAATGGTTGGCCGCGTGGCTGGGGAGCCGCATATTTGGGTTCGGGAAGACCGACCGGTCTCTGATGTTCGGCCTTACGTCAGGCAAGGCGGCAGCGACTATCGCAGCCACGATGATAGGTTTCCAGCATGGTCTTCTGAACGAGGATATGATGAATGGCGCTGTCCTGATGATTCTGGTCAGTTGCATTGTCTCCACTCTCACTACGCAGAACGCCTCCAAGAGATTACGCATTGAACGCACTGAGGCTGAGCTGAACTCAGAAGGGGAGAGGGTTCCGGGTGAGTTTGCCAGGCAGCTTGTGGCCGTGGCGAACCCAATTACAGCGGAGGGTCTGATGAGAATGGCTCTTCTGATGCGCAATCGCAATAATCAAAATCCAGTCACGGCCTTATTCGTCAGAAATACGGATGATGTGCGCACACTTGAGATGGGGAGGAATGCCCTCCGCTCGGCAGTGGCTGCGGCTCAGGCTGTGGATATAGAAGTGGTCGATATAGAGCGTTATGACATAAATGTTGTAGCCGGAGTCATAAACGAGGCCAAACAAGCCCGTGCAAGCGATATCATGATTGGTCTTCACAGGAAATCGAATGTTGTGGATACTTTCTATGGGAGCATGATCGAGCAGTTGCTACAGGCTTCACACAAGATGATATTCATGTCGCGCTGTTTCATACCCATCGAGACCCTCAACAGGATGATTGTGCTTGTCCCTGACAAGGCTGAGTATGAGACAGGTTTTCAGACATGGGTGGAACGAGTAGGGAACCTTGCGACGCAGTTGGCTGTAAAGGTAATTTTCATCTCTTATCCGGCTACAGCAAGCTTCATTCGTAATGTGCTTGAAGATGAGCATTTCTCCATAAGGCACGAATACAGGGAACTCACGTCGTGGGACGATTTTATTCTCCTGACAGCCGATATAGGGGAGGAGGATTTGTTGATGGTGGTCGGAGCAAGAAAAGGGTCGATTTCCTATTCTTCGGATTTTGAGTCATTACCGGCCTACATAGGTAAAAATTTCGCCCGACATAATCTTGTGGTCATATATCCGGAGCAGTTCGGAGGGAATTAGGTGATTGGGTGATTGGGTGATTGGTGATTGGGTGATTGGGAGATTGGGAGATTGGGTGATTGGGAGATTGGGTGATTGGGTGATTGGGGGAGTGGGAGATTGGGGGATTGGGGGATTGGGTGATTGGGTGATTGGGTGATTGGGTGATTGGGTGATTGGGTGATTGGGTGATTGGGTGATTGGGTGATTGGGTGATTGGGTGATTGGG
>JAAVDJ010000040.1 GCA_014801875.1 Bacteroides sp. | reverse complement strand
TCATCGCTTCGTTTCTTCAATTCAGCCGCTGCAGAGCCGGATGCTATGAACTTAACATTTCGGTAAGTATCCACCATTGACTTTAGTTCGACCTCCCAATTCTTCAAATACTGTATCTCATCAAAGAAAACATATAGCTCATCTTTAGCCGGATTCTTTTCAAGAATTGAGCACGCGATTCCAAAGAGTTGTTCAAGCAGAATCTTATTGTAGATGGGAGTCTCCACATTAATGTAGATAATATTCTGAGCCGGGACACCCTCTTCTATCAGCCTCTGCATGGAATGATGCATCATCACAGTCTTACCAACCCGACGAGGTCCCATCAATATCAATGCTCTCCTTGGATCTCTTGATGTGACCAACGGATAAAAGATGTTGAGATACTGGCGCGGAGACATAGCTGAATAATCGTTGGCCAACTGACCTTCAGTCCACCAGGGATTCTCAACCTTCATTCTACCTATTATCTGCTTTTCAAGCCAAGGGGTATATTCCATAATCACGATTTTTGTACAAAGTTACAAAAAACGACAATCTAAGTCAACTCAAATCTACTTATTTTTACACAGAAAGCATTTCTAGATATAAAAAGCCGTGTGCGGGGCCTTATTTTCACACATTCGCCATCCAAGATATTGCTCATTTCATAAATTTCCGCTAATTTTGCATCGCAGACCGCACTGCGGAAGCCCGGTCATGGGCAACGCGGGAGGGTCGGCAGACATTTTGAAAAGCGTTTACTCGGCGCTCTTTCTTGGCTTTCTGAAACTTCGCAACTTTCAATCTCAGTCAAGAATGTAGCAAACTGTAGATGCCTTGTGGATATGTATATTCCGCCAACTGCGGGCGCGTGAGCGTCAGCAGTCGGTGTCTTTACACATATTCTGCGTGAGGCTTCCGCATGTTTGCTCGTTCTACTGAGATGGGCAATGCGAAGGCCTCAGAAAGCGGAACGAGCAACAAGTACGGCTCTCACGCTTTTTCATTTCTAACCTAACCGCCAATGAGGGGAGTCGACTTGGCAAATTATTATTAGATGGAAGACCAAATTCCAATAAATGAAAAAGCAATCGGGGTGGTGATCACCAATACAAAGGCTGACGGATGTCTCACCTATGATGCCGTGCGTCGGGCTTGGATTCTAACTCCCCGACAGCTTGAGATGGCCAATGAAGCCCGCTATGTCATAGCTATTGAGCACGGCACAGTTGTAGATATTTTCGAGATACATGGAAAATTTCGGAAAGATAAGTCTGAAGGAGATGACAATAAATATGCCTTTATCCCGGTTCCTGTGACCGATATTAACGTCAGAAAGCGCTACATCGGCTGTCGTTACCGTTCCTATGGCGCGTCAGTAATCTTCTTCGGTTTCGATAATGAAAATAATCAATAAAACATCTAACTTATGAAAATTATGAAAAATTATCTACTTCTCATTATGAGTGTGCTTTTTGCACTCCCGGGTTTAGCCCAAAGTTTTTATTACGAGTATGAAGGTCAAAACATCCGTTACGAGGTACTCGATGAAGAGAACAAGACTTGTGCTACTTATGGAGGTTATTATGGTGTGAATATTTATGATATTCCGTTCTGGAGTCCCGGTAATAAGGTATCTGAATCCGGAAAAGTGATTCTTCCGTCTCACCCTGAAAAGGATGGTGTGAAGTATACTCTTACAACAATTGGTAAATGTAGTTTTATAAAAGGGAGTAATGTATCAGAGATCGTTATTCCGGAAACTGTCACAACCATTGAAAAAGAGGCTTTTTACTCCAATGAAAATCTAAGATGGATTATCATTCCTGAGTCGGTTGAAAAAATTGAGGAGAGTGCGTTCGAAAGTTGTTCGAACCTTCATGACGTGATGAACCTTTCCAAAAATTGTGAAATTGAGACCCATGCTTTCTACGACTGTAAAAAACTTTATAGGGTTGCGTCCTATGAGAATGATTACTTCAATAACCGGAACGGTCTATGGACTATCCTAGATGACGAAACGGTAGATGCTGAAAAGGGAATAATATGGGCAGCCCCTTCCTCTTCAAACCCATATCCGTGGGTATCAGGTAAATATTCCGGCAAATTAGAGATTCCTCGAGGAGTCACTACACTAACCTGGATCTGTATGGCATTTTGTGAAAACATTACAGAAGTCGTTCTTCCGGAATCACTTACAGTAATCGGTACACAGTCTTTCTACGGGTGTGAAGGTTTAAAACAGATACTAATTCCAGAGGCAGTGACAACTATATACAGTGAGGCTTTCCGAGGATGTACCGGGCTGCAGGAGGTCCTACTACCCACCAAGGTAACTGAGGTTGGTGAGGGCTTGTTCTGGAATACTAATCTTAAAAAAGGAGGATATCCCGACGCCATATCTAATCCTTTCGGAGAGAATGTGGTTAGCGTCGCGTATGATGCCTACAATTCAAAAATAGAGAATGGTTGCGTATATTCCCGCAGAAATGATATGCTCTATTACGTTCCAATGACTGTGGGCCCGGACTTTGTAGTTCCTGATGGGGTAACTGAAATTACTGACGATGCTTTCGCCTTTTGTGAAGATCTCACTACTTTGACTCTTCCAAACACCGTCACAACTCTTGGTAAACGTGTCTGGAATGGATGTAATGCTCTAAAGAGCGTCACATGCTATGTTACAGAACCAATAAGTGCAGAACGTGACCTTTTCCCGGTTGATGCTTACGATTCAGCTACCCTTTATGTTCCGGGAGGGAGTGTGGCGGCATACGAAAAAACTACGCCTTGGAGTTATTTCTACGATATCAAAAGCGTTGAAGAATCAGGCGTGGAAACTGTTCCCGCTATAGAGGATGTCGCTATCGACTTTACTCTTCCCTACGAAGTCTTTAACCTCAACGGTGTGAAGATAGCCGAGAGCACCGACAATCTTCCCGCCGGCATCTACATCATCCGTCAAGGCAACGCCGTGAAGAAAATCGTAGTGAAATAACTTGCAGATTCCAAATACTTAATCCCATACACTTGAGGGGCGCATCCATCCGGTTGCGCCCCTCATTTTAAGCCACACAGTCTCACCCGTAAACTTCACCTCGATACGGGTCTCGCCATCCTCGCTCTGGTATATGATTATTTGATTATTATCGTCCATGCCATGGTAGTGTTTCATTTACAAAATAACACGATAATAGGCAAGTAAACAAATTGTAGATAGGGTAACTACCTGAAAATAGGTAGGTTTATTTTGTAG
This sequence comes from Bacteroides sp., assembly GCA_014801875.1. GTDB lineage: Bacteria > Bacteroidota > Bacteroidia > Bacteroidales > Muribaculaceae > Lepagella. Next base: position 134,536 of record JAAVDJ010000040.1, on the reverse strand, counting down.
CAAAAGAACAGAAAAAAGCGAGTGACAAATTTATTTATTCACTTGCCAATCGCTGTTTTTTATTTTACTAAGCGAAAATTACACCTTATTTCGGCTTAAAACTCCTCTTCATTAAATAAACGAATAAAACACGGTATTCAACTATTTATCTCAATAATCCTGCATATAGAGCGATAAAGCACCAATGAAAGGATTATAAACCTGCTAACAGTTCCGAGCCTGTCAAAACCTCCATCTTAGAAAATGCGAACAGTTTCTTTCCGAGATCTTTGAGTGATGCTCCGATATGATATACCTCCTCATCGATTATAAGGAAGCGGTCGTGAGCCTTCGTGTATTTATGAAGCGTAACGCCGGGATACTGCTCATTATGTTTCTCTACATCCTGACGTAATTGTTTTGAAATCTGACCGTCATAAATATCCACCGTCACACCAGGGTTTCGCTTTGAAAGCTGAACCAGTACCGAGTCATCAATATAATTATCAATAACAACAATACGAGTTTTGGCTTGGCGGATGAAATCCGCCACAAGCGCGTAAGCATCGAAAATCTGCCCGTTGAAGAAGACTCCCTCCTTCGGTTGGAGAGAAGAGCGCACAAAGAAATCCACCTTTTCATCTAATTCCCGGAAATGCTGGTCGTACTCTGAGAACCGCCGATCAATCTTATCCTCAAGCTGCATCATTCTCTGATTTATAGAATAACCCCTGAGAAGATATTCTTTCAACACTTTGTTCGCCCATTGACGAAACTGTGTGCCTCTCAATGACTTTACTCTATAACCTACAGAAATGATTACATCAAGATTATAATAAGAGATATTGCGTTGCACGCTGCGTCTACCCTCTTTTTGAACAGTCAAGTATTCCTTGACTGTTGCTACTTCTCCCAACTCTCCCTCTTTATAGATATTCCTAATATGTAAACTGATATTCTGCTTCGTTGCTTGGAAAAGCTCTGCCATTTGAGCCTGCGTCAGCCACACAGTTTCCTACTCCACTCTTACATCAAGAGCTAAGGTATCATCCGGTTGATAGAGTATGATTTCATTTGGTTGATTCGCTTCCATATCGCAAATTTACTCATAAATTATGATATTCAATGGATTCACCATTTAGAAATTATCTCGCGTTCACCCGGGCATTCGGCGAATACCCGGGTGTCCATACTTTTATTCTTAGCCAATAAATTACGCATTGTGGGAAAAGCACATATATTATTCTTAGTCTTTCCAAATGTTTCCCCAGGCATCCTTACAATTTATCCCTTCCAACGGATTCTTAAATTCTCCGTGGAGTTTATTGGCCTTGTCTGATTTCCCTTCCATCCATCTCAAATATAATCCTGCAGGAGCAGTGACCTTAACCCCGTTAATATAGTCAGGATCATTGATAGTCTCTTCTTTTATCTCTCTGTTATAGTCATAGATGGCATATTTGTGGGCTGCGTGTATCAACTCAATAAACATTCTTCTGGAAAGGATATAATAACTGAAGTCATAATTATATTCATCCTTTTTCCGTGCGGACACAAATACATACGGTCCCATTACATTCTTCTCAAGATACTCCTTATCCAAACATTGAGCCATCGTAAAACCTGCAGGAATATTTGACTGTACACTTGTTTTAACCTGAACCAAGGCAATATTGGGTTTCCAAGGAGATCTGGGATCTGTAGAATTACCATCGATACAAACTATATCAATAGTCTTAAAATTCTTTATAGTGCAATTTGCGTTAAAGGCATCCCAGCCTTGTTCCATCAGTTTGGCAACTACAAGATTCTCTCCGATAGCCCCCATCCTTGCTTTTTCTGATTGATTAGTTTTCTTTTCCATTCAACATTTATTTATTCCAATTAAACTCTATTTCAAGAACACTCAAGGCTCTGTATTTCCATGTTTCCAAATCGAAATTTGGAGTGAACTTTGCCATTAGTTTCTTAAATTCTCTATCTTCATTAGTATCATACGCTCCCTGAAAGCTTCTTGTCCTGTCATTTAGAGTAGCCACCGGCGTTTCACTTCGATCAATATGTAGTTCCTCACCTATTTTTTATATAGTCATTAAGAAAGCTTCTCATATAACATTTATTCTCCATAATAGCCGGGATCGCCTGGGGCTGCCAAACCATCATAGTCTTCTGGGAGACTTCCAAACTCACCTCTACGAATCAAGGAGACAAATTCTGCAAACGATGGTCTATTGTAGCTTTCTTCAAAGTAATCTTTCAGGTCTTGGACAAGAGTAGGACTTACCCAGTCTGCTCTGTTTTCACGATTAGGATCACTCCAATAGTCATCTACATCTTTCTGCATTTTTTCCCACATTTTTTCATTTTTGAGCCTTTCTTTTTCCATATCCCAAACATCAAAGCGTTCTCTGATATGCCTAATATCAGAGTTGGTGAAAAACTTAGGATCATCAAAACTTTCGTAGGCATCTTGCTTGCCACTATAGTCTTCCACGGCATTAAGATACTCATTAAGAGCCTCTTTACCCTCCGAATATAAGATTTCCCTACATCTATTCAAAAAGGAATCAAATTTTCTATCCATATCTTCCACTGCTTGCTCGTAGATTTCAATCTCCTCATCAGTATAAATAGGATCACCGTATTCATCATATCCCCGTTGGAAGGTCGATCCGGACGTGTCCTCTTGCTCATTGGGTTGGTCTGAACTATCAACTGCCTCCTCATCTGTACAATCCAAACAATTAGCAGAAGAAAGATTCCCTATTTCTTCAATAGCTTCTTCATGCGCCACGATTTCTTCTACCGATGGAGAATCTAATTTCATGAAGCCATCCAATTCTGCATTATAAGCGGCACTGCGAAATGAGTACAGGCTATCATCTTCAGTAAAATCATCATCGTTTATATATTCCAACTCATCATCAGGGATAGTCTTGATAGAAGTCCTCCAAATGTCCAAGTGTTTTTCTATTTTCCTAATATCAGCGGAAACGATTCCATTACGATCAACCCTACACAAGTCCAATACCGGACATAGGAAATCATATACATTCCGGAAGCCTCCAGAGGAAATATCAAGGTATCCAGTATGCCGACCATGAATTTCCCTACCATGAAGATATTCTATCCCATCATATTCTATGTATTTATTGATTTCTTCTGCAATACGCTCTGCAATGTCAGGGGTATCAAAACGAGAATACTTTTTTATAAAACTTGTGCGATCCATATTAGTTATTTTTGGGGAAGTATTTTATAGTGGTGTTGGTCATTGGATATATTTATCATTCGCAAAGTTAATGTTTGTTCTTGATTCGGCAAAGGATTAGGGATAACTTTTTCCAGCATAAGAGAGAATAATTTGAATACTCACGCATGTCTGATAGCAGCATGAAATATATACAAACAAATATGGAATTGTTGGTGGGTCTTAAAATAGGGGATGTTGATTATCACCCAATTATATGTTTGTATTTGTGTGGCTAAAATACAAAAAATCAATTGGACAAACAAATTCCCTTTGCTTATCCAATTGACTATCTTTTATTTATACCCACACACTGGCTTAATATTCCTCCTCGTTGAAGAACACTACTATATTTGATAATCAATTATTTAACAGTCTATGCATTACATTTGGAGCAACAAACCGGACTATTTGAAACTATCTGAGGCAATAGAATAACATTGGGCCAAACAAACTCTCCGACAAAGATATCACTTAGAGGAGTACCTAATTCTTAGATAGATATCTTTCCTCGATTCTCTTGAGAAAAAATAGAATTTATTTCAAGAACATAGTTGACAATTCAAAATATTTTTGTAATTTTGTCGCATATAAACCAACTACTAAAAAAATGGAAGCAAAAGACCTATTCGCAAAGAGACTTAAACAAGCCCGGCAAAAGGCAGGCTTGTCAATGGACGCTCTTTCCGCTAAAACCGGGAAGGAGGTCTCTAAACAAACAATATCCAAATATGAAGCAGGCAAAACAATGGCAGGTAGCGCAATTTTGATTAAGCTTTCCCAAGCATTAAGTGTGCCGGTAGATTATTTTTTCAGACCATACACTTTTAATATTTCTGAGATCGAAATATCATTCAGGAAGAAAACCTGTGTCAAGGCAAAAGATCAGACATTATTAAAAATTAAGATTCAAGATAAAGTGGAACGATTTATCGAGATAGAAACTATTCTTGGAAATAAATATAGTAAGCTTGAAGTTAACGTTCCTACTCATATATCCTTACCCATCCAGATGATAATACTTGCCAAAGAAGTGAGACGGGCATGGGGAATTGGTATTTCGCCTATTCCAAGTGTAAAGAATATTCTTATGGATCATAGTATCAAAGTATTTGAAATTGATGGTCCGGAAGGATTTGACGGAATCAGTGGATATGCAAGTGATGATATTCCTTTGATGGTCATAAATACAAATATACAAAACACGGAACGACGTCGTTTCACGCAGATGCATGAATTGGCTCACCTGCTTGCGAATGCTTCATTTGATAAAGCCTTGTCAAATCATGATAAAGAGAAATTATGTGATGCTTTTGCCTCTGAAATGCTCCTTCCCTCAGAAGTCATAGAAAAAGAATTTGGCAGCAAGTCCAAGATATCAGTACAGGAACTAAAAAAGATACAAAAAGTATATGGGATCTCTATTGATGCAATAGCCTACTCATTTAAACGTCTGGGTATCTTCAATGAAAATCGCCATAGAAGTTTCTGCATAAAGAAAAATATGGATCCCAAATTTAAAGCATGGGTAGAAACGTCGAGATATATCGAGCCATTGTCAACAAAAGATTACGATGACGAATTCTATGAGGGATTAGTCTATAGTGCCGTATCTCAAGAACTAATTTCTGTATCGAAGGCTGCTCAACTGCTAAATACATCAGTAACGGAAGTAGAATCTAAATCCTATGCTTTCTGACAATATAGAAAAGAATAAAATAATAGTCAGCAAACATTGTATGGAGTATTCAGACGTAATATTTTCTTTAAGGAATAGCTATGACTTGATTACCACCGATTTATCAGCGAAAGACAGTATGTGTATCTATCCTGAATATATTAGGGTCATAAGTTTCTCAGCTGACGATATGCAACAATTCGTTACATTCTTTCATACTAACAATTCACTACAGAAAATTGGCTTATCAGAAAGTAGCTTATTGTTTCTGGCAAAATCCCGAAATATCAGAGTTGCAATTATGGATAAAATTACCCAGGAAGTCTGTGATAAACTTGGTATTAAGACAATCAAGATTGAGCAAAGAAAAACTGATATATCAGAACCAATGATACTTAATACGGATACTCGAACATCCAGATTAAGTGTATTTAGAATTGCCGCTTGTCTATAAAAATAAATATTTGAAAAATAAGTAAGAGAGGAGGTAAAAAATGATCTAATGATACCAAAAAATGATGCCCCACTCTCTGCCAAGAATGAGGCATCCTAAGAGTTCGTTATCCCTTGCAGAAACGGGATACGAGGGTTTTACTGCCGCAAAATTACGAATATAATTCGTGATACGCAATGCTCGTACCCGTATTTCTGCAAGGATTGTAGTTAATCTTTCAAAAATTTTTATATGGAAGATACCATTTTCAATCCCGATTTCATCGACGGATCGGAAGGGGCAACGAATGAAGTCCCCTCTCCAAAAAAGAAGAAACACCGAAGCGCCGGCTACCGTACCGGTGACTTAGTTCTGAATAAACAAGACATTCTGGAACATGTGGAATTCCTCATGGTTCCCGGTCAACTCCCAATTCCAGTAGTAAAACGCGTCGATTCTTTCGGATTACCTGCACAGGCTCTCCCCTTCAGCAAGGTCATCAACAAAGCGACTAAGGACTTGATGGTAGTGTTCTACGAATGCGACATCAATTTCGCGCGAGTTCTTCACAACCCCAAACGTTATGTTGAACCTCTTAAGAAGTTCACCTGCGTAGTCGGCCCAGACTTTTCTCAAAAGATTGGCATGAACGAGTTTGTGTGCTACTACAACAACTGGTGGAACAAGGCACTGACGGCGTTCTATCAGTCACAGGGCGTTTTCATGATTCCCAACGTCACATGGTCAGACCCCGCAAGCTATGCTTACGCCTTCATGGGGTTACCCAAGCACTCGGTAATTGCAATTAATTGCACAGGCATAAAGGGGAATCATGCTGCAATGTATTTGTGGCGCAAAGGTTATGAAGAGGCTCTGCGTGTGCTTGAACCTATTCTCATTATTCGTTATGGGGACAAAATGCCGGGCGAACGTGAGGATATCAGTGTCTATTACGAGAATATCAACCTTAAAAATCTTCGCAATGGGCGCAAACGGATCTCATGCTAACGGTAGTCTGGAGTCAGAGCTTGGACGTAACTGGAAAACCACTGGATCAATAGGAGAAATTCAGATTGTCCAGAAGAAGAATTCTAAGGATTCTGTCAAACTTCCAGAAGAAAGTCATTCTCCCAATCGTATTTATGCTTGCTTTAACAAAAAAGGTGACGATGTACAAGCTATAGCAAAATATGGTCCAGATGGGAAAAAGATCTGGGAAATACATACGCGTGACCATAATGGACTTGGAGAACACTATCATCCTTGCAAAGACGGACACGCACAAATGAAAATTAATAAGAATGGCTTTCCTGAGAGTGTTGCTTATTCACTAGACGCAGAAAAGAAGGCGATTCTCGAAAAAGTTAGAAACTATGGAAGATGAAAATTTTATTACAAAAGAGAACGACCCTCGAAACTATGTGGGTTACGATCTCTTTGGATATCCTTTCAATAGCAAATACCCTCCCAATAAAGAAAAATATGGAGAGTCCTTTGAGGGCTATTCTTGCAAGGCTCTCGGTGTCCTCCTATACGATTATTGTATAGCAGGGTATGATGTTGAGTTAACCTACAAAGGAAAAACTTTCTATTTACTTAACGCTGGAGAAGGTATTGTCTCCGATAGCCACTTTACAGAGCGAAAGGAAGTTTACGATAGCCCTATGGCTCTTATCGAGAACTTCAAGATTGACGGCAAAACGCTCCTTGAACTGGCTCCTGAAATTGAAGACATAGAACCTGTCTAAAAAGCCATGATTCCCATATGTTTCCTCCGTAATATTCCTCCTCTACGTAAAATAGGAATATTCCGGAGGATATTTATACGCGTAGAATTTTAGCGAAATTAATAGCTCAATAATTAGGGTTATCATCAAATTTGGACAAACAAACCGCACCAACTAAGGCTATAAAATACCAATGGCCAAACAAAAATACTTTTGCTTGACCATTGATTATTAGTTGATTGTACGAAATTATCGCCTTAATACTCCTCTTCGTTGAAGAAGAAGTCGTCTTTGGAGGGGTAGTCAGGCCAGATTTCCTCGATGCTTTCGTAGGTCTCGCCTTCGTCTTCCATCTCCTGAAGGTTTTCTATCACCTCGAGAGGTGCGCCGCTACGCATCGCGTAGTCAATAAGTTCATCTTTGGTTGCGGGCCAAGGTGCGTCCTCAAGTTTTGACGCGAGTTCAAGTGTCCAATACATAGTTATATTTAATTTTGAGTTATGGTTATTTCTTTCCCTGCCTCCAGATTATCTCCTCCACGCCTGCCTGATGATTGAAATAACGGGCAAGTATGAAGAGATAGTCAGAAAGACGGTTGATATATTTCGTCAGAGTGGGGTCGACATACTCAAGAGCAGCCAGCGCAATTATGCGGCGTTCAGCACGCCGGCATACGGCCCTCGCTACATGTGCACGGGCTGCGAGCATACATCCGCCCGGGAGCACAAAGGCCTTTATCTTGGGAGTGGCCGCATCAAGCGAGTCAATCCAACCCTCCACTTTGGCAATATCCTCCGCACACAGCACCCACACCGGGGGGCAGTCACCCTCCTTCACCTCACACGCCAGATAGCCTCCCACATTGAAAAGCATATTCTGCACCTCCAGAAGTTGCTCCCGTATATCCTCGGGACAAAGAGGATCTGAGAGGATACATCCGACAAAGGAGGAAAATTCATCAACAGTCCCATAAGCCTCAAGGCGGGGACAATCTTTGGGGGCACGCGTGCCTCCCACGAGGGAAGTTGTGCCCGCATCTCCGGTTCCTGTATAAAGAGCGCTTTTCGTCATATCAGATAATGTCGGTTATGAATTTCTATTTTTTAACGCATAGACAGGAATATTGTTGCAGAAGGAGGGAAAAAAGTGTTATATTTGCAGTGTTAAAACATCTCCTTAGAATGTCAGAACAAAAACCATATATCGTCTCGGCCCGAAAATACCGCCCTGCAACATTCCGTTCGGTGGTTGGCCAGGGGTCGCTGACGGCTACTTTAAAGAATGCCATCGACAGCAAACGTCTTGCACAGGCATACCTCTTCTGTGGGCCACGTGGTGTCGGCAAAACTTCCTGCGCGCGCATATTCGCAAAGACAATCAACTGCCTCTCCCCCACTCCCGACGGCGAAGCCTGCGGAGTCTGCGAGTCATGCCGTGCAATCGAACAGGGGAATTCCTTCAATCTCGTGGAGCTCGATGCCGCCTCCAACAACTCCGTCGATGATATCCGGGCAATCACCGAGCAGGTAAACGTCCCCCCGCAGAACGGGCAATACCGCGTCTTCATAATCGATGAGGTACACATGCTCTCTAACGCTGCATTCAACGCTTTCCTCAAGACCCTTGAGGAGCCGCCGAGAAATGTGGTCTTCATCCTCGCCACGACCGAGAAACACAAAGTCATCCCCACCATCCTGAGCCGTTGTCAGATATACGATTTCAAGCGTATCACCGTCAACGACATGATCGACCATCTCGAATATGTCGCCAAAGAGGAAGGGGTGACCGCCGAGCGCGACGCACTTGGAGTCATAGCCCTGAAAGCAGACGGAGCCATGCGCGACGCACTCTCAATATTCGACCAGGTGACGGCCTCCTCACGCGGCGTGGTGACATATCAGAACACGATTGACAATCTCAATGTGCTCGACTATGACTTCTATTTCCGACTCATAGATGCCTTCCGCGCAGGGGATGTCTCGACAGCACTTCTCATCTATAAAGAAATCCGAGACAAAGGTTTCGACTCACTGTTCCTCATAAACGGACTGGCCGCACACGTGCGCGACCTCATGGTCGCCGCTGACCCGCGGACCATACCGCTCCTTGAAACCTCCGAAGAGATAGCCGGGAAATACACTGAGCAGGCGAAATCCTTGCCTCTGCAATGGTATTATGCGGCAATGAAGCTGCTCAACGACTGCGATCTCAATTATCGCACGGCCACAAGCAAACGTCTCCTCGTGGAACTAACCTTGATTCGCCTCTGCCAGCTTCTCAAACCCGCCACTCCCCCTTTTGATTCTCTGGATCGCCCGGTGCCGCTCGGCGATCCGGCTCCGTCACGCGGCACATCCTCCCCTCAACCGACCTCCACACCACCCCCCTCCCCTCAGCCGGCACCTCACCAGCAACCTCAGGCACCTCAGACTCCTCAGCAACCTCCCGCGGCTCCCTCCTCGCGTCCGGCTACCGTCCCACCAGCATCGCCGAAGACTGCCCCACCCCAGCCTAAGCGACCCCTCAAGGCCTCTCCCCGTCCATCCGCTTTCCGCCTTAATGAAAGCCACTCTGCAGGCACTCCCTCCGCAGGACGTCTTGAGCAACGCACCACCCCGATCGATCCGGCACGATTCGCAACGGCATGGAATGAATTCATTGTGCGCAATCCCTCCCTCCATATTCTGGTCAACGCCATGAGAGGAGCTCAGCCACAGTCTGCGGGAGAAAATGCTTACCGTATCATGGTTGATCATCCGGCTCAGCTTCAGGCTTTCGAACTTTCGATGCCACGCCTGATCGAATATCTCCGAGACTATCTCGCCAACGATTTGCTCACCCTGAATGTGGAGGTTGCCGAAGCAGCTCCCGGGGTGCGCCAGCTCCCCCCGAAGGAGTTTCTGCAGCAGGTGGTGGAGTCAAATCCGGTGATTGCGCGGGTGCTTCAGGAGATTAACGGAGAGCTTGTCTAAGGTGTTAATCTTTATTTCCCAATGTTAAATATTATTAATTTAAGGGAGAATATCGGACACATCCACCCTACGAAGCCCGTAAAACCATAATTATTTATTATCTTTGCAAAAGCTTTCCGGAGGGGACATCAGTCTCCTCCGCGTTTTTTACCCCAACCCCAAAAAAGAAAGGACAATAGAGATGATTGACAAGACCGCGCTTGCCGCCTTCATAGAGCGCCAGCTCGAAGGCACCGACCTCTACCTTGTGGAGCTTGAGATCAGCTCAGGCAACGAGATAAAGGTGGAGATAGATTCCGACACCAGTGTAGACATAGACAGCTGCATAAAGCTCACCCGCGAAATCGAGGCCGAGTTTGACCGCGATGTGGAAGACTATGAGCTTGAAGTCGGCTCTTCAGGTCTGACATCCCCTTTCAAAATTCCACGTCAGTATGTCAAGAATATCGGACATGAAGTGGAGCTTCTCACAAAGGATGGGAAAAAGATGAAAGGATTGCTGAAAGGCGCCGATGATAATGGCTTCACCATCATCTCGGAAGAGAAAGTGAAACCCGAAGGCGCGAAAAAGCCCGTGGTGGAGAAAGTGGAGCGCACTTTCCCCTACGGCGATGTAAAATACACCAAATACCTACTACAATTCTAAATTCTTATGGCAAAGAAAGCAGAGACGGTCAATATGGTCGACCGGTTTGCAGAGTTCAAGGAGCTCAAGAATATCGATAAAACCACCATGATCAGCGTCCTCGAGGAGTCATTCCGCAACGTTCTTACGAAAATGTTCGGCTCCGATGAGAATTTCGATGTTATCATGAACCCTGACAAAGGCGACTGCGAAATATATCAGAACCTCAAGGTCGTGGCCGACGGAGAGGTGGCCAATAAGGATATGGAGATAGGACTTTCGGAAGCCCGCGAAATCGACCCCGAATGTGAAATCGGAGAGGATGTCTCGAAGCAGATATTCTTCGAGAAATTTGGCCGCAGGGCAATCCTCAATCTCCGCCAGACCCTTCAGTCGAAGATTCTTGACCTCCAGAAAGAGGCTATATCTTCCCGCTTCAAGAATCTCGAGGGTGAAATCATCACGGGGGAAGTCCATCAGGTGTGGAAACGCGAGGCGCTTCTCATTGATGAAGACCAGAACGAGCTCATCATGCCCAAAGACGAGCAGATTCCAAGCGACTCATTCCATAAAGGCGACATGGTAAAGGCCGTTGTGAAACGTGTGGACAACAACAACAATAACCCCAAGGTCATTGTGTCGCGCACCGACGAGCGCTTCCTCCGCCGCCTCTTCGAGCAGGAGGTGCCTGAAATCCACGACGGACTCATCACGATACGTTCCGTGGCACGAATCCCCGGTGAACGCGCCAAAATTGCTGTGGAAAGCTATGACGACCGTATCGATCCCGTGGGCGCCTGCGTCGGCATAAAGGGGAGCCGTATCCACGGCATCGTCCGCGAGCTGCGCAACGAGAACATCGACGTCATATCCTACACAGCCAACCCCCAGCTCTTCATCCAGCGTGCCCTCAGCCCCGCGAGCATCTCTTCAATCCGCCTCAACGAGGAGGAGAAGAAAGCGGAGGTTTTCCTCCATCCCGAGGAAGTTTCCCTCGCTATCGGCAAGGGTGGTCTCAACATACGCCTTGCAACTATGCTGACCGGCTATACTATTGATGTCTACCGCGACATAGAGGAAGGCGAGGAAGATATCTATCTCGATGAATTCCGTGATGAAATCGACGGATGGGTTATCGAGCAGCTCAAGAACATCGGCCTCGGCACAGCCAAGGCAGTCCTCAATGCCTCCAAAGAGAAGCTTGACCAGGCTGACCTTGAAGACGACACCGTCCAGCAGGTGCTTGATGTCATCAGGGCCGAGTTTGAAGACTGACCCACCTTCCCCTCTCTTCTCAATCCAATCTATAGAATACAACCCTTCACCAATATATGCGCACGAAAATAAGCAAAGTAGCAAAAGATTTAAATGTCGGAGTGGGCACGGTGGTTGAATTCCTCAACAGGCATAACATTGTTGTTGAAAACAACCCCAACACCCGCATCGATGACAGCGCCGTCTCCCTGCTGATGAATGAATTCAGCAATGACAAGGCTGACAAGCAGAAAGTCGACGGCAACATTCAGAAGCGTAAGGATGCGAAAAAAGAGAAAAACCAACGTTCCGAAAATTCTTCGGCCGCGCCTCAGGCGCCGGGGCTGAAAGTGCTCGGGAAAATCGACCTTAGCGCCACCTCGAGAGGGGGCCGCAACGGGCGTCAAAACAATCAGTCTTCTCAAAAACCGGCCGATCGTCGTCCGGCTCCGGCTCCGACCCATGAGGAGAAACCGGCTGCTCCGTCTCAGCCGCAGACAGCTCCCAACCGCTCCGAATCTGAAGAAAACGTGCAGAAAAAAACTGTGACTCCAGAGGTCCACAAGGAGAAGAAGGTGGAGAAACCTTCCCCTACTCCCGCGGAGGCACCCCATAAACCAAAAGAGCCTGAAGTAAAGGAAGCTAAGGAATCTAAGGAGATAAAGAAAGAGGAGGAGAACGTTGCTTCTGAATCTGAAAGCAATGTGTTCCGTCTCAGCACTCCTGCCGAGAAACCCGAGCTGAAAGTGCTTGGCAAAATCGACCTCTCTTCCCTCAACCAGAGCACCCGGCCGAAAAAACGCGGCAAGGACGACCGTCGCCGTGGCGATAAGAATCGTTCCGCAGCTCCCGGCGCCACTACAGCTGAAGGGAGTTCCGACCGTAAGAAACGTAAACGTATCGGCAAGGAGAAAGTAGATATCGAGAAAGCAGCCTCTCAGTCAGGCTTCGGTTCTGACCGTCCGAAAAAGAAAAACGGTGAGGCTAAACAGGCTCAGGGTGGCGGAGCTCAAGGTGGCAAGCGCCAGGACCGCAAGAACGAGGGAGCCGGACAGAAGAATCGCCGCAACGATCGTCAGCAACGTCAGGAGGCTTCCCAGGAAGATGTGCAGAAGCAGGTGAAGGAGACGCTCGCACGCCTTACCAACAAAGCTCCCAAGAAGGGACTCAAATGGCGCAAGGAGAAGAAAGAAGCCATCCACAACCGCGAACTTGAAGACAAGCGCCGCGAAGAGGCTGAGAGCAAGGTTATCCAGCTCACTGAGTTTGTTACCGCAAACGACCTTGCCAACCTTATGGAAGTCCCGGTCAACAACGTCATCGCCACATGTATGAACATCGGCGTTATGGTGTCGATCAACCAACGCCTCGATGCTGAAACCATCAATATCGTTGCCGAGGAATTCGGATTCACCACAGAATACGTCAGCGCAGACGTGACAGAGGCGATTGCTCCGGAGGAGGATAACGAAGAGGATCTCGTTCCACGTCCTCCGATTGTCACGGTCATGGGCCACGTAGACCACGGTAAGACCTCTCTCCTCGACTATATCCGCAATGCCAACGTGATAGCCGGCGAGGCCGGTGGCATCACGCAGCATATCGGTGCCTACAATGTCAAGCTGGCCGACGGGCGCCACATCACTTTCCTTGACACTCCGGGTCACGAAGCTTTCACCGCCATGCGTGCGCGTGGTGCAAAAGTCACCGACCTTGCGATTATCATCGTGGCTGCTGACGATGACGTCATGCCCCAGACAATCGAGGCCATCAACCATGCCTCGGCTGCCGGAGTGCCTATGGTGTTTGCTATCAACAAAATTGACAAACCTACCGCTAACCCCGACAAGATTAAGGAACAGCTCGCAGCCATGAATTATCTCGTCGAGGAATGGGGCGGAAAATATCAGAGCCAGGACATATCAGCCAAGAAAGGTATCGGTGTCGACGAGCTTATGGAGAAAGTGCTTCTTGAAGCGGAACTCCTCGAACTCAAGGCAAATCCCGACCGTCTTGCCATCGGTTCTGTCATTGAGTCAAGTCTTGACAAGGGTCGTGGCTACGTAGCGACCGTCCTCGTGCAGAACGGCACACTCAAAGTGGGTGACGTGATACTCGCAGGCACACACTATGGCAAAATCAAGGCGATGTTCAACGAGCGTAACCAGCGCATCACCGAGGCCGGCCCCTCCACTCCGGTTCTTATCCTCGGTCTTAATGGAGCGCCGACTGCCGGAGACACCTTCAATGTCCTTGAGACAGAGCAGGAAGCTCGTGAGATTGCAGCCAAGCGCGAACAGCTCCAGCGTGAGCTCGGTCTTCGCACCAAGAAACGTCCCGGACTTGAGGAACTCGGACGCAGACGTGCCCTTAATGACTTCCATGAGCTCAATCTCGTGGTCAAGGGTGATGTCGACGGTTCTGTCGAAGCTCTCTCCGACTCCCTCATCAAGCTCTCCACTCCGGAGATTCAGGTCAACGTGCTCCACAAGGGCGTGGGTGCTATCTCGGAGAGCGACGTCACTCTTGCAGCCGCCTCAGATGCCATCATCATTGGTTTCCAGGTGCGCCCTTCCGGAGCCGCCCGCAAGGAAGCGGAGAAAGAGGGTGTGGAAATCAGACTCTACTCCGTCATCTACAAAGCAATCGAGGAGGTCAAAGACGCTATGGAGGGTCTGCTTGCCCCCGAAATCAAGGAGGAAATCACCGGTACAGCCGAAGTGCTCCAGACCTATCATATATCCAAAGTCGGCACTATCGCCGGCGCAATCGTGCGTGACGGCAAGATCAAACGCACAAGCAAGGTCCGCGTCATTCGCGATGGCATCGTGATTTACACGGGAGAACTCGGTTCGCTCAAACGCTTCAAGGACGATGTCAAGGATGTGGTCTCCGGCTACGACTGCGGTCTCTCCGTTCAGGGCTACAACGATATCCGCGAGGGAGATATGATCGAGGCCTACGAGGAAGTGGAAGTGAAGAAATCGCTCTGATGGCCTTCGTGATTTTTAATATCGGGAGCAATATGGGTTCCCGCCGTCTCTTTCTGAGCCGCGCCGTGCGTATGCTCGCTGAAAGATTCGGTGATTTTGAATTAAGCCACGTGGTGGAGTCAGACCCTGTCGGGTTCGACTCCACCCGTTCTTTTCTTAACCTTTGCATGGCGGTCAATACAGACCTGCCTCCCGAAGAGATTCTGGATATAGCCAAGGAAATTGAGACAGAAATATCCTTCGTTCCACATCGCACTCCCGACGGAGGATATGCTGACCGGGAGATAGACATCGATATAATCGCCATAGACTCCCTGGAGCTATCCACCCCGACTCTGACCATTCCCCATCCCCGCATGGCGGAACGACGTTTTGTCCTGGAGCCTCTTCAGGAAATCGCACCCGGCTGGGTGCATCCTGTTCTGAAGCTCACCCCTCTTGAAATGCTCGCCGCCCTCCCGGATGAGCGGGAAGAATGAAATAATTGTTTTGGCCTAATTTTTCAAACATATGGATGAATTGATTCTTGTCGGAAACTCCCGTATCCTGCTCAAGGAAGACAGTGGCACCCTCCGCCTCCCCTTTGAAGATGAGCTCCCCCTCAGAAATGGGGCGGAACATTTCTCTTTCCCGGGTTTCAAGGCTTACGACATCATGGCAGCTGAAGGAAATCAGGAGGACATGGTTGATTACGGTCTGCGTGAGGCGTGGACAATCCTTCCCCCCGGCAAGTATGCAGCCGTGGTCAAAGGAGCCGAACTTCTCAATTGGAGTGCCGGCGAACGCTTCTGTCCACGCGACGGGGCGCCCCTCTCGCGAGCGTCGGAGATAAGCAAAAGTTGCCCTGTCTGCGGACGGGAATATTTTCCCCGACTGAATCCGGCAGTGGTCGTGCTCGTGCTCAAAGGGGAGGAAGCCCTCCTTGTGCATCCTCACACCCTAAGCAATCCGAAAGTTGAAACGCTTGTGGCCGGCTTTGTCGAAACCGGGGAAAGTCTTGAGGAATGCGTTCGGCGCGAAATAAAAGAGGAGACAGACCTCGAGGTGGAAGACATACGTTATTTCGGCAGTCAACCCTGGCCATGGCCCTATCAGCTTATGGTGGGTTTCACGGCCCGTTATGCCGGAGGAGAGTTGCGTTTCGCCGACGGAGAAATCACCTCCGGTGGATTCTATACCCGCGACAATCTCCCGGTTTTGCCCACGATGCCCTCCCTTTCCCGCGTCATTATCGAAGAATGGCGTAAAGGAAATATATAAAATATAAAAGAATGTTAAAACATTTATTTCCACCCTGCGTTAAATAGAAACGGGACACCTTCGTTAAGGCAATTTCTCATAAAACTGACCGCACTATGCCCAGCAATGACATTTCACGTCTTCAACGTCTGCTCGCCGCATTTCCATCCGGCGCTTTCAGTGTGCTGTCTGTGCTGCTCATCCTCTGGCTCACCCTCAGTCCGGATCCACTTGGAGAAAATTCACCCCGTCTTTTCCCGGGGGCCGATAAAGTGGCTCATTTTCTCATGTTCGGTTTTCTGACAGCCATATTTGCTTTCGACCGGACACGACGCGACAGATGGCGCCCCGTATCCCGTTCTTTTATAATCTCAGCAGCCGTGGCCTCTACCCTGCTCGGATGTCTGATAGAAGTCGCTCAGCTTAAAATGGAGCTCGGGCGTGGGTTTGAATACACAGATATGCTGGCAGACTTTGTCGGAGCAACTTTAAGTGGCCTCGGGTGGGCGCTTATCGTCAATCCCCTCCTCCGCCGGCATCATCAACAATGATCTCTATTCCTGAAAGATAATTACTCACCGCAATGAACGATTCAGATAAAAAAGCCGTTCCTGAAACTCCACAGCACGCCGATGGCGAACAAACTGTGAAAGATTCTCCCGAAGTTTCTGCCGGGGAAAAAAGGAAGCGACATTTGATTAAGCCAACATGGCTCCGCATTTTGCTCAAGACGCTGATGTGGATAATTATTGTGGTGCTCCTGATTCCTGTGCTCCTTTATGTTCCGCCGGTGCAGACATTCGTAAAGAATGTGGCTTGCAATATGGTGCGCAAATCTACGGGAATGGATATCAGCATCGACAAATTTCGTCTCAAATGGCCGGTAGACATCTCTCTGAAAGGGGTGAGTGTCGTAGAAGCGTCCGGAGACACCATGGTATATGCCAAAGAGGTCATTGCCGATGTGAAGCTGAGACCTCTTCTCAAACTTGATTTCGACATAAACAAGCTTCAGCTCATCGATGGAGGCTACCGCATGGTGTCGCCCGATTCATCCATGATCCTGAAACTGAAAGCCGGTCTCCTGGAAGTAGACGACAAAAGCTCCGCCAATATGGCCACAAGCGAGATTCTTCTCAACAAGGCCACCCTGAAAGATGGAAACGTCTCACTCTTCATGGATGTCTGGAAGAAACAGCAGTCGCAAGACACCACCTCCACCCCATTCCTTATCAAAGCGAATGATGTACGTCTCGAGAACTTCACTTTCGCTATGTCTATGCTCCCCACCATCGACACTCTCACCCTGCGTGCCGGGAGTCTGGCTCTGCGCAACGGAGTCATAGACTTGGGAAAAAACAGCATCACCGCCGACTATCTCGGAGCAGCTGACGGAGATGCCGTCTATCTGACACCCACTCCGGAATACATCGCATCACACCCCGCCCCGGCAACCGATTCCACGGCTGTAGCCTCTCCCCCAATGATTATCCGCGGAGATACGGTAGAGCTTGACCGTTTCAAGGCTCTCTACGCTGTCAAGGATGCAAAACCCCTGCCGGGATTCGACCCATCCTATATCAGTGTGACGGATGTCAATATAACCCTCAGCGATTTCTATAACGCTGCTTCCACGGTGGAACTCCCCATCACGCGTATCTCGGCAAAGGAACGCAGCGGGCTGGCAATCACCGAGGGGCATGGCACAATCGGGGTTGACTCAACCGGGCTTGCTCTGAAAAGCGTGGAAATGAAGACCCTCTATTCCTCTCTTTCCGCGACAGCGGGCATACCTTTCGCCCTCATGCAACTGGCTCCTTCAGCCCCTCTGAAGGCTGACCTGTCCGGCAGCATCGGGTTTCCGGATATCGAAGCGTTCATGCCTGACCTGAAAACCTACACCTCAAAGCTTCCACGGCGAAGCCCTCTCAACGTTGCAGTTTCCGCCGACGGCACCCTCGCCGATGTCACGATTCCGGTCTTTGATGTGGCTGTCCCGGGGGTATTCTCCTTGAACGCAACCGGACGGGCAGCAAACGCTCTCGATTTTAAGAAACTGCGCGCGAACCTCACATTCGACGGCTCCCTCTCCGACCCCTCTATTGTGAAAGCGTTCGTAGGCGACCTCGGCTTCAAGGTCCCGACAATGAAAATCGAAGGAACTGCCTCTGCTGACGCACAGACTTATGCGGCAGACTTCTCTCTTCTAACCTCCGCAGGTGATGTGGCGGCGGATGGTAAAGTCAGCATGACTTCCGAAAGATATGATGCGGATATAACCTTGCGAAACGTCAATGTAGCCCAATTTGCACCAGGCGTCGGCGTAGGGCTTGTCTCGGGACGTATCTCCGCCATAGGTGCAGGCTTCAATCCCACATTGACGCATGCCGCCACTGATGTGCGTGTTGACATCACATCTCTCGTCTACCAGAAAAAGACCTTGCATGATATCATCGCCGATGTGACTCTCCACAACGGAGCTTTCACCGTGAATGCTCTTTCGAAAAATCCGGGAGCGGAACTTCGGCTCGACGGCCACGGGACCGTGGCTCCCGATTACTATACCTTTGACCTTGTCAGCCGTATAGATGACCTTGACCTCCATTCGCTCGGTCTTTCAGAAGAGGCGAACCACGGCAAAGGTGAGATTTTCCTTACCGGGAGCGCCAGCCCCGACAAATGGCTCTATGACGCAGACCTGCGCTTGGAGAATTTTGAATGGACCGCCGGCAACCAGTTGTTCGCTTTGCCCGGAGAACTCACCGCCTCCTTCACCAGCACCCTCGATAATGTCACGGCAGATATTGACGCTCTCCTGACCTCTGTCCGCTTCAATAGCGCGACCGGACTGAAGAACCTCATCGATTCATTCACGATCGCCTCAGATTCCGTGATGAAACAGATTGACCGGCGTGACCTCAATGTGGAGCTCCTCCAGAAGACCCTTCCCGCCTTTACTCTCGATGTCAACGCTTCCGGGAAAGGGGTCGTGGGGAAATACTTCAACACTACCGGAATGAGTATGGACACTCTTTATGCCCATGTTTCCAATGATTCCCTTATCAGGATGAATGCGGGGGCTATAGAGATTTCCAACGCCTCCATGCGGGCTGACACCATCACCCTGAGTATGCTTCAGAGAGGGTCTCTGCTCGATTATAACGCTCATATGGGGAACCGGGCCAACAACCCCATCGGGGAGTTTGCCGACGTAAACCTCAACGGATATCTCGGCTCCAACCGCCTTCTCCTCTCCCTTTCACAGAAAAATCAGAAAGGGGAAACCGGTTACCGTCTCGGTATGACAGGTGCCTTCACGGACTCTATCGTCTCTGTCCACTTCACCCCTCTGAAAGCCACCATCGCCTACCTCCCCTGGCAATTCAATGCAGAGAACCATATCGACCTCAATATACTCACCAAGCATATTGATGCTAATCTCATGGCAGAGAGCAACGAGAGCAGCATCCTGCTGAAAACTCAGACAGGACAGAACGGCAATGATGAAATCCACCTTGCCCTCGACAATATCAAGGTGCAGGATTTCCTCCGTATGTCGGTCTTCGCTCCCCCCTTGACAGCCTCCATCAATGCTGACCTCAACGTGGGCTATACCAATCAATGGTTCTATGGCAACGGCACAATAGGCATTAAGGGATTCACATATGATAAGATTAAAGTCGGTGATTTCGACCTCGGCTTAAAAGCCGGACATAACACCGACGGCTCCACCGGCGCACTCGCATCCCTAAAAATTGACGGAGCTGATGCGCTCGTGGCAAAGATGATGCTCCGCCCGGATTCCACCGGAGCCATCGTGCCGAAAAAACTCGGAATTGAGCTGACGGAATTCCCGCTCAAGGTAGCTAATGCTTTCCTTGGCAAGGATGTCGCGTCGCTTTCCGGACGCCTTAACGGAGCTATCGACATGAAGGGCACTTTTACTAAACCGATGTTCTTCGGAAGTATAGCCTGCGATTCCGTAGCTGTCTACATCCCCATGATGGCCTCCTCCCTGAAATTTGGCAACGATTCCGTTTCCGTGCGCGACAACGTTGTGGTCTTCGATAATTTCGATATCAGAGGCCAGAACGCCAATCCACTCGTCATAAACGGAAGTGTCGATGCCTCCAACTTCTCCAACATCCTCTTCAACCTGCAAGCCAATGCCTCCAATTTCCAGCTCATCGGAAACGACAAGAAGAGCAAAGGGGATATTTACGGAAAAGTGTTCCTGAATCTGACAGCCGGAGTGACCGGACCGATGGCTCACATGAACGTGAACGCCAATGTGGATGTCCTTTCCAAGACAGATGTCACTTACTCAGTCCCGCAGACCACGATGGAACTCTCACAGCAGGATGCGTCCGGAGTAGTGAAATTCGTAAACTTCAACGACACTACCCAGATGGCGACAGCCGACAGTGTGACTTCTCCTCTGGCCATGCGTATAGTGGCCGGGCTCACCATCCAACCGGGCACACAGGTGCAGGTGGAGATTCCCGGAACAGCCACAACCGGCAATGGCAAAGTTGAGATTTCCCCCTCCGGCACACTCAATTATTTCCAGAACTATATGGGGGATATGCGCCTCAACGGCCAGCTAAACATAGGGAAAGGATATGCGCGCTATTCAGTCCCCGTGGTCGGAGAGAAGAAATTCACTTTTGACCCTGAAAGCTATGTCCACTGGAACGGTGACATTATGAACCCACACCTAAGCATAGTCGCCACCGACGAAACGCGCACAAACCTGATTGAGGGTGGCAACTCCCGCCTTGTCAATTTCCTTGTGAAGCTTTCTGTGACAAACACTCTCTCCGCTCCGAAAGTGCTCTTCGATCTCTCGACCAACGACGACATGAGCATCGAGAACGAACTTCTTTCCATGAGCGCTGACCAGAGGAGTATGGCCGCAATCAACCTGCTTCTGACCGGGCAATACTCCGGAGCGGGAGTGAAGACGGCAAGCAGCGATATGCTTCAGGGGGCTCTCTACGGCATGCTGACCTCGCAGCTCAACAGCTGGATGGCAAACCATGTCAAGGGTGTAGACCTCAGTTTCGGCGTAAACCAATATGACAAGACAGTCAACGGCGAAACCGGAAGCACCACAAGCTACAGCTATCAGATGTCGAAATCCTTATTCGACAACCGATTCAAAATTTCTGTCGGAGGCAACTATTCTACAGACGCCTCTGCCGATGAGAATTTCTCTGAAAATCTAATCAATGACATAGCCTTTGAATACATCCTCAAGCAGACCAACTCCATGACCATGTATGCACGTCTTTTCCGTCACACCGGCTATGAGAGCATCCTCGAAGGTGAGATTACAGAGACCGGTGTAGGTTTTGTCATGAAGCGCCGTCTCGCCACTCTGCGCCGCCTCTTCCGCTTCGGCCGACGCCGCAAGGCCGACGACCAGGCTCCCGAAGATTCCGTGCCGAAAGAGACTCCGGCTTTCCCCGCCCCCTCCCCTCGCACAACCCTTGACTCACTTCCTTCAAATTCCGACAAATGATGAAATGCCGATTGTATAATTCTCCGGTAGCCGGAGCGCTCTTGCTTCTCCTCAGCTTAATTGCCGCCTCTTGCTCCACAACACGCCGTATCCCCGAGGGGGAGATGCGCTACACCGGCGTAGGCAAGATGGAGGTCATAAAACCAAAGGACGTGAAGGTGCCTTCCGCGCTTATGGCGGATATCGACCAGGCCGTAGACTGTGATGCCAACAACTATATCTTCGCTTCATTCATCAAGATTCCTGTCGGCCTATGGGTCTACAACAACTGGAACGACTCTACAAAAGGGTTGAAAGGATGGCTCTATAAGAAGCTTGTAAAGCAGCCTGTGCTGGTCAGCGATGTGCGTGCCGAAATGCGCACGAAACTCATGGAACAGATTCTTGACAACAACGGCTATTTCGGATCTACGGTCTCTTACGATGTCGTTCCTTCGAAACACAATGCGAAGAAAGCCGCGATAGATTACACCGTCAACCTCTCTGAGCCATACCGCCTCGACTCCATCATCTATCTCGGAAGCAACGACAGCATGTCGAAGTTTATCGATTCTCTGGCGCGGAAGAGCCCTTATTTGAAAAAGGGTGAGATTTTCTGTGTCGACTCTCTTTCGGCTGAGAGGATAAGGATTGCTAACAGTATGAGAAATCGCGGTTACTACTATTTCCGTCCGGAATATATCGAATTTCTCGCTGACTCCCTCATAACCCCGGGAAGTATTGCCCTGAAGATTGATGTGGCTGACAATATGCCGCAGATGGCGAAACAGCCCTATCGGGTAGGGAATATCTACACCACCGTGCTTCGCAAGAGCAAACGCAATCCCGGCACTCCCGACACCCTTCAGACTAACCGAGGGGAAGTGATCGTCATGCAGCCGGCACGCCTCCGTAAGAATCTTATCCCTTCATGTATCACCTTCCGCAAGGGAAAACTCTTCTCAGTCCGCGATATGGACCGCACCCAGACTCGTCTCTCCCGTCTCGGCATTTTCGGCAACATCCAGATTCAGCCTATCCCGACCGACACCTCCAACGGTCATGGCACTCTCGATGTCTACACCACCTGCCAATTTGAGAACCCTATCGAAGCGTCGATCGAGGTGAACGCAACATCGAAATCCAACAGTTATATCGGCCCGGGGCTCGTGCTCGGACTCTCCCACAACAACCTTTTCGGTGGAGGGGAACGCCTTAGCCTTGAGCTTGACGCCGAATACGAATGGCAGACCGGAAAAAACAAAGGAAGTGTGTTCAACAGTTACGAGTTCGGTCTGACGGCCTCCCTCGCCTTCCCTCGCCTTCTGGCTCCGAAATTTGTGAAACGCACTCAACGCGAGCTCAACTGGACCACCATCTCTCTGGGAGCAAGTATTCTCAATCGTCCCCACTACTTCAAGCTGGCCGAATTCAACACCGGCATCTCATATGAATGGCGCGCCACAAAACACACCCTTCATCAGCTCACTCCCTTTAAGATTACCTACACGAAACTCATGAGCACCACCCATGCATTTGACTCCATTATGGAACAGAACCCGGCGGTAGCTCTCAGTTTCCAGAGCCAGTATATCCCGGAATTGTCATACACCTACACACTGGACAAATTCCTTGAGAGAGAAAGAATCAACGGCATCAATTTCACAGCCTCTTTCAAGGAGGCCGGAAATCTCTTCGACCTTATCTACCGCGCCTGCGGAGTGAAAGGTGAGAAACGTCTGTTCGGCACTCCCTTCTCCCAGTTCATCAAAGGACAGGTGCAGTTGGTCTACAACCGCCGTCTAATCAGAGGCACAGACCAATGGCTTGTGTCAAGGGTAAAGATAGGCGCCGAACACGCCTACGGCAACTCTCGCCAGGTGCCCTACGCGGAGCAATTCTATATCGGCGGTGCCAATTCAATACGCGCTTTCACCGTGCGCTCAATCGGACCGGGCTCCTATCGTGCCCCCAACTCTGAAAAAGATGGCTACTTCGACCAGACCGGTACGTTCATCCTTGAGCTCAATTCCGAATACCGTTTCCCGATTTACAGTGTGCTTCACGGTGCGGCCTTCATTGATGCAGGAAACGTATGGCTTCTGAAAGATGACCCGATGCGCCCGGGAGGAACTCTGCGGGGTTCTACTTTCCTACGCGACATAGCCCTTGGCACCGGGGTCGGTCTGCGTGTAGATATAGGGATGATGGTCATACGCGGTGACCTTGGCTACGGCCTCCACACACCCTACCGCAACGGGACTCCTCACTATTTCAATGTGAAATTCAAGGATGCCTTCGCTTTCCACCTTGCAATCGGCTATCCATTCTGATACCCCCGGGGGTGACACCGCTTCCCGCCACATCCATTTCGAGACACATAATGGCCAATAATCCTGTTACAGCATCCGAACGCCGCGGCATACTTGTTGTCGCGGCGTTGGCTTTGCTCATAATCGGCACGGCATTCCTCACAAACCGATGTGACCGTTCCTCCCTCCCCACACCCCCACCTGAGGTGAAGACAATAACCTTGCCGGATACTCTCTCCCCCGACTCCCTTCAGACCGCCGGGAAGAGGATAAGAAAAGGAGGAAAGAATCACACGGATTCCTTGCGCCGCAAAAAGAAAGGGAGAAAGGGGAAAGCGAAAAAAACTTACCGTACTCGTAGTCCTCTCGACGAACCCGTATAGCCTGTCATAGAATAATTTTTGCAGTTTTCGTTGACAAAACTTGTAGGTTCAGTTCTTTTTGCATAATTTTGCTTTCAATCTCTCTTACGCGATACTTTTCCCAAAATATAACCCAAAAGTTCCCTAATGTCATGGACCAACTCGCGCAATATATATCCGACGGGGTAGACCGTGCAAAAGCCGGAAAGGCTCTTGAAGTCTATAATGCAGTTGCCCCGCATATCGACAACGACACCCTCCCTCCCAAAAGCCATTACCCGACAGGTTGGATAATCTATTATGCCCTTCATCAGGCTGCCGACTCCGCTGTTGACATCCGGAAAAGAATGCTCGCCAAATATCTGAAACTACGTGCCGCCAAACCCCATAAACTTCACTCCATGATTCTTACAGAGGCCATACGCCTCTATAAAGATGCCGCGAATATCGCCTTCAACCATCAACGCGACGACATGGTACGTTTCTCCATCTCCCGCTTTGCTGCCCTTTGGAATCTTGAGAACCTACGTCCCGGAGACTGGAGAAGAAAGGAATTCGAAGGGAAACAGCTCTCTTCAACAGCTGAGAAACTGATTACTCTCTGTGTAGATGAATGTATGGAGACAAACACTTCTCCATCTCCGGAACTCACCGCCATAACCGACCATGCCCTCTCCCTTTTCCCGGATTCCCATTCCCTCCTTTACCAACGAGCTTCGCTCCATATCCTACAGACTCAACCCGACCAAGCCATCCCCCTCCTGAAAAAAGCCATCCTTATCGCTCCCTCCAAACATTACCTTTGGAGCCGTCTCGCTTCCCTTGTCTCCCCCGAAAAAGACCTCCGTCTTCACGTCTCCCTCCTGTTCCGCTCCCTCTCTTCCCCCGGACCCGAACAATTCAAGGGTAAAGTGAGGCTTGCCCTGGCAAAAGCCTGGATCTACACCAAGGCTTACCCCCAGGCATTATACGAACTCCTCTCTTTCAAGCACGTCTATGAGCAAAACGGCTGGCATCTCTCACGACATTTCAACAGCACTCTATCTCAAATCCCTGAAGGAACCTCCCCGGCCGACCCAACACCGGCGTATAAAAGAGTGGAACCTATCGCCGACTCCTTCATCTACGATGCCATCCCGGCGCTCGAGGTAAAGAAGACTTATCACAAAGACCCTCCACAGAATACTCCCTCAAAAGGGTTCAACAGCAATGTCGTGGCATGGAGGGTCACAGACAGCGAAGGACGGCACTATTGGATTCATCCTCACAGATTTAAGATTCCGCCACATCTGCCGATAGGCACTCAACTCAAAATCAAGTTAAACAACGGCAAACCGGTAAAGGCGGACCTGATAACCGAGCCTCAGCCATGAACTCCCTCCTCCTTCCCCTGCTGATTACTCTCACCCCCCATTCGGAACCTCCTGCTCTGGCTTTGAAAACTAATCTCCCGGCCTGGGGAATAACCGTCATGAACGTCGAGCCGGAATATTTTTTCTCCCGGCGTTTCTCCGCGGCTCTTCCGCTCTACTGGTGTCCCTGGTTTATCACTGAAAAGACAGCGCTGAGAGTATTCGCCTCTCAGCCGGAGTTGAGAATGAGAGTGAAACCCGGTTTTTTCGGCCACTATTTCGGACTACACGCCTCCGTAGCCTGGTTCAATCTATGCTATGGCGACTATCGTTATCAAGACGTTCGCCGCCCTTTGCTTGGAGGCGGAGTCTCCTACGGGTTCTCCCTGAAATTCGCGACACACTGGATGGCCGATTTTTCTATAGGCGCCGGTGTGGCATCCCTTTCATACGACAGATTCTATAATGTCCCGAACGGAGCAAGAGCCGACACGAGGCGAACTCTCTACTGGGGCATCGACAAAATTTCCATTTCCATCGGTTATCTTTTTGATTTATGAGAATCCACCCCCTCATCAGGATATGCACTGCCCTTATTTTCCTCGCGGTTTTCTGCGGAGGATGCATACATACATATCCCAAAGGGGAACCGGAAGACCCCTCCCTCATCACCCTTACCCTCTCGTTAAACCTCGGAATCAATTTCTCCAATTCTTCCGACGGAGCCACAGAAAAAGTGCAGATGCCTCGCGGAATTTATCAGTTCAGGGTTCTCGTTTTGCAAAACGGACGCACAATCGCAGACGAAGAGAATTTCATCAGATATGATGGGGATGACTCCAAACCGATCTTGCTGCCGATATCTACTCCGCTTCAGGAAAGGAATTATCATATTCTGGTCTGGAGTCACCTTGTGGACAGCGAAAACCGGAATCCGCTCCATTATGATGTGGCTGACCTCTCTTCCATCTCCGTGATATCATATTGGGAAAGTATCTACGCCACTTCCGCCCAACTCGCTTTCCCAATCTGTCTGCGCGGTGAGGCCGACTTCTCTCTCGGAAGTGCCACTCCCTCTCCAACATCCCATGACTACACTCTCCCCGTCAGCTGTTCCTCCCCGGCAGCCCTGCTCAGAGTGGAAGCAACCGATGCGGAACGTTTCATCTCCGTCTTTCCGACAGTCACCGTAAATCCGGGAGTCTTTTCCATAGAAATCTCCTTTACGACACCCGCTCCGGATGCATTCAATCTTCTTACCGGGTCTCCGGCGCGTTATTCCTCAGGATGGCATACTGACACTCCCCTCCTGCTTCCTGACCCCTCTGCATTCAAAGTGATTGAGATTCCCCTCTTTCCTGATTCCTCCGGTGAGGAACTGACAGCCGACATAACTGTCTACAACTCGGCACGCTCCATCATATCTCGCACTCGAGACATATCTTTCACACTGAAACCAAATCATACAACCGTGGTGCGCGGTCCATTCCTATCCAATTTCTTTCAAAGTCCACTTCATGTAGAGAATGAATGGGAGGGGGAGATAGTGATTGAATACGACGAGGAATGAAAAAAGAATTTACAGAAATATGAAATCAGTAACTAAAGAAATATTATGAAAACAATGAATATCAAACAAATCATTCCGCTCCTGGCCTTTGGCATCATGTGCGGTTGTTCTTCAACGGAGGTCATCGACGATCCCCGCTCCACAGGAGGTCCCTCGGATGTGATTTCCCTGTCTCTGTTGGTGCCGAAGGCGACAACAC
Organism: Bacteroides sp.; assembly: GCA_014801875.1. Taxonomy (GTDB): domain Bacteria; phylum Bacteroidota; class Bacteroidia; order Bacteroidales; family Muribaculaceae; genus Lepagella. Next base: position 107,088 of record JAAVDJ010000040.1, on the reverse strand, counting down.
GCGCGGACGGGACCCACACATTGCGCTATAACGCCGTGCTTTTCAAGAAAAACGATAAAAGCGGCGAATTTGAAGCTGTGCAACGGAAACAGATGTTGGAAGGAAGTGACGGATCAACGTTAGTGTTCGAAGACGTGGAAACAGGGTCGTATGCCATCAACCTCTTTGCTGACTATATTCCTGTCGGTTCAGCAGCCGATGAAAACGGTCTCTACCCCGATTGCTACTACGACACATCCGGCACTGACGATATCAAAATGAAAGCATTCGGTTCAGAGATAGTCAACAATGACCACTTTGACTGTTTCGCGACTTATGTCACCCTCGAAAAGGAGGAGGAGGAACTCCATCAGTCAATTTCCCTGCCACGCGCCACGGCCAAGGTGCGCGTAATCTCCACCACGTTACCTCAGAGCGGTCCAATGGTTGTCGAAATCACCAAGCTTTCCCCTTTGATGAGTTATAAGATTAAGACTACTACCGCTTCCGACCCCTACAATTATCCCACTGCGGAAGTCGATGGAGGGAAATGGAGCGTCACCCCCTCCGACATCACTTCGGGGGAAATATTCTATTTCTATACTCTGGCGTCGGGCAAAAACAGGGAGGAGGGTCTTTCCCCCCTCGCATTCACCATCGCCGCTGATGACCTTGATCCATTATCGACCGAGTTTAACTCCGGGAAAATAAAGGTGCGCCAGAACTATATCACCACACTCTCCGGAGCTTTTGTGGCCACACCACCCGCCGACCCGTCGACGCGGACAGATCGCATAGTGCTTGACCTTTTCCCCGAGAGCGACTGGAATGCCGAATAAGAGTCTTGCGATGCCGGGACCGCTATGTGGCGCCCACTACGTGAGCACCCTCCCAAGGCAACACAAATAAAGAGCTAAGTCGCTAAGATTTAGCTCTTTCATCTTTATCACCCTGTGCACACAACTTTGATGAGTTTTAAGGCATAGGATTCTCGCTGCATTTTCTGACTGCAGCTGCAACTTTTGTACGTTCTTCTATATCTTTAATGTTATTCATAGAAATCTCAATCTTATGTTATCTGATTGATTTAAAATACTTTTGCAGTTGTTCCAGTCTGGCAATTAGTGATTCAAAGTCCAGCTTTTCGCCGTAAATCATCGAGGTTTTCATTGCTTCGTAGTCAAGTCGCATCTTTTCTCGCAAATCTCCTGTGGGGCAAAATGTGATTGTTGACGGGTGGTTGAGTTCATAATTGACACCACCAACATGATAGAATCGCTGACGGTGTGCAATGATTTCGTGATATAGATCCATGTCTGACAATGCGGCCTCCGCAAATTGTGTATCCATTAGCCGTTCCAAATCATATAGGTGTCGGCTCATGCGCTCGGTACGAGGATTCTTTCGCTGATATTCTTCGTTTAGCAGAAACGCTTTTTCAAGAAATGTGCGCGTTGGCATTATAGTCGGAATGTCGGCAATGGTCTCAGCGTCAATTTGAGGAAACGCCTCTCCAACAAGAGAAGATATGCGCTTGACTTCGTAAGGCTCTTTCATCGAAAGACAACTTATCTCAATCTTGACAACGGGGCGAACATAGGCATCAGAGCTAATCTTAACCGGATAATGAATTTCAATGATTACCGGGTCGCTATCGTGGTCGATTGGTGAGCCATCCTTTTTTGTCGTTATCGGTACAACCAGACCTTCGCTCAATCCAGCTTCATTGAGTTTCGTAGTCAATTCCTCTGTAAATTCGCCAAGGATATAATCGCGATTGGCAATACGCAGATTCTTGACCTGATTGTTCGTGGATGCTTTGGCACATTCTTTACCCAAAATATCGAGATAGAAGTCACGATATAGTGCGATGTCGATATCTTCCGAAAAGCGGTCTATCAAGTTCCATCCTTTACTGAGGCTTGTACCTCCCTTAAAGAACATATATTTAGCCGGCGAAAGAGAAAACAGCACTTTCAGAATGGCAGTTACCCACCAGTCTTTTTCAACTGCACCTTCGCTAATATTCTTTTCGGTTGCTATGATGTAAGCCGACTGCTGGCGGTCTGCATCCGAAGCGTCAATCCATCTGCTCATTTCGTTTGATTTTTTCTTTTGTTTCGATTACTATTTTTCTAATCCAGCGTGGAGCATGGGCTATATCCTCATGCCAAGTGTCGTCCTCAGGATTGTCCTTCAATACTCCATAAACAATATCAAGGATTTCAGTGTCAATGTTATACTGCTTGATAGATTTTAGTGCAAGCACTAATATAGGCAAAATTTTACCCTTATAGGCAAATGTTGACGGCACACTATGTTTAAGCGTCAAAGCCCTTCGGCCAATCTTTATTTTTCGAGGAGTACCTGATGTAAGATATACGGCGTTCATTGGAACCTGTGTTGAAAAACCGAGATAGTTCTCGGCAGTAGCTCCTGTTGGCAATAGTTGTGCATCATCACGTTTTGCTATGGTTTGCGCAATTTCGCCGATTGTAGGCATCACAGGTCCAAACCTTGACATCTTTGGCTTAACATATATCCCGGTTGCGACTCTGACGAGTTTACCGGCATTACACAGTTCCGATAAAATATTGGAGGCGTAATGGGTATCAATGGGCAAAAAACTATCCGACAAGAAGATTGTCCCCTTCCTGCTACGATTGACTTTCGATATTATGGCCTGTTTCATTTTTGCGGATTACAGAAGGACAATAAACGCTTTATTGTCCTTTTTATGTAGCGCAAAGTTAGTGCTTTATTTCCAATTATACAAGTGATTACATCGCAACATTTACAATTTCACATATCCCAATAAGACAACTTGTGATTTCACAATTAAGTTTGGTTTAATTCGGGTTATATATACCCGAGTTAAACCAAACCAATATATAACTTTTTGCGACTTTCTGAAATTGTTAAAATATATAACCGCTTAGTATCTCAATAATTATAAAATTGGAGTTTCACGAAATATCATAAAAGTTGCCCTTCCCAGTGTAAGACATTTTGTCACTGTCTCAATTTCGCCAGCACATCGTAACGTATATCCTGAAGCATCGAGCGTAGAGGAGAGACGATAGGCTTGAATTCCTCCTGCTTTTCCGGAGCATACACTTTCAGCACTCCCGGCTCACATTGTATGTTTATCGCCTTCCCCATGGTCAAAGGGTCACCGTCTATATGAGCCGCCCCCGGCTCAAGGCGTGTGATTGTGGCTGAGCTAACGCGGAAAGTATCTATATGGGTGTTTTTGTCGAGCGAACCGGCCAGCAGATCCACCCCGAGAAGCATTGTCGATATAGGGGAGCCTGAATGTATCACGGTGATGTCCAGGAGGCCGTCGTCAAGTTTTGCCTGAGGTGCTATATAAGCGTTATTGCCATACTGCGGTGCGTTGCAAACCGCCACAAGGAAAGCCTGCTCCGTCACGACCTGCCCCCCAATCGAGATGGCATAAGGCTGACTTTGGTATTTTAGGAATTCCTGAATGACGTTTCTTATGTAAGTCATCTTTCCCCGACGCTTTGTCCGGGCGAATTTCTCACTCACTGCTGCATCGAAACCTATGCCGAAAGTGCAGTAAAACGGATTTCCGTTTGCCAGTCCCCGGTCTGCCCTTAACAGATTTCCGTCGGAAATAATCTTCATGGCCTCGCCCACATCCTGGGGGATATTCAGCGAGCGAGCAAGTCCGTTTCCGGAGCCGAGCGGGAGTATTCCGAGAGCCGTGTCGGTGTGGGAAAGAGCCCCCGCAATCTCATTGACAGTGCCGTCTCCACCGGCAGAAATAACCATTTCATACCCTTCCCGCGCAGCCTGTGCTGCAAACCGGGCAGCGTCTCCGCCCGCGGTGGTCTCAAGGGTGGTCAGAGCGATTTGCGCCTCGTCAAGACGAGCCTTCACATAAGCCTCCACCCCTTTCTTGGAGCGGGTGCCTGCCACCGGATTGATCACGAGCATTGCTTTTCTTTCTTTCATATCTTCTATCTGGAGGTTGAAAAAAGGTGGGTAAAGTTACGAAAAATTTGCGAAATAGAGATAAAAACCTTAAATTTGCAGTTCATAAAGCCCCTTTACGGACTTTTTGCATTCGAAATGCAGAGATTTAACCCTTAAAAATCGCCAACCGGAAATAACAATTGTCGTGAAGATTCATCGAGAAGGAACCAACATACTTATTCTGCTCTTCATCGTGCTCGCCGCCTTAAATGCACCGGTGTGGCTGTTTATGCCTCCCTATACTATCCCGGGGGTATTTTCCGCAATTTCCATTGTGGTCTATCTTTTCGTATTCAATTTTTTCCGCTGTCCGAAAAGGAAATATCGCGGACCGAGAAAAAACATGGTTGTCAGCTCCGTCGACGGGCGTGTGGTGGCGATAGAGAGGGTGTTCGAGCCTGAATACCTTAAATCGGAGGCAATCATGCTCTCCGTTTTCATGTCTCCCCTCAACGTCCACGCCAATTGGTATCCCGTAGATGGTACAGTGGAATATGTGCGCCACCACCGAGGACGCTTCCTCTCCGCCTATCTTCCCAAATCAAGCACTGAAAACGAACGCAGCACCATAGGCATCGTCACAAATGGAGGGGCACGGCTCACCGCGCGCCAGATAGCCGGAGCCATGGCGCGCCGTATTGTAACTTACGCACGCAAAGGACATGAGGCAAACATCGACGGCCATCTCGGGTTCATCAAATTCGGCTCAAGAGTAGACCTATACCTTCCCCTTGACTCGGAGATTCTCGTGGAGATGAAACAAAACGTCAAAGGAGGCATCACTCCGGTGGCTCGTCTCAAATCTTAATCTTGACAATGAACGCTTTCGTCAGAAATATTCCCAATTCCATCACCTGCATAAATGTGCTCTCAGGATGCATGGCGATTGTCTGCGCTGCCAAGGCAGACCTCTTGCTGTGGGGACTCCCTGCATATCAATGGGCCTTCATCTTTATCGCCATCGGAGCCGTGGCTGATTTCTTCGACGGGTTTGCAGCACGCGCCCTCGGAGCGTATTCCGACCTCGGGAAAGAACTTGATTCCCTCTGTGACCTCGTCACTTTCGGTGTCGCCCCTGCCATGATAGTCTTCAATCTGCTGTCTGCCCATGGCATAGATGCATGGCTGTGCTGGACCACTCTTCTCATTCCGGTCTCGGGAGCCGTGCGCCTCGCCCGTTTCAACATAGACACCCGCCAGACCACCACCTTCATCGGCCTCCCCATCCCGGCAAACGCCATTTTCTGGATTGGGCTCGCAGCGCAGTTCATGCAAGGTCAGGACTCTCTTTCAATATGGTGGATTTTCCTCCCTATCCTGATTGCCGAATGCTATCTGATGAATTCGAACATGCGCATGTTCTCCCTGAAGATAAAAGGATTCTCTTTTCATACACACTATCCTCAAATCCTCCTCGTCGTAGGCGCAGTTCTATTCTGTGCATTCATGGGTGTGGCCGGGCTAATGTGGTTCATTCTTTTCTATATAATCCTTTCTTTGGCTCTTTGCCGATAAGTTTTCTACCGACTCCTTTCTCCCCAACCCTACCATAATTTTAAATCTCAGATATGACAGTAGTCATCGTTATAGTCGTATTCTTCCTTATATGGCTCATTTTCGGCTCCCGCATCAATGCCTGGATACGCAGAAAGATAGCCCGGTTTCTGGCCAACCGCACGGAAGATTATATCCGCAAGGCCACAGGGATGCCCCCACGCGACAAATCCAAATCTTCAAGAGAAAAAGAATCTTCCGGAGGTTCCCGCCGCGAATCCGCTTCGAGCGCATATCGGTCTTCCCGTTCTTCCCGGGAGTATTATGACCCTTCCGGACCTATCATCCCGAAAGAATATGCCGAAGATGTGGAATTTGTTGAAATAAAGGAATTTTCCCAGACCGATATCGATGCGCGCTTCTCCGACAATTCACGTGTGGAATATCATGAAAGTCAGGTCAGCGATGTGGAATGGGTGGAAATCAAACCCTCCGGAGAGGAAACGGGGCGCAAAAAAAGATGAAAAAAATGAGCCGAACCCTCTATATCTCCGACCTCGACGGCACTCTTCTTTCCTCAGACAGCAGAGTGACTGATGCTTCCGCCGCAATGATAAACACAGCCATCCGCGAAGGTGCCCTTTTCTCCATTGCCACCGCACGCACCCCCTCGACAGTGGCTCCGATAATGAGCGCCATCCATTCCACCCTCCCCTACATAGTCATGACCGGAGCGGCTTTCTGGGAACCCTCCACAGGTCTTTTCGACCACACAGTCACCATTCCACCCTCTGAAGCTGAGAAGATTTTGAACATATTCATACGCCAGTCCTTACCCGTCTTCATCTATTGTTTCCGCGACGGTATAATCCAGGTGTATCACTACGGCCCTCTGTCCCCTCTTGAGCGCGAGTTCATGACCGGGAGGGAGAGTCGCTTCAAGCATTTCAACATTTCCGCCTCCGGAGAGTCAGAGATTCCTTCTCCCCTCCCCCCCGTGCTCCTTTTCTACAGTATTCAGCCCGCGGAGAAAGGGCGTCCGGCATATGAGGAGATAAAGGCAACCTGCGACTGCAATCCATTGTTCTATCATGACATATACGGCGATGAAATAGCCGTGCTTGAAGCCTTCGCTCCCGAGGCCACGAAAGCAAAGGGAATCAAGCGCCTGCGCCGGGCTACCGGAGCCGGACGCATCGTTGCTTTCGGCGACAACGTCAACGACATCCCCATGCTGCATGAGGCGGATGTAGCCGTCGCTGTCGAGAATGCCATTCCGGAGGTGAAGGATATGGCAGACATCGTTATCGGACCGAACACGGAGGATTCGGTGGCTCGTTTCATCCTTACAGACTACCGTTTATCTTCCCATGAAATTTAACAAAGCGGAAATATACGAACGCCGGCGCACCGGTAAGCTTATCTTTCTCGCCGTCTCCGCCATAGCCATCATTCTTTTTCTCCTCGTCAGCAACAGCCTCGTCAAGGAGCTTGCCCAGCAGGAGAGGGAAAGGATGGGAATATGGGCAAGCGCTACGGAAAAGCTTGCCAAAGCCAATATAGACACCGATTTCGATTTCCTTCTCGCAATCATCAGCCAGAACAACTCAATACCGGTCATGGTGGCCGATGAGGATTATACTATTGTAGATTTCCGCAACTTTCATCTCCCGGACAAGGAAAATTCAGAGAAACCGGTCTTTGAGGAACTGACGCAGAAAAACAAGGATTTCCTGAACACTCGCCTCCGGGAGGCCGGGAGGGGACTGTCGCTCAAGAAGCTCTCCGAGACCGACCCCCATTTCATAAGAGTGGAAATCTATCACAACACATTCCAATATATCTATTACGAAGACTCCATTCTCCTGAAGCGCCTGAGCCTTTACCCTTACATACAGCTCAGCGTAATGATAATTCTCGCCGTCATCATATATTTCGCAGTGGTCTACACCAAAAAAGCGGAGCAGAATAGAGTATGGGCCGGACTTTCGAAGGAAACAGCCCACCAGCTCGGCACCCCCATCTCCTCCCTCATGGCCTGGAATGAATATCTGAAGGCTTCCGGGTCTGACCCGATGGTGACCGATGAAATGGACAAGGACATACATCGTCTCACAGTTATCGCCGACAGGTTCTCCAAGATAGGTTCACGCCCGGAATTGGCACTGGAATATGTAAACGAAATTGCCCTGCGTTCTTTGGAATACATGAAAAGTCGTGTTTCAGGGAAAGTGGAGTTTATAATGAATATGTCTCCGGATGATCACGGCGTGCTCCTCTCGGCTCCACTTTTTGAATGGGTGATGGAGAATCTAACCAAGAATGCGGTCGATGCCATGGGAGGCTCCGGAACCATCACTATCACCACCGGTAAAGATAAAGAGAAAGTCTGGATTGAGGTGAAGGATACAGGAAAGGGAATTCCCCGCAAAAATTTCCGCAATGTCTTCTCTCCCGGGTTCACCACAAAGAAACGGGGGTGGGGACTCGGACTAACCCTCGTAAAGAGAATCATCGAAGACTATCATGGCGGACGCATCTTCGTCAAGGAGTCGGAGGTCGGAAAAGGGACCACATTCCGCATCGAGCTCCCCGGGGTCTGAATCATAAATCTATCTCGACAGAATCGAATGGCCCGAGATGAAGTTGAAAAAAGGGGAGGGGCTCATTGAAATAAACTTTAACGAGACATAGACGAAACATACATTTTTAACCTGACCCCTCCCCCCAACTAAATAACAGACTCCTTTGAAAAATCCGGAGGTCTTATACGTGGCCAAGAAAGACAAAATTTGCAATATGAGGGTCTTTATGAGTTTTTACGGCTTAGACTCCGCCCCATGCGAAATATGGGCGAGAGCGACTTGGCAAAAATAGAAAAAATCGGTGGATTATGACAAATTTTTGAGTTTACAAAAGTTTACATTTTAGTTTACACTCCCCTATCTGCATAATATACAACAAAATAAAAACCACACCTTCCGACGTGGTTTTTTCAGTTCTAAAGGGAGTCGAGATATTCTTTCCATGTGTGGAAGGGTCCATCCGGTTGCCATTTTTGTAACAACCGACGCCGTTGATTAGATATTCCACCCGGTGTGACACCGAAAAATGACGCACAAACTTTTTGAGGCACATCGATCCTTGCCAGCAGCGCATCCTGATAATCTTTTGGCTTCAGTCCCATTCCGTCGATTGTCAGGATAAAATTAGGATACACCTCTCTCAGAGCTTCCCGAAGACGTGTGAAGTCCGTTTCCGAGACAGTCTGGTTCCCATCTAAAAGAAGCCTCATGATGTTCTCTTTTTCCCGGGCCAAGGTCATGTAGGCATCCATCTGAATCTTCATCACCTTCAGACGCCCCCTTATTATGAACGCGAGACATATTCCGATAATCAATATTGCAAGAATAGTTATGAAGAGAATGAGGTTGCGCTTTTTATGATTGTCGATTGTCAATTGCAGATTAGTGTTCTCAAGTTCCTTCTCATCGATCATTTTCTCCATTTCCGCAAGACTGTTCCTGTTGAACTTCTTCTGCATTGATCTCAACTCCCGGAGGGCTCCCTTGGTGTATCTCAACATCCCCTTTCCATCCCCTTTCTGCTCCGCCATCTCTGCCAGACGGATATGAGCGGCATATCTCAGAGTCTGGTCGCGGTCGTTCAACAGGCTTTCATAAAGCTCCTCATCAATCTTCTCCCCATGGCACGCATGATTAATCTTATTTATGATTGAAAGCACCGATGCCCGCGAAATATCATCATAGACGAAAGTGTGCTGACGGAGCACAGAGTCAGCTTTCTCAAGATTTCCGTCATAGAAATAGAATATGGCGAGCTGAGAATAGTAAGTGCTGGTGGTTACTGAATCCTTACATTCATTGACGTATGGAGTAAGATTCCTATAGACATATTCCGCCGAATCCATCTGCTGTTGGTAAATATACAAATCGGCGAGATTGAGACTCCCTTCAATGAGATTTACAAGATTATTCTCCTGTTTGGAAAGACGTATGGCTTCCTGAATGTGATTACGACTGTGCAGATACATTCTGTGAGCCATATATAAATAAGCGAGCGGAGTGTGGATGCAACCCTCCAGGTCAGTATCGGTTGCCGGAGGCAGGGATTTAAGTGCATCCTTAAAAAATTTGAGTGCCTTCTTGTCATCCCCTAAGTCTGTATATACGCGCCCTCCATAATAATTGACGAGCGGATGCACTCTTTTCACATGGTTTCGGGTGATGAAATAATCTATGAGAGTCGAAATCTCCTTATCGTTTTTATGTTCTTCGTAAAGTTTGTCGGCCGCTTGCAGAAGGAATAAGCGGCGGAGCATTTTGTCATCGGCGGAAAGGCGCGTGGTGTCGATAGATTTCAGGATTTTCCGTGCCGAATCCGGTTGGTGGCCCACAATTCTCTCCCCCTCCATTAATTTTGCTTTCTCCGGATTTTCCCGACAGGCCGAGAGAGCGAATGACAGAATCAGGAGGAATATGTGGATAATCAGGAATTTGCGGGGAATACGTATCATGCTGTTAGATTTTTCCTGAGGCGGATACTAAGGATAAAAAAGGGATTGAGACAAGCCCAATCCCCTTTTTATATGTAAGTCTCATTATTTTATGAGGCAATTACTCCTCTTCCTTCATGTTGTGGAAAACATTCTGGACATCTTCGTCGTCTTCAAATTTTTCAAGAAGCTTCTCGATTGCTTCGCGCTGTTCGGGAGTCACCTCCTTATAGTCGTTGGGTATACGCTCGAATTCAGCAGAGACGATTTCAAGCCCGTTCTCCTCAAGGAAATTCTGGAGGTTGGCAAACTGGTCGAAAGCGCCATAAATGAGCCATTCCTCATCTTCAGCCTCGATTTCGGCATCAAAGTCCATAAGATTTAGCTCGAAATCCTCAAGAGAGGTGTCGGCATTGGGTTTCACATGGAAAACGCTCTTATGGTCGAAGAGGAAGGAGAGAGAACCCTGGGTGCCGAGGGAACCGCCATGCTTGTTGAAATAAGAACGCACGTTGGCTACAGTGCGCTGGTTGTTGTCAGTAGCTGTCTCTACTACGATAGCAATTCCGTGGGGGCCGTATCCTTCATATACAATTTCCTTGTAGTCGCCGGCATCCTTGTCAGTGGCTTTCTTGATAGCACGCTCAACAGTATCTTTCGGCATATTGGCAGCCTTGGCATTCTGCATGAGCACACGCAGACGGGGGTTCATGTCGGGATCCGGACCGCCGGCCTTCACTGCGATAGTGATTTCCTTACCGATGCGTGTGAAGGTGCGGCTCATATTGCCCCAACGTTTCAGTTTTCTTGCTTTGCGATATTCAAATGCTCTTCCCATTGATAGAGAGATTTATGATAGTTGTTGTGTTAATTATCTGAGTTCCGCACCCATCTGGCGGAGTGCGTTGATTATTTTCTGCATTACGGCGTCGATCTGACGGTCGTTGAGAGTCTTCTCATCATCCTGAAGTGTGATGGAGATTGCGTAGCTCTTCTTGCCGGCCGGAAGATTCTTCCCTTCGTAGACATCGAAGAGGGTCACACTGCGGAGAAGCTTGCGCTCAGCCTTGCAGACAGTTTCCTCGATACGGGCAAACTTGACATCTGTGTCGACAAGGAGAGCAAGGTCGCGTCTGACGGGCTGCGTCTTCGGCAGGGGAGCGAAAGTGACCTGATGTTTCGCTACAAGACGGAAGAGATTATTCCAATCGATTTGAGCGAACACCACACCCTGACTTATGTCGAAACGCTTGAGAAGCTCCATCCGGAGAATGCCGAGCTCACCGATTTTCTTACCTGAGCGCGCTGTGATTTCAAGGCGCGCGGAGAAAATTTCATCGGAATCCTGAGTACAGGTATAGGCATTCTCTGAAAGCCCGAGCACCTTGAAGATGTTAAGAACTATCCCCTTGAGGTCGAACACCGAAACTTCGGCAGCCTTGACATTCCAGGACGGGAGGGCGAAATCTCCGGTCATCCAGAGGGCAAGCTCCATCTGTTCGGAGAAGGGAGCGAGCGGACGCTCCTCAGAAATCTCCTTCGAAGAATCTTTGCGATAGACATTTCCAAACTCATAGAATCGGAGGTTGGGCGCCTTACGGTTGATGTTATGGGAAATCGATTCCAGACCACCGAAGAGCAGAGTCTGACGCATCACGGAGAGATCTCCGCTGAGGGGATTCATCAGGCGCACACAGTTGTCGGAGGGGAAGCGTTCCGATTTTTCATAATAAGAGGCTGCGGAAAGGGAGTTGTTGAGAATCTCCATGAAACCCTCGCCGGTGAGACGATTGCTGACGAGCTGCTGAAGACGATAGCTGAGATCTGTGTCCCCCTCGGGAGAGAGATTGGCGTGCATCTCAGAGCCGAACTCCACATTATTATATCCGTAGACACGGAGAATCTCCTCGACAACATCGCAGGGGCGAGTGACGTCCACACGATAGGTCGGGATTGAGAGATGGAGGATATCAGGATTGGAGCTGTCCTTCTCCACTGTAATGTCGAGGGAGCGGAGGATAGCTGTGACAAGAGGTTCGGGGATTCTCTTTCCAATAAGGGATGCGCAATAATCAAGGGAAAGCTCCACCTCCGCCCTCTTCACGGGCTCGGCACACACATCCATTATATCACCGCAAATCTCACCTCCGGCCAGCTCCTTGATGAGAAGGGCTGCCAGTTTGGCGGCATAGACAGTGATAGAGGGGTCGGCGCCACGCTCATAACGGAAAGAGGCGTCAGTGCTGAGGCCGTGGCGACGCGCTGTGAGGCGCACTGAAGTAGGGTTGAAATATGCGCTCTCGATGAAGACATCCTTGGTGGCTTCCGTCACTCCGGAGTCGAGCCCCCCGAAGACACCGGCGATACACATCGGCTCTTCAGCATCGCAAATCATCAGATCTTCGGCAGAGAGCTTCCGCTCCACGCCGTCAAGAGTGGTGAAAGGCGTATCCTGAGCACATTTGCGCACAACAATCTTCTCACCCTTCACTTTAGAAAGATCAAAGCAGTGGAGGGGCTGACCGATGCCGTTAAGGATGAAGTTGGTTATGTCAACGATATTGTTGATGGGTCGCTGACCGATCGCCATAAGAAGATTACGGAGCCATTCGGGAGATTCCTTCACCTCAACGCCACGGATTGTGACGCCACAGTAGCGAGGACACGCAGCGGCATCCTCGACCACAATCTCAACAGCACCGTCAGGACGGTCAACCGAGAAATTCTCAACATCCGGCACACAAATTTCCGGAAGGTCTGATTCGGGATTTTTCTCAAAAGCTTCGCGGGTAAAGAGAGCTTTAAGATCGCGGGCTACACCGAGATGACTTGCTGCATCGACACGATTGGGGGTCAGCTCCACCTCAAGACAGTAGTCGCTTTCGACATTGAAAAACTCAGCCGCGGGGGTACCGGGGGCGACTTCCTCGGAAATCACCATTATCCCGGCATGGTCAGTGCCGATTCCAATTTCATCTTCGGCACATATCATACCGTTGGATTCGACGCCACGGATTTTGGATTTTTTTATCTGAAACTCCTTGTCACCGTCGTAGAGGGTTGTTCCTACAGTCGCCACGACAACAGTCTGGCCTGCGTTTACATTCGGCGCGCCGCAGACAATCTGCTGGACGTTTCCCGCTCCGAGATCTACGGTGGTGATGTGGAGATGGTCTGAATTTGGATGCTCCTCACATGTGAGGACTTTACCTATCACGATTCCGCGGAGCCCTCCACGGATGCTTTCCACTTCCTCAACGTGGTCACATTCAAGCCCTAAAGAAGTCAGTGCCGCAGTGAGCTCACGTGGAGACAGGGAAAAATCTATGTAGCGTTTAAGCCACTTGTAAGAGATATTCATAATGAAACGAGAGTGTCGTAAATAAGCGAAGAAACGGTTATGTTTCCGAGGGTGCAAAAGTAATAAAAACCACTCAAATATGCAAATTGAGGATTAGGTTTAGACCGCTTCACACAAAAGTGAAGTGAACCCCAAAAGTTAGACACAAAACTTTTGGAGTTCACTTCAAAACTGTTAACACAGGGTCGCATATTTTGTGGGAAACGGTCTTAAAAGGATTCATAAAGTCGACGGCATCCATCGAGGACGCCGTCGGAAAATATATCGGATGATGGAGCTTAATCAATATCGGCAATCAAGCCTGAGAGAAGGCAAGTGCCGGTGCTTGTCTCGCGTAAAAAGAAGTAGAACGGACGGTCAAAGACCATTGTGTATTCTTTATTGGGATCAATCGGCAAAGCACTATTAGTCATTTCCCCCACTGATACAACCGCTGCCGTTGCCCCTTTTTCATCAATTTCAAAACTTGTATTCTGTTTCATTATCAGCCCACCCTCGGCAGTCGGACTAAACATTGACCAAAGAATTGATTCAGACATTGAAATCACACCGGCTTTTTCAAGCAACTGTTTTAGATCAAATGTTCCGTTTAACTTGAACTTAGGAATTTCGACTATTACAGAACACTGCTGACTGCTTTCTGATAATGCAATGGCTTCCTCTTTATTGTAGAGATGGCTGATTTTATCAGGCGACATTTTATCATCGGGTAAAACTAAATTTAGATAGAAGGCTCCGTTGCCCAAACTTAGAGTGCAGCTTGAGAAATTTGGGCTGACACTATACCAGCGTCTTTTTCTGGAGGATACCATAAAATCGGCAGTTGTTTGCTTACTAAATCCATGGAAAGATGCTTTTTTAGTCTCTTTAACGTCAAATTCAAATTCATTTTCCCATTTGCTCCTGAATAAAATTGCATTTATAAGGATTGCAAGATCCGAAGCACTTATATTGTCGATAGCTGTGGTAATCCTACCGTTTGTCTGGTCACTACACCATCGGTTGATTGTCGACACTACTTCTTTTTCATTAGAGAAATCATTAAGCTCCAACTTTGCTTGATAATCCTGACTCATTATTGAGGAGAAAGTGTCGAAAAAACTCAGATCCTTATTCGCCCATATTGCATTTTTGAGTATAAATTCTGATTGATTGTCGACAGAGGGGAGTGACGTCAGGAGAGTACGGGAAAGCTCGTTGAGAGCTTTCATGTCAGAAACACCAATATAGTTTGCAATCTTTTGCACCTCATTCTTATCCTCCATTCCATTAGCAATCATGCCCAGAAGCATGGCTGTGGACAGAGGAGAGACAATGGTGTTTTTATCTGTTTTCTCTTTATTATTCAGATTCATCTCAATAGCTTGAGTTGTAAAATCGGTATAGAAATCCAATAATTCAACTGAGGCTTCTTTCGATTTCACAGAAAGAGCTATATCTCCTCGTTTGTTTGGAGAGAGTTCGTTTGGCTCATGGTGATCAGAGCAAGCGGTGGTCCCCAGAAGGCAAACTGCAATACCGCAAAAAAGATTTAAAAGTTTCATAATAATCAGATGTTTAATTACTTGATGTCGTCACGTTTGTAGATTAAATGATTCAAATTAAAATTATAACCGGCTAACCATTCATCCGCTTCCGGCCAATATGCCACGTTATTCCCGGAATATTTACCCCAGCCCCAATTCATGTAGATTGCATAGGTAGACTGATATTGACTTTCTTCTTTTTTAATACTGTAATCAATGATATTTCCATTCTCATCACGTTCATCATCATCCCAAGGATCAGGGCCATCACCATTCCAAGGTTCTCTCTCATAAACGTAATAATACATATATTCTTTTGTAATCTTTTTATATCCATCAATTAAGAAAAGATGACCATCTTTATCTATAGGAGTTCCATTTTCTAATTTATTTGTTTCAGCGTGAGACAGCACAGGATATCCTTTGTCTATTGAATTTATAATGTAGTTTTTGTTGACCGCAGATGTTGTAAAGTTTACACCAAACACATTTTTTAGAAATTGGAGTTCTGCTGGAATACTAACCCTGGTGCCATCTAACGTGTAGTTTGCATTGAGTTGTCTACCAATATATCCTATAAATATTGCTGCCGGCTTTGATATTGAAGTTGAGGATGTGTAAGTAGGCATTTCATCCCATACAGTTGTACTGTTTCCTGAAAAATCAAAATCCATTCCATTTGATGAAGAAATCGCAGTAGTTACTGTAGAAGACGGTACATTATCCTTATAATGGGTATAGTAAAGGTATTGTCCCACAGCAATAACGGAACACCCTGCCAGTGCTAATTCCTTTACGCCATTCTTATTTATTAAATATTTAGAATAGGTGTTCCAAGGG
Organism: Bacteroides sp.; assembly: GCA_014801875.1. GTDB lineage: Bacteria > Bacteroidota > Bacteroidia > Bacteroidales > Muribaculaceae > Lepagella. The sequence goes on along the minus strand of JAAVDJ010000040.1, from coordinate 91,370 downwards.
GTTTCTTGATCCCAAAAAGTTTTAATTAGTCTTGGTGAATAGGTTATATTTTCTGAGATTAATTCAGTTTTTACCAATCTCCAATATCCCGGGGGAAGATCGGAAACAGCTACTGTCTTTTCAATACCATTTTTCTTTACTTTTGCTGTTCCTTGATTTAAATTCGATTTAGAAGTTTCCATAGTCCAACTATTATCTATTTTGGTAGATAAATAAAGTTGGGCTTCTTTGATTCTCTCACAATTCATTTTGATCAGAGTGCGCAAACCATCCGGCATATTTTTATCATTCATATCGAAGATCCCCTCATCGGAAGAGAAAATGAGCATGTTGGTGGCTTTAGAAGCAGAGTAAAGTTCCCATCCCTTTTCATACTGCACGATATACATCAAGGTATCACCCTCCTCAACATAGGGAATGATTGAGAAGGTTGCTTCAGCACGTGTCTTAGGCTTATTTTTATTATACCCACCGAATCGGTTGGTGAGGATATTCACGTATATGTCGTGGGCGGTGCCTGTGAAAGGATCAGACTCAGCAAGCTGTGGCGAGTCAGGGGTCATATCCTCCTGCTGGCTGCATGCTCCTAAGAACAGAAGGAGCGTTGCGAAGATAAGTAATTTTTTCATGACTTAAAGTTATTTAATAATTTGAAATCCTACAGTTGGTAGGGTAGTATAACAGTGGTGATTTCCCACGTATATGGGAATGACATAGACCTCATCCTTTTGAAGTGGTGAGTGTGGTAACACTTCATGTGTATCCGCATAGGGAACGAATAGTATATAAAAGATGAGCAATTAGAACAATCGTCGTATAATGTCTTTGTTTTAATTGTTGTTTCAGATGCAAAGTAAATTAAATTTTATTAAATAACCAAAAAATTGATTATAAAAATTATGTATGTGCAAAAACGTATCCTGATGCGCGCCAGGGTATTCGATGATGCGGTAACGTACCAAGGGCATTCGCCGAATGCACTAACCTCCAAATTTTGCTCAACCCCGTCGCACCGAGGGTAATGGGTAAAGAAGTTACCTGGGTGCAGCATCCTGATGGGAAGGAATCGCAGACCACAACGATTTTTACGCGTTTTTTTGGGGATATTAACTTTTTTAGTTACCTTTGCGTCAAAATTACATTATATGAACAACCAACAGCCAGAGCAACCCAAACAGCCTGATACCAAACCGAACAGATACGTCTATCGCTACCCTCGCCCCTCCGTAGCATCCGACTGTGTTATTTTCGGCTTTGACGGCTCTGCGCTTAAACTCCTACTTATAGAAAGGGGCCAGAAACCATTTTTAGGGGCATGGGCTCTCCCGGGAGGATTCCTACGTCCGGATGAGACGATTGAAGAATGTGCAGCCCGGGAATTGCGGGAGGAGACAAATCTGCGAAATGTCTATCTGGAGCAATTCAAAGTTTACAGCGATCCTGACCGCGACCCACGGGGATGGGTTCTGTCCATGGCTTTCATAGCCCTCGTGCGTCCGTCGGATTATAACGTCATTGCCGGAGACGACGCTTCGAAAGCTTTCTGGTTTAAGGCAGACGAACTCCCTCCTCTCGCCTTTGACCATCACCGGATTGTGTGCGAAGCGCGTGAGCGCCTTAAGGAAATACTCGTGCTCAAGCCTATCGCCTTCAGTCTCCTTAATAAATACTTCTCGCTTGGGGAGCTCCAGAAAGTATATGAGGTCATCAACGACACGACCTATGACCGCCGCAACTTCACCCGCTCTGTGCAGGAAGCGGGTATCGTCGAAGCCACGGATGTAAAACCGCAGAAAGCACGCAACCGTCCGCCACGCCTATATCGTGCCAATCACAACCTTCTTGCCCCGGATATGGAAGATTTCATTTATGATTCCGATATTCCGCCCTATGATCAATACGTCGAAAGGGTCGAGGCGCCAAGAGATTGGTCCCTTTTCAATGAGTCGCAGAAGACCGAGCCGGAGGAGTTAAAAGACGCTCCCATTAAAGAGAGTCCGACCAAGGGACTTTTCAACTTTCTCGGCTTTTTCAACAAATAATTGTCAAAAATACACTTTTACCATTTACCTTTTTCCCATTTCGGTATTAGAATACGTAAGGAGTTTCACACAACGCTGCTCCTCCGCTGAAACAAAAAGAAAAACATTCAACAAAACAAAACAAAATGGGAAAAACAACTTGCTTCAACCTCATCATCCTTGATGAAAGCGGATCCATGTCTGACCTCACTCCGGAGACAATCTCCGGCTGCAACGAGACGCTCAACATCATCCGTGAGCTCGACAAAAAGCATGGCGACACACAGCGTCAGCTCGTCAGCATCTTCGTCTTTCAGTCAGGAAATCCGAATTTCCCCTCACGCTATATCTGCAAAAATGCGTCGATAAAAGATGTGGAGGATATCACTGAAAAAGACTATCGCCCTTACGGTTGTACACCCCTCCTCGACGCAGTAGGTTCCACACTCGTTGACCTCCGTGCGGTGGCCTCCACTCATGAAGATGCTGTTGCTTCCGTCACCATCATCACCGACGGATATGAGAACTCATCGACCGACTACACCTGGGAACAAGTAGCCAATCTCATCAATCAACTCAAGGAACTCGGCTGGAACTTCAACTTCATCGGAGCCAACATAGATGTGGAGGCGGTTTCCAGGAAGATGAATATACCCAACAGCATGAGCTTCAAGGCTTCCTCCAAAGGGATGGCCTCCATGATGGGAACCCTTTCTGACTGTCTCGCTTCCTATCATGAAGACCGGATAAAAGAGGAGGGTACCCTATCCAAGGAAGATCGGATTGCCTACCGAAAAAAACTTGCCGCCTCATTTTTCCATCCCGATTCAAATCGTCACAAAGACGTGAATGAACCATATTGATTAGATTAGTTGTGTATTTGTGTTGTGTTTGTGTTTATGGGGAGACGCTTTGACTGAAAGCGTCTCCCCATCTGTTTTATCATTAGAATATTTGCTTCGATAATAGTAAATAGGTAATTTTGCAGTCTTCTCCCCCTTTTCGACACCAAACTACTTTCGACACTAAACTTTACAAATATGGCTGAACGCATACTCCTTTGCCTTTGCCACATGAGCGGCAATGAAATGAAATATATCAACGAAGCCTTCGCCGACAATTGGGTCGTCCCCTTAGGTCCCAACGTCAACGGCTTTGAGAAAGACCTTGAAAGATTTTTCCTCGGGACAGACACGACACACTGCATCGTGGCTCTCTCCTCCGGGACAGCTGCAATCCACCTTGCCCTTGTCGCGCTCGGCATAGGACCCGGTGATGAGGTGATGGTGCAGAGTTTCACTTTCAGCGCCTCAGCAAACCCCGTGAAATATGTCGGGGCAACCCCAGTCTTCGTCGACTCCGAACCTGAGACCTGGAACATGGACCCTAACCTTCTTGACCGCGCCATAGCCGACCGTATCGCCAAGACAGGGAAAAAGCCTAAAGCCATCATTCCTGTCTATCTTTACGGAATGCCCGCTAAAATCGATGAAATCCTGGCAGTGGGACGTAAATGGGACATCCCTGTTGTGGAAGACTCGGCGGAGGCATTCGGCTCAAGATACAAAAATCGCTATTGCGGCACCTTCGGGCGCTATGGAATCCTCTCCTTCAATGGCAACAAGATGATCACCACCTCGGGAGGAGGGGCGCTTATCTGTCCGGATGAGGAAGCAGCGCGCCTCGTGACCAACTATGCCACCCAGTCGCGCGAGGCCACACCGTGGTATCAGCACGAGCGCCTTGGGTTCAACTATCGCCTGAGCAACATCTCAGCCGGAATCGGGCGCGGACAGATGACAATAGCCGAGGAGCATATAGCCCACCATCGAGGAGTGCAGCGGCAATACCGCAAACTGTTTGCCGACCTTCCGGGCATACAGCTTCATGAAAACCCCGGCCCGGACTTCGACAGCAACTTCTGGCTGTGTGCCATCACGTTCGGACCCGACATCAAAGTAAAAGGAGACGACGGGTGCGGACGCCCCGAAGCGATGCGGCGAGCCCTCGAAAAGGAGAACATCGAGACTCGCCACCTATGGAAACCCATGCATCTTCAGCCCTATTTCGCGGATGCTCCGTCATACGTCAACGGAGTGAGCGAAGACCTTTTCAGCCGCGGACTCTGCCTTCCCGCCGGACCATATGTAGGGGAAAAAGAGGCAGAGCGCGTAGTCGCCGCCATAGCCGGAGCGATAGAGTGAAAGACTCACGATGGATGTAAAATTTTGAAATAATCTTTTTCCAAAAAATAATTTGTTTTATTTTGTCTGAATGATTAAAAAAACTTAATTTTGCATTTGATTCTCCTCCCTATCCCTTTTCCACACTCAATGTAGGGGAACAGGCGGGATAAACAAACCTGATAAACCGAACTAAAAACATCAAATACAAACTCAAATTTAATTCAGAACTGCTATGTGGTTATCAAGCTCATCTGTAGGACGTAAGTTCGTGATGGCCCTCACCGGCGCCGCGCTTGTCCTATTCGTCACATTTCACTGTTTGATGAATGCCATAGCTATCTGCTGGCCGGCTGCCTATAATTCCATCTGTGAATTCTTAGGCGCCAATTGGTATGCGCTCATCGCGTCGGCAGGTCTCGCTGTGCTTCTCATCATCCACATCATCTACGCGGTGATGTTAACTCTTCAGAACCGTAAGGCTCGTGGTAACGACCGTTATCTGGTTTCCAAGACACCCAAGGGTGTGGAATGGTCAAGCCAGAACATGCTCGTGCTCGGTATCGTCATTCTCGCATTCCTCGTTGTGCACCTTATCCAGTTCTGGGCAAAGATGCAGCTTCAGGAAATCCGCGGCGCAGAGGAAATTCTTCCTCCGGCAGCAGGCACACTTTTCATTCAGGAGGCTTTCTCTCAGGTCTACACTCCGATTGTCTACATCATCGGTTTCGTAGCTCTTTGGTTCCACTTCAACCATGGTTTCTGGTCAATGTTCCAGTCATGCGGATGGGACAATCAGATTTGGATCGAGCGTCTCAAGAAAATCGCTTGCTGGTGGGCCACTATCGTAGTTGCCCTCTTCATCGCGCAGGCAATCGTCTTCACCGTTAAAGCCCACAAGGAAGACTACAAGACAGACGAGACTCTTCGTCAGCAGTATATCGAGATGGTAGGCGAAATGTGCAACAAAGATTTCGGTCCTGATGCCATCCAGCTCACAGAAAGAATCGCCATGATGCCCTACTCCGACGTAAGCACAGGCATTCCCCAGGCTGTAGAGGAGATTTCCCGTCAGCTCGAAGACCCCGGATTCAAGGCTCAGACCATGAATCGTCCCGAGATTCAGAAACAGATGGAAACCCAGCTCAAGATCTTCAAGAGCTACAAGGTGCTCTTCGACTATCTCAACACAGCGAAGGCTCCTGAAGAGGCTCCTATCGAAACTCCCCAACCTGAAAACTAATTAGCGATATGGAAAATATCAAAGAAACTATCAAAGTAATGAGTCCGGCAGATTCCAAAATCCCGGAGGGTCCTATCGCTGAGAAATGGACCAACTACAAGGCTCATCAGAAACTCGTCAACCCGGCCAACAAGCGTAAGCTCGACGTAATCGTAGTCGGCACCGGTCTTGCAGGCGCTTCAGCAGCCTCCACTCTTGCGGAGCTCGGGTTCAACGTGCTCAACTTCTGCATACAGGACAGCCCCCGTCGCGCACACTCTATCGCCGCACAGGGTGGTATCAACGCCGCCAAGAACTATCAGAATGACGGCGACTCAGTATATCGTCTTTTCTACGACACAGTGAAAGGTGGCGACTACCGTGCCCGCGAGGCAAACGTCTACCGTCTGGCTGAGGTCTCCAACAATATCATCGACCAATGTGTGGCACAGGGTGTGCCTTTCGCACGCGAATACGGCGGTCTTCTCGCCAACCGTTCTTTCGGCGGCGCGCAGGTGAGCCGTACATTCTACGCCAAGGGTCAGACCGGCCAGCAGCTCCTCCTCGGTGCTTACTCCTCCCTCAACCGCCAGATTCAGACAGGAAAGGTGAAGAGCTTCAACCGCTACGAAATGCACGATGTCGTGCTCGTCAAAGATAAGGACGGGGTTGAACGCGCACGTGGCATCATCGCCAAAAACCTCGTGACCGGTGAGTTCGAGCGTTTCGCAGCTCACGCAGTGGTTATCGCGACCGGCGGCTACGGCAACACTTACTTCCTTTCCACCAACGCAATGGGCTGCAACGTATCGGCTGCCATGGCTTGCTACCGCAAGGGCGCATACTTCGCAAACCCTGCTTTCGTGCAGATTCACCCGACCTGTATCCCCGTGCACGGCGACAAGCAGTCTAAGCTGACACTTATGTCTGAGTCTCTCCGTAACGACGGTCGTATCTGGGTGCCCAAAAAGAAAGAAGACGCTGAGAAGCTACAGAAAGGTCAGATCAAGGGAAGCGACATTCCGGAAGAAGACCGCGACTACTATCTCGAACGTCGTTATCCTGCGTTCGGTAACCTCGTGCCCCGTGACGTTGCATCTCGCGCTGCCAAAGAGCGCTGCGATGCAGGCTTCGGCGTTAACAACACCGGTCTCGCTGTGTTCCTTGACTTCTCTGAGGCCATCAACCGCCTTGGCATCGACGTGGTTCGCCAGCGCTACGGCAACCTCTTCGATATGTATGAGGAAATCACCGACGTAAATCCCGGTGAGCTCGCTCGCACCACAAACGGCGTGAACTACTACAACCCGATGATGATCTTCCCCGCCATCCACTACACAATGGGCGGCATCTGGGTGGACTACGAGCTCCAGACTTCCATCAAGGGTCTGTTTGCAATCGGTGAGTGTAACTTCTCTGACCACGGTGCAAACCGCCTCGGCGCATCTGCCCTCATGCAGGGTCTTGCCGATGGTTATTTCGTGCTCCCCTACACTATCCAGAACTATCTGAGCGACCAGATTACGGTGCCCCATTTCTCCACAGACCTCCCCGAATTTGACGAGGCAGAGGCCAAATGTAAGGCTGAAATGGACAAACTCTTGAACATCAAGGGTAAACGTTCCGTTGACTCCATTCATAAAGAGCTTGGCCACATCATGTGGGAATATGTCGGCATGGCTCGCGACAAAGAGGGTCTCGAACTCGCAATCAAGAAACTCGGCGAACTCCGTGAGGTCTTCAACAAAGATCTTTTCGTGCCCGGCTCTCAGGAGGGTATGAATGTGGAGCTCGACAAGGCATTCCGCCTCAACGACTTCATCACAATGGGCGAGCTTATCGCTTACGACGCACTCAGCCGTAACGAAAGCTGCGGCGGCCACTTCCGCACTGAATACCAGACAGAGGAAGGGGAAGCTAAGCGTGACGACCAGAACTGCTTCTATGTAAGCTGCTGGGACTACGCCGGAAGCGACACCAAGGCGCCGACTCTCATCAAGGAGCCGCTCCACTATGAGGCAATCAAGGTTCAGACACGTAACTATAAGTCATAAACCGGGAACAGATTCAACAATCATTCCCCAAAACTGTAAGAAATTTCAATCATGGAAGAAAATATAATGAAGGTCAACCTCAAGGTCTGGCGCCAGGCAAACGCTAAGGCTCAGGGTGGGTTTGTGACTTATACAGACGTAGAGACCACTCCCGACACCTCATTCCTTGAGACTCTTGACATCCTCAACGAAACTCTCGTTGAGAAGGGCGAGGAGCCTATCGTCTTCGACCACGACTGCCGCGAGGGTATCTGCGGTATGTGCTCCCTCTATATCAACGGTCATCCTCACGGTCCGGCAACCGGCGCGACCACCTGCCAGCTTTACATGCGTCGTTTCGCCAATGGCGAAACCATCACTGTCGAGCCTTGGCGTTCCGCTGCTTTCCCGGTGATCAAAGACCTTATGGTAGACCGTAACGCATTCGACAAAATCCAGCAGGCCGGCGGCTACGTTTCGTTCAACTGCGGTGGTGCGCAGGATGCAAACGACCTCCCCATCTCCAAGGTGAAAGCTGACGAGGCTATGGACTCCGCAAGCTGTATCGGCTGCGGCGCATGTGTGGCTGCTTGCAAGAACGGCTCCGCTATGCTCTTCGTCTCTGCAAAAGTCAGCCAGCTTGCTCTCCTCCCCCAGGGTGAGGTGGAGAAAGACCGCCGTGTGCGTGCAATGGTTGCTAAGATGGATGAACTCGGCTTCGGCAACTGCACCAACACCGGTGCTTGCTCAGCTGAATGCCCCAAGAACATCAAGCTTGAGAACATCGGCCGCATGAACCGCCACTTCATTGCTGCGAAGTGCAAGGAATAATCCTTTCTGCATCATAAAATAGTAAAAGCCGGAATCGGAAGCGATTCCGGCTTTTTTTCAAATAATTTCATCAACGTATTTTTTATTGCCAAGTATGCTTACTGCGTCCATCGTCATCCATAATACCCCGGATAAACAGGTGCGTAAAGCGCTGGAGTGTCTGAGTCGGTCAGGAATAGAAAAGGTGTATCTCCTTGACAACGGGACACACCCGTTTAATGCAACGACTCTTCCGGAAAAACCGCTGACAGACTATCGCCGGATCGCCAATCGAGGTTTCGGAGCAGGACACAACATAGCCCTGCGGGAAGTCATCGATAATAATCCGGAGGGGTTTCATCTTGTGATGAATGCCGATGTGGAATGGGATGGGGATGCGTTGTCACCTCTTGTGGATTATATGGTAGATAATGGTGATGTGGGGATGGTTCAGCCCCGGATTATCTATGGCGACGGAGTCTTGCAATACACTTGCCGCCTGCTTCCGACGCCGTTAGACCTTTTCGCGAAACGCTTCCTTCCCGCTGCTATAGTAAGAAAGAGGATGGAGCGCTATCTTCTTGTCGACCATGATCATCATAAAAGTCTGAATGTGGCTTATCTTCAAGGGAGTTTTCTTCTCATCCGTACTCGAGCATTGAAAGAATGCGGAATCTTCGACGAGCGTTTTTTCATGTATCCTGAAGATATAGACCTGACGCGGCGTATCCATGCTGCCTGGAAAACCATGTATTTACCTCTTGTCAATGTGACCCATTACCACAACGCGGCCTCACGCCGCAACGTCAAGATGTTTACAATTCATCTCAAAAACATGATTAAATATTTCAACAAATGGGGCTGGCTCATCGACCGTGAACGCCGCTCCATCAACCGCCGTATCCTCTCCGCAATCCAGCCTTATCCCGCAGGAGAGAAAGAGATTGGCAGAGGATAATTCTGTGTTTCCTCTATAAAAAGTCTTAAAACTCCTATTTATTCCTCTATAAAAACTTCAAATGTAGGGTATTATTCCTCTATAATTTCATATTTTTATGATTAAATATTTGGTAGAGTATGAATTATTAAGTAATTCAGCAGTGCCATCAAAATACAAAAGGGACGATGAAATATTTAAAAAGAAAAGAATCCGGAAGTAGATGGTTATCTCGCTAATATTCCTTTCTCCTTTAGAATTTGCACCATCTGGAAAGGAGTCACAACTAAAGGCGAATGTGGGAAATGTTTTATATTTCCTGTCACAAGATAGCTGTCATCTACACTCATTTTTACTTCATAGAAAACAATATCATCCGGATCGGGAAAACTTTCCTTCATCACCTTTGTCCTGTTTACATTTAGACCTACTATTCTAAAGGTTGAAATTAAGACATCAATCGTATGAAGTGAAAATTTAAACTTTTTCCGTGTCAACACTTCCTTATATTCCAATAGGATTTCCTCATTGTATAGTGGGATAATACCTCCGTTGATAATACTTGAAATAACTATTGCAGGATTGGATTCTTTACTTGAAGATAATAAGGAAGAGACCAACACATTAGTATCAATTACCGCATAAATTTGCTTTTCTCCTTTCATTGCGGGCAGAATTGATTTCTTCATTAATTTCTTCCAATGTCATGTTCGACAAGTTAGCAGCAGCAGCTTGTTCCCGCAAGCTTTCAAAAGCATCCATTGCATGCTTCCTAAGATCAGCATTCTCATCCGCCTTAATCTCAAATGGGATACGACGTTCTCTTACTACCGCTTTCATAAATATATGAAATGCAGCTGAAGTAGTTAGGCCAAAGGTTTCACAGAGTGAGTCAAACTTACTTTTCAATGTATGATCAACTCTAATAGAAATTGTTGATTGTGACATAATAATAATTTTTGTACTGCAAAAATAGTGCAATTTACAATACAAATCAAGGGAAAGAATATAAAAAACTATAAAATTTATTGTGGGGTTATTCGAGGCGTTGGGAAGCGGGAAGAGGGTCGAGGATGACAACCGGGCGCCCGGTTGCCTCAAAAAGAGAGATGATAGTCTTCTTTGCGTCTTCACGCGCTTGACGCACGTAGCCACGCTGATAGATTCTCTCCTTAGCTTTCTTCTGCCAACGACGCTTTATAATATTTTCCTCTCCGGCGGTCATGGTGCGCGGGAAAAGCACACGTGAACCATCCCATGAATCAAGCACCTTATATGCATTCTTGTCAGCGCTCTCCATGACATCCACTCTTTCCGGAGGAAGAGTGACCACAAGCGTATCTCCCCTCTCCTCTACCCGGAGACTATCGAGGTCAAAACGGACACGCCCTTCGAATGTCTGGCGCGCCACGAGCCATTTCCCGTTGACTGAATCTTTTATTGCAATTTCTTCATGCACATCGAGAGTGCAGAGTTCAATCATCTCCCTAATCCCCTTGATGCGGGCTTCGCGAAGCTGCATACCATCATCGGGCGTCTCTTCAGAATGCCACACCCAGCCCCCTAACCCTATGGCTATGGCCAAGAGGAGGAGCAGAAAGAAAATCACTATCTTTTTTTTCATCTCTTACTCTTATTCAATCAGGAATTGTCACTTCCGCCTCATACCCCCTTTGACGGATAAATTCAGCGATCCATTTTTTTGCCTTGGCCTCAGCAGTCGCTTTGAGACGGTCCCGGTTTGTCGCATCAGCAGCTACCTCCCTCTCCACCTCAGCAGCCATACGGCTCTTGAGGCGCGCACGTTCGGCCGGGGTAATCGCGGAGCGGAAGCCGGTCACCCGGCTATGCTCCTCATGAAGTTCCACTTCCCGTCCGTCTGTCATCACCTCAATCGGAGGAAGAGAGACATAGACCTTCTTCAACTCCTCATCGACAGTGATATCACCCGGCTGGAGACGTTGTAGGTCAATGTAGGCCACAAAGTAAGTATCATAAGAATAGACTCCCACACGGGTGCCCACCTTGAGGGAATTGAAGACAGCCTCCGTCTTCTGCAGAACCCCTTTGGCTGAAGCAGGAGGGGGATCGGTAATGGTTCCGACCTTGGAGACAGTCATTTTCCCCAATTCAAGACGGCTTACACTATGGAGCTCATCATAGAAATTCAGAGTAGGGTCTCCCTTCCGGGGGGAGCACCCCACGAAAGCGAGCACAGCGAGAATCATCAATATATATGATTTCATCACCCTTTCTTTCTCATTTTCTGTTTTCAATCGTTATTTTTTCTCCGGCACGAATTCCTCACATTCGTAGGCAATCTCGCCGTCAGGGGCATCTGAAAGGCGGATACGATAGTATGTCGTCTCCCCGTGATATTCCACTCTCATTATATAGCCCCCTCCATCGACATAAAGGGAAGCGTCTTCCCAATTGAGGGAGGAAGCATCGCGGACAGACTTCAGGAAGTCTACTTTACCGACAGAAAGGATGGCAGCTTGCGGGCCACCGGCTCCACCAACGCATACTTTGTCGCCGTATATCCCGAATCCGGCAATTGTCGTTTTGTTTCCCTTGGGGTCAAAGACATAGATACCCTTGTTCTTAGGGGTGACACCTTTCACCAGTTCCCGGGAGGGAGTGGAAGAAGAGACCTGTTCATTCTCAGAAGAAGTGTCGGATTTAGAGTTTCCTCCACAAGAAGAAAAAGCGAAGAGTGAGGAAACGGCCAGTATTACTATATATTTTGCTTTCATTTTTGTTGAGTTAATCAGGCTCAAGACCTGAGATGATACTTATTGTGGTTCAGAGACAGTGTGAATTGTCTGAATGGAGAGGTGATAATCACGGGTTGGAAATTAATTCTTGAAGTATATCGGGGCGATTGGTGGTGATATAGTCCACCTTTTTATCGAGAAGTTCCTTCATTATTTCAGGGGAATCGACAGTCCAGACATTTATTTCAAGCCCGAGCTTTTTAGCTTCGTCATACCATTCGGGATGAGCTGACATCGCCTTATAGGAATAATCTATTCCCGCAAAACCAAGTTTCTTGATTTCCGCGGGGGAAAGGTCGCCGTTAAGATAATATACGGGGCGATCCGGAGCAAGACGATGTAGCTCTTTGCAGGCAAACAGGGAGAAAGCGATATAGTCCACTCTGTCTCGAAGACCCGAGGCATCAACCATTTCAGTGATTTTCTCGCAAGCCAAAGTCTGGCGGAGGGAGTCGTTGCCGAAAGTTTTCACTTCAAGCACGAGACGCGGACCGGAGGCTTTCTTGGCAGCTTCCAGATATTCCGAAAGATAAGGCACTCGCTCACTATTGTCAAGGCGTATTGCTTTAACCACCTCAGCGCTTGCCTCGGGGAAATTAACCCCCTTGAATACCCGGTCGTGGTTTACCACCAACGAATCGTCAGCAGTGAGCCAAACGTCAAATTCGCTGCCGAACGCCCCTATCGAATCAGCTTTTACCAACGAAGCAATCGAATTTTGTGCTGAACCGGGAGCTTTCCAATAACCCCGGTGAGCCACAATGCGAGTCTGCGCTTCGGCCTCGGAGCCGGGCAAAAGACTGATAAACGCCACCAGACCCAATATTTTTAAGAAATTGCAATTCATAATATTTAGATTTAGCAACTGCAAATCTACACAAAAAATTTGATAATCCCCTACATGACCGGAATAAAAATCCATATTTTCAAACTTTTAGACTTTTATACCCCAAAACAGGTAAAAGCAGCAATTCGGGTGTAGGAATTTTTGCGATTCCGATGTTATGTTATTTATAAGTTATATTATTTAGAGGCAGCTATGAATGCCCCGTTTAATTATAAAATGTTATGATAAGAAAAATTACACGCATGGGTTCTATCTTGATGATAGCGCTTGTCGGCATTCTCTCCACCGGATGTATGCCGAGAGTTTATGATGACAATCCACATTTCAGCCATCATCGCAATCCACCCAAACCTATTCCGCCACGACCGGTCATGCCGCCGAAACCCGCACCCGGCAAACCGGGCACACCCGCCAAACCCACACCGCAACCATCCCCCAATCAACCGGCTCCGGGGAGACCGGGCACAAACAACCATCGATAAGATTTTATCGTAAATAAAGTCGGCATCCCCTCGGGAATGCCGACTTTATTTAATTTATTGTCTTTAATAAAATAAGTCCAAGATTGAATAAATTATCTGAGGCTGGCATATTCCAGCTGATATTTCGCATTAACGAATGATGCAGTGTAATCAATTTTTGGCTTCATGCAAAGGCCGAAAATGAAAGCTGCAGTGCCAATGGCCATAGCAGACCAGAGGACAAACGAACAGGCGCGAGGGTATCGGTATATAAAGAGTACGTAGACAAGCAGACCGAGGGTGCAGACCAGGAAGGCCGAACCGAAGAAGACGTTCCTTATGAAATGCTCTTCCACTGTGTCGAGCAGGAGCCAGATGAAGATACCCACCGAACCCAAAAAGAGCACTACACTGGCGATAAGAAAGATAAGACCGCTCATTGTAGAGCCGTGACGATCATAGACTGTTGACATAACGATAAAGTTTAAGATAGATTATTTTAAGGATTAGATAATGGAGGATGATGAGGTTGTAGTAAGCGATTCATCCCTCTTTTCCTATCTCAACGGAATTTCTTAAAAAAGGTTTATTGGAAATAAAAAATTTGAATTTTTATTTCCGAACCCACAAAAAAATCGGCCGATTCACATCGACCGATTTCCTCTTTTTCCATAATACTTTTTCGAACTAACCTAACATCATGAATAGAAAACCGCCGTACTATTAATCTTGCATATCATAAGCGGCTTTCTGATATTATAACATCGGGAAAAAGAAAATAGTTCATCAAGGGTTGCGGGTTTGTCCGTTTCCTGTGATGAGATATTTGTATGTAGTCAGTTCAGGCAGTCCCATAGGGCCTCTCGCATGGAGTTTCTGAGTCGAGATACCTACCTCCGCCCCGAATCCGAACTGCGCCCCATCGGTAAACGCCGTGGAGACATTCACATATACGCATGAGGCATCGACATCCCTCTGGAAACGGGCAGCCGCGGCAGTATCCTCCGTCATGATGCATTCGCTATGGTGGGAGCCATGAGCTGCGATATGCTTGAGGGCTTCGTCAAGGGTGTCGACGGTCTTGACAGCCATCGCGTAGTCGCGAAATTCCTTTCCGTAGTGTTCCTCCTCTGCCTCGGCCAGCAGCTCCTGCGGATAGTTTCCGGCCAAATGCTCCATAGCGTCAGCGTCAGCATATATCCTCACCCCCTTGTCGGCCAAAGGGTGACATATCTCCGGGAGGTCCGCGAGACGGTCGCGATGGATAATAAGGCAGTCAAGTGCATTGCATACACTGACACGGCGCGTCTTGGCATTCAGCACCACTTCCCTGCTCTTCTCCACATCTGCCCCGGTGTCGACATATGTGTGGCAAACCCCGGCTCCGGTCTCTATGACCGGGACGCGGGAATTATCACGCACATAATCTATCAGGCCTCTACCTCCCCGCGGGATGATGACATCAATCTCACCGACTGCATCGAGCATGACAGCCGTGCTCTCCCTTTCTGCCGGGAGAAGGGTACACAGCCCTTCCGGAAGTCCTTCAGCTGCAAGGACCCTCCTGACCACTTCCACAATAGCGCGTGAAGAGAAATCGGCATCATGCCCCCCTTTGAGCACACAGGCACTCCCGCTGCGGAAACAGAGAGAGAAGACATCGGCAGTGACATTCGGACGGGCTTCATAAATCACGCCAATGACACCAAACGGCACAGCCACTTTCCTTATCACCATTCCGTTGGGACGGGTTGTCTCTGACAGCACCTTTCCCCAAGGGAGGGGGAGTCGGGAGACAGCCTCCATATCGGCCGCTATCCCACGGAGGCGTCCTGAATCAAGGCGAAGACGGTCGTAGTCCGGGTTTGAGACATCCATCCGCTCCAAATCCTTACGGTTGGCAGCCAGGATCGATTCCTCATTTTCAACAAGGGACTGCGCCACTTTCCTCAATATCGCGGCATTACGCTCATCGGAGAGCTGAAGCAACGAACCGGAGGCAGCCACGGCTCCGGCTATCATCATTTTTATATCCATAATCTTCTTCATCCTATCCAGTTACGGTCAATATACAAATAATCATAATGAATGGCAGGTTTCATCCCTTTCTTACCGACAGCTTCCTGCAACTCCTGCGAAGAATATTCGCTGCAACCTACCCCTATGGAGGTCTGATCAGGTCCGATTATTCCCAGAAGATCTCCCTTCTCGAAACTACCCTCAACGCCGGTAATCCCGACGGGCAGCAAGCTCCCCGCACTTCGGGAATCAAGAAGCACATCAGCTGCCCCTTTATTTACAAAAACAACCCCTTTCACGAAATCATGTGAATGTGCCATCCATTTTCTTCTGCTGTTTACCCTTTCCCCGGGAAGCAGACGTGTGCAGAGTGTGGCAGCGTCATCAATAAGGTGCAGAAGGATGTTGTCTTTCTTTCCGTTGGCAATAATCACTTCTATTCCTTCGGAAGCCACCTTCAGTGCGATCCGGCATTTCGTGATCATCCCCCCTCGGCCAAAAGTGGATTTTCCGGCTACGACGACCTCTGAAAGGTCTGTTGTGCCGGGGGGCACCTCGCGAATCACTTTTGTGTCAGGCAACGAAGGGTCTCCGTTAAAAATTCCGTCGATATTACTTAGGATTATAAGTTTGTCGGCATCCATCATGGAGGCGACGAGGCCGGAAAGCTCGTCATTGTCTGTAAACATCAGTTCAGTGACAGAGATGGTGTCGTTCTCGTTGATTATGGGGATTACCCCTTGGGCGAGCATCACCTCCATGCAGTGTTTCTGATTGAGATAGTGTGTGCGGGAGCCGAACCCCTCCTTTGTGGTAAGGATTTGCCCGCAAGCAAGCCCGTGGTCTCGGAAAAGCTCATAGTAGCGGTTGATAAGCTTCGCCTGGCCCACGGCAGAATAGAGTTGACGAGCAGACACCGCGTCCAGACGATGGGTGGGGTGTATTTCGTTCCTACCGGCCGCCACAGCGCCGGACGACACCATAATCACTCTGAGCCCGCGTTTGTGGAGCGAGGCGACCTGGTCTACGAGAGCCGACATACGGGTGACGTCGAGAGTGCCGTCGGAGCGTGTGATTACGTTGCTTCCGATCTTCACCACAAGGGTCGACACCCTGTTTTTATCTTTGTTCAAATGTTTCATCGTAAAGGGTTTATATTCATTTTACGGTCGCCTTCAGCGCAGCAATGACTGCCGCGGTGAAACCGTGTGCTTCCATCTCATTCAACCCTTTTATGGTTATTCCGCCGGGGGTGGTCACCTTGTCGATTTCCACTTCGGGGTGTGACCCGTCGGCAAGCAGGGATGCCGCACCCTCGGCCGTGAGAGCTGCCACTTCAGTGGCGAAGCCGGGTTTAAGACCCAATTCCACACCTCCTTCGGCAGCGGCGCGGATGAAGCGAAGGAAGAAGGCGATGCCACAGGAAGCGAGGGCTGTGCAGGCGGCCATATTCTTCTCGGGAATAAGGAAGGCCTTTCCGGAGCGGTTGAATATTTCCATCACCTCATCTGTCTTATCCTTCGGAACGTTCTCACCGACCGCTACGAATGTGACGCTCTTATGGTTTCTGATGGCTGTGTTTGGAATGACACGTACAACCGTGCAATCTTTCTCCCTTGCATCTAACATTTGGTCAAGGTCAGCGATAGTAAGACCGGCTATTACAGATATTACTATTGCGCCCGGTTTGAGAGCAGGTTTGATATAGGGAAGTATCTCAGGAAAGATAAAGGGTTTGACGGCAATGACCACGATGTCGGCTTCCTCCACTGCGGCAGCATTGTCGAGGGTGAAGGCCGCCGTAGGAATATCCTTTGCGACACGACATACAGTTTGTTCAGTGGCGGCAGTGCAGACCACGGAATAAGAATCGGCCGGGAGGGAAGCGGCTATTGCACCTCCCATATTTCCGCAACCTAATATGGCAATTTTCTTTTTCATTTCGCAAAGTTACAACTTTCTGTCTCCAAACGAAAAAAATTACATAGAAAACGGAGAATGAATAAGCCAATCGCCCCGAGTACGAGGTACGTATCGGTAGGGATATGGAGATTAGGGCATTCGCCGAATGCCCGGGTACCCTACCCCTTCGAAGAAAGAACTCACCGGGTGGTGAAGTGAACCCCATTTCTGACACTTTCGCTTGTTATAGAGTTGAGTAGGCGATCAGAAATGATTACCTTTGCAATAAGATTCAACGTCATAATGTTTTTGTTCCATTTTTGACGTGGATTAGTGGTTGGACATCGAGAGGGAAACCCGGTGTCCTTTTTCTCGCTGTTGCCCAATCCGATGAAAATGATTACCTTTGCATATCAAAAACTAACCCGATAGCTTGACGAGTCAGGGGTACCGGGAAACAACACTGCAAAAGTAGTGCTTTTTATCAACACAAACAATAAATGTACCGATTTCGATACAATTACAAAACGACATGGCGAAGCTAATAGTAAAAGACACTGCGGTTAACATTCTAAAAGTCAACGGAGAGGATTATATCTGTCTTACCGATATGTTACGGGCTAAAGATGGAGATTTCTTCATTACTGACTGGCTTCGTAATCGTAATACCTTGGAGTTTATCGGAATCTGGGAGAAGGTGTATAATCCCAATTTTAATTATGGCGAATTCGCCATAATTAAAAATCAGTCGGGACTTAATAGTTTCAAGATAAGCGTAAAAGAATTCGTTGCCCGGACTAATGCCATATCCGTTCAGGCAAAAGCCGGACGCTATGGAGGCACATACGCCCATAAAGACATTGCATTTGAGTTTGCGATGTGGATAAGCCCCGAGTTTAAGGTTTATATTGTAAAGGAGTTCCAACGTCTAAAGGAAGAGGAACAGAAGCAACTCGGCTGGTCTGCGAAACGTGAGTTGTCCAAAATAAATTATCGAATCCACACCGATGCCATCAAGCACAATCTCATACCTGCCGAGATTACAAAGGCTCAGGCAAGTATCATATATGCCAATGAAGCCGATGTGCTGAATGTGGCTATGTTCGGCATGACTGCAAAACAGTGGCATGACGCCAATCCCGACCTCAAAGGCAATATCCGGGATTACGCCTCTATCAATGAACTTATATGTCTCTCCAATATGGAGAATCTCAATGCGGTGTTTATTGAACAGGGGATGCCACAGAAGGAGCGTCTGATCAAGCTCAATCAAATAGCCATCCATCAGATGAGCGTACTTGAAAGCAGCGACAACGATAGAAAACTGCTGAAATGAAAAAGAGTTGTCTTATTCTTTTCATTACCGTATTAGCGACAACTCTATTTGCCGCCATACCCACTCGATATTATGTAGGGAAAATCGAAGTGTCCGAATCGTTCTGGAATCAGATGCCGGACAGCATCGATTACATTTCGGGAGAATTTAATTACGACACTCTTACGATTAAAAGTCGAGAGCTTCCGTTTACTCATTATATTGATTCTGTTTCTAACCACGGAAGGTATATTCTATCCATGCGGTCTCCTGAGGTAATAGCTGAATTGGAGCGTGCGTATTCCATGATGAATAGAAATCTTCGAGAAAAAAGTTTATCAGTACATGTGGGTGAACAGGCTCCACAAATTCAGCTTTTGAGATATAGGGACGAAAGTGTTTCAGTCAGTCTGATAATCCCGGGACATTGTTACTTGCTGTCATTCTGGGCAACGTGGTGTGGAAATTGTCTCCAAGAATTGAAACCGGAATTTATTCCGTCAGTAGTAGACAGACTCAGTGATGAGTCATCTTTTCATTTCATACCCGTTTGTATAGATGCAACCGCTGATGATTTACATAGTTTTTTCAATAGTCAATTGGGCAGTAAATGGCACTACCTATCTGAGATTACTTATCTTGACATAGACCGAAAGGCCAATGAAAAGTTCAGTGAAAGCGGAATTATGCCCTTGAATGTGGTAATTGGAAAGGATGGTAATATCCTTTACATTCATTCTGGCTCCATTAAAGACAAAGTAAGCTTGGCCGCATTATATGATGTAATAAAGTCCGGACTTTAGTGGATTGTATCCCTTTACAGACAGTTCCATATATAGATTCAATATCGAAGTGCAAAATCGTCTAAGCTGCTCTTCAAAACTGTCAACGCAGGGCGGCGTATTTTCCAACCCCACACCGGTGCGACGCGATAAAAGAAAAGAATGGAGCCGATTCCGGTCAAGGGAACAGGCTCCATACTTTTGCTTTACGGTAACGCCCTCGGGAGGAGGGAGGAATCTTTAGATTCACTTTGATATACATCTCGCTTTCCGAAGAATCGAATAGCGGACTGTCGCAGTCGAAAGTGGGAGGGACCGGACTCATACACTCTATCTCCTCCAGAGCATGACACCCGAGGAACAGCAACTCTCCGAGCATCTTGCTGTTTGACGGCAGGACAGCGCGTCGCAAAGAAGAACAATCGGAAAAAGCATACGATTCGAGTTCCTGCATCGAAGAGGGCACTACTATCTCCCTCAGCTTCCTGCAAAAACTGAAAGCGTTGCTCCCGATATGCGTCAGACCGGCCGGAAGATTAATTTCCTCAAGACTTCCACAGTAGGCGAAGGCATGGGAACCTATATCTTTCACTCCGGCAGGAAGATCAACCCTCTCAAGACTGTCACACCAGGCACACATATAGCGCGGTACTACCGTCACACCTGCCGGAATGACCAACCTTTTTAAAGAACGGCACTCCCTGACCGCACCCTCTCCGATCTTCCGCAAGGAGGAGGGAAGCACAATTTCCTCCAACTCCTCACATCCGAGGAAAGCGTATTCCCCTATTTCGGTTACTCCCGAAGCCACAACTACTTTACGCAGTTCCCGGCAATCCTTATAGGCGTAATCCCCGATAATCCTCTCCCCTTTTCCTAAAGTGTCACACCTTTCCCGGGAGAATACGGGAAGAACGGATAGAAGAAAAGATACCACCACAAACACACGCCACATCATAGGCTCGGGGCATATTCCGGTGGGAGAATCCGGGATGGACTCACACTATCGACCGAAGTAATCACGATGTTGCTTGACCCACGCCAAGGCACTGTGGCATGATACCGTATATACCCCACCCTGACAGGGCGCGTATCAAACTGTGCCTTCTTCAACTGAATGGCAATACTTTCATTCTTAGCTGTAAAGATAAAGTCACGACGGTAGATGCGGGTTGTATCCATCAGCTCCTTGTAAGGAATCAAGACTCCTTCGTAGGTCTTGAAGATTGTGCCGCGTCGCTCAATATTCTCCACATATCCGTATTGAGTGGCATCTTCCACATAGGGTGAGAAAAAGCGGAGCCAGACCGCAATAAAGAGACCGACCGTCACCACAGCAACGCCACACCATATCCAAACACGTGCAGAGGAACGTGGGCGCAGATGTTCCCACTCCCCTTCCTCCTCCTCCCAATAAGCCGGGTCGTCAGGTTTATAAGTTGGTTTCTTGGGCTCCTTTACCACGGGAGCGGGTTGCTCATCGCTTTCAAAAAAATCGGTGCCCTCTTTTTCGTCGTCGTCAGGTATGATTAACATTTTTCTTTGATACTGCTATATAAACCATTGTATAAATACCGAGAAGAATAAGCATGACAGTCTGCCCGCTCCATTGAAGCATCGAGAAAGCCGTCCCTTCCGCATCCGTGACCCCATAGATTGAAAGGCCGAACATGATGGCGAGGTTCCACGGGCCAAGACCGCCGTTGGAGGGAATAGCCATACTGATTGAGCTGAGCACGAAAGCCACAAGACAGGGGGTCAGACCGAAGGCCATTCCCTCCCCATGGCAAAGCTCGCGAGTGAACGGGAAGGCATAGAAAGCCACATAAAGCTGAAAATAATAGCAGCCCCAGATGCAAAGAGTAAGGAAAAGAAACTGCCAGCGTCCTTTCATACGGGCCACGACACTAAATCCTTCCCACATCTTGAAAGCCATCTCCTTGAGTTTCTTCACCGGAGTAGTGTCACGGAAAATTCTCAGCAATCCCCACCCTAAGGCACAAGCACCCGCCACGGCCACCCAGAACCATGGATTGTAGAGCATATCCATCAAATCCCGACCCACCGGGTATTTCGCAAGAAAAGCCTCAAGAGCCGGAGCCGCCACGACAAGACAGAGAAGCAGCAGGAGAAGCACCATCAGCGTGTCGGCAAGGCGGTCGCCAATCATGGAGCCGAGCACGGAGGAGAAGGATGCTTTCTGGCTGGAAGCAACATATGTGCAGCGCCACACCTCCCCAAGGCGGGGAAACACGAGATTGAGCGCATAGCAGCCGAAGATGGAGCAGCAGAGCGCCATGAAAGGGGGTTTTATTCCGAGCGCGTCAAGCTGAAGTCTCCATCGGGCAGCCCTGAAAATATGGGAAAACACGCTGATCCCCATCGCGAAAAGTATCCACCAGTAGTCCACTCCATGCTTGATAAGATCAAGCATCTGGGAGAAGTTGACCTTGCGGAACATATAGACCACCAAAAGGACAGTCAAAGCCAGCGGCAGGCCATATCTGACCAAAATGCCGACACCCTTCTTCCAACCCGGGGTGGGCGTGCTGTCAATTTTGTTTTGCTTTACCATTATAAATCATCTTATTGATTTTCCAATAGGAACTCCACCTCCTTGAAAGCGTAACGCCTGAGCACATTCTCAGCGTCAGCTATGGTCAGCATTCCATCCGGAGCTATCCCATGGATGCGACCCATATAGGTTTCTCCGGTCAGACGGTCGGAAAAGGGATACATCTTTCCGTCGCCCCTCCAGAGAAGCGAGAGATACTCCTGATGCAGCCTGTCAGGATCGGAGACAGCATCCCCCAAACGGCTACTCACGCAGGCAGCCAGAAGAGAGGCTGCCTCCGCGACCCCTTGGGTCTTTCCGGTGAGCTGACGCACAGAAACCGGATTCGGGGCATCGCTGAGAAACATCATCTGGTTTAGATTGATACCCACTCCGGCAATGGAATGGAGAATCATCCTTCCCATGACGGCATTCTCTATCAGGATGCCGCATATCTTGGAGTCGCCGGCATAGATATCGTTAGGCCATTTCACCTTTGCTTCCACCCCCATCGGGCGGAGCACATCGACCACCGCGAGAGCTACCGCCTCTGACACCACAAACTGGCAGGCCGGCTCAATGCCGTCAGGATGAAGAAGGAGGGAGGCCGTCAGGTTTGCACCCGGTTCAGATTCCCAGACATTTCCCCTTTGGCCGCGTCCGCAAGTCTGCTCCAGAGCATAGACAAGACATTCCCCATCCATATCCTTCGCCCGGTGCGAAAGCCAGGAGTTAGTGGAATCCACTGAATCCAATGCGATTATCTTCATGTCTTAGAGGCAATCGGTTCAGGCGTCAGGCATAATCAAGGTGCGACTGCCATCGTCGTTGACACGCAGCACAACATCGACAGTCTCCTCCGGCAAAATATCCTCCACCTTCTCAGGCCACTCCATAAGACAGATATCGCCTGAATAGAAATACTCTTCGGCTCCTATGTCGAGGGCATCCTGAGGGGAATCGATACGGTAGAAATCGAAGTGATAGACGGGATTTCCTTCAGGAGTGACATATTCGTTGACGATGCTGAATGTGGGACTCCCCGTGTCGTCGGCCACACCTAAGACACGACATATCTCGGCAATGAGCGTGGTTTTCCCGGCGCCCATCGGCCCTCGCAGGGCAAACAGACGTCGGTTTCCTATACCCTCCACAAACGCACGCGCCGCTTGCGGAAGCTCTTCTTGAGTGAAAGTGATTTCCATGATTCCTTGACGCGGTGTTAAACCGCGACTGCAAATTTAATACTTTTTCTTTAAATCTAAGTTAAATAGAGTCGTCTTCTGCCAATATTACTAAATGAGAGATATGCTTTTCAACTTTTTTTATTATTTTTGCACATCAAAAGGTTGCCCGTCCGGACAGCCGGATAGATTATAACTCAAAATTACAAGCAAAATATTCATAATGGGAAAAGTATTGATTATCGGCGCCGGAGGCGTCGGCACCGTGGTGGCTGCCAAGTGCGCACAGAACCCGGATGTCTTCAGTGAGATTGTAATCGCCTCACGCACCAAAGAGAAATGTGACCGCCTCGCCGCGCGCATCGGGGCTCCGAATATCACGACTGACCGTGTGGACGCCAACTCCGTGGAGGAATTATGCGAACTGTTCCGCCGCCATAAGCCGGACATCTGCATCAATGTCGCGCTCCCCTATCAAGACCTCACAATCATGGAGGCTTGCCTGCAGTGTGGCGTAAATTATCTCGACACCGCCAACTATGAGCCGGAGGATGAGGCTCATTTCGAATACAGCTGGCAGTGGGCATACCGCGAGCGCTTCGAGAAAGCAGGCCTGACCGCTATTCTCGGGTGTGGGTTCGACCCGGGTGTGTCGGCTGTCTTCGTGGCCTATGCCGCAAAACACCATTTCTCGGAGATGCGCTATCTCGACATCGTGGATTGCAACGCCGGCAACCATGGCAAAGCGTTCGCGACCAACTTCAATCCGGAAATCAACATCCGCGAAATCACTCAGAAAGGTAAATACTGGGAAGACGGGAAATGGGTCGAGACAGAGAATCTCGCCGTGCATCGCCCGCTGAACTATCCCAATATCGGGGAGAGGGAGTCTTATCTTCTCTACCATGAGGAGCTTGAGAGTCTCGTGCTCAACTATCCTACCCTGCGACGCGCGCGCTTCTGGATGACCTTCGGACAGGAGTATCTCACACATCTTCGTGTGATTCAGGATATAGGCATGGCCCGCATTGACCCGGTCATGTATGAGGGACGCGAGATTATCCCTATCCAGTTCCTGAAAGCTGTCCTCCCCGACCCCGGTTCTCTCGGAGAGAACTATACCGGCGAGACCTCCATTGGCTGCCGCATCTCAGGTCTTGACAAAGAGGGTAAGGAATCTACCTACTACATCTACAACAACTGCTCTCACGAAGAGGCTTACAAGGAAACAGGTGCACAGGCAGTCAGCTACACCACAGGCGTTCCCGCTATGGTAGGCGCCTATATGTTCCTGACAGGAAAATGGGTAATGCCGGGTGTCCACAATGTAGAGGAGTTCAATCCGGATCCTTTCCTGGAGAAGCTTGCTGAATCAGGTCTCCCCTGGCACGTAATCGTAGACGGCGACCTCGAATTCAACGATTGATTCCCGATAACCTAAAAACACCGAACACAAAGTGAATAAGAATATAATATTGACAGGAGTGGCGCTGAGCGTCCTCCTCCTGTCTTCGACCGTAAGTGTCGCACAGCATAACGTCTGCGCGGGGTGCGACAAAGGGAAGGGTGTCGATGTGAAGACTTCGAAAGGGGTGGTCAACGTGTTGCCACTCACCTCCGACATCTTCCGCGTCACTAACCGCCCGGCGGGTGCGGAGCAGAAATGCACACACTCACAATCGGCTATACTGAAGCCTCAGGAGGTTGTGACCACAACAAAAGTGGAGAAGGATGCCACTTATGTGTCTACCCCCACGACAACCGCCCGCATAGACCACTCCACCGGAAAGGTGACCTTCCTTGACCCGGCCGGCAACCTCATCCTCTCTGAAGTGGAGGGTGTCGACAACTCCAACGGGGTCAAGACCGTGACTCTCGCCGGAATGGAGGGTGAATTTATCTATGGCGGAGGAGAGAGAGGGCATTCCCCCGTGCTCAACGGCGACTCCCTCACAATGTATAACCGCCAGAACTACGGATATACCGCAGGCGACCCGCGCATCTCACAGATGGGTATCTCCGCCCCCTACTATGTCTCCGACAAGGGGTATGGCGTCCTGTTCGATGATTACAACGAGGCTTTGCTCGTGCTCGGCGACACCGTGACCTATACCTCCGACACCCCCAAACCTCTGTCATACTATTTCATCAACGGAAACGGCACACTCGCCGGAGCCACCGAGGGATACACACTTCTGACCGGACGTCAGGATCTTCCTCCCGTATGGAGCCTCGGCTACATCACTTCCAAATATGGCTACCACAATGAAAAAGAGACTGTCGGAGCCATCGACTCCCTGAAGAATGCCGGATTCCCGGTCGACGGTATCGTGCTCGACCTCTATTGGTATGGCAAGGAGACGGATATGGGTCGTCTGGAATGGAACAAAGAGCAATGGCCTGACCATAAGAAGATGCTCGCTGACCTGAAGGCTCGTGGCGTCAACACCGTGACCATCTCCCAGCCTTACATGAACAAGATCGGAGCGATAGACAACTACAACTATCTCTCGGAGCGCGGAATGCTGGCTAAAGATTCAGCAGGAAACACTCACGACGTGACCACATGGGTCGGTGACGCCGGAATGATAGACGTCAGCAATCCCGAAACAAGGGAATGGCTCTGGAATCGCCTGAAAGACCTTACCGCCGACGGCATTGCCGGCTGGTGGGGCGACCTTGGAGAGCCTGAGGTTCATCCCCGTTCAATCGTTCATGCCAACGGAGAAACCGCACCTCAGTATCATAACGTATATGGCAATGAGTGGAGCCGCCTCATCTACGAAGGTCTGCGTAAGGATTATCCCGATATGCGTCCTCTCCTTATGATGCGCGGCGGGACAGCCGGACTTCAGCGTTACAGCGTTTTCCCCTGGACCACAGACGTGTCTCGCTCCTGGGGCGGCTACAGACCTCAGGTCAATCTCATGCTTTCGTCAGGTCTTTCCGGCCTCGGCTATATGAGCTCCGACCTTGGCGGTTTTGCCGTAGACCCCAAGAATCCGCGTGACGAGGAGCTTTATCTCCGTTGGGTCGCTATGGGTGCTTTCACACCCGTTATGCGTACACACGCCACATATCAAGCAGAGCCCTACCATTATCCGGAGAGCGAGGAGATTCTGAAGAAATTCATAAATATGCGATATGAATGGCTCCCCTACAACTATACCCTGGCGTTCGAAAACTCTACAAAGGGTTATCCGCTGGTGCGTCCGCTCAACTTCGACGGCTCAAATCCCGGCGAGAAATATGCGCGTGTTGATGACGAGTATTTCTGGGGGAGCGAGGTGCTTGTGGCTCCCGTAATGGAGCAGGGAGCGGTTTCGCGCAAGGTTCTCTTCCCGGCAGGAGAATGGATCAGCTGGTATGATGCCAAGGAGCGTTATCAGGGAGGTACGGAGGCGACCGTGCCCGCTCCTATTGATATTCTCCCCCTCTTTGTAAAGGCGGGATCGTTCGTTCCTCAGTTTGAAATGCCGATAGAGAATGTCACCCAGTATAATCCCGGAGTGCTCACCATTCGCTACTATCCCGGAAAGAGTGGGGAAAAGACAAGCTACACTCTCTATGACGACAACCGCATCTCCCCCACTTCCATAGCTGACAAAGCATATCAGCTCACTCAGTTCACAGGGGAAGTGAAAGGGAACGAGACTGAAATCTCAATTAAGAGCGAGGGTAAATACGAAGATATGCCCGCTGTCAGGATGCTGACCATGCAGGTGATGGATGTGGCCAAGCCTAAGGAAGTGACACTCTCAGACGGCACAGATATGCCTGAGATGATGAGCGTCAAGATGATACGCCAGTATGGCTGGAGCTATGACGAGGCCACACGCACGCTTTATGTCCGCTTCCCCTACGCCAACACCCCGTTGACCGTCAAGATGAAGTAAACGTCCGACAGGAAAACACACGAGGCCTCCGGCCCGATAATATTTTAGGGTTATAAGGAGTTGAGGTATCACCTCACACACCTTATAACCCTATTTTTTGTCTGAGACTCTATTGGATTTGCAATTCAGGAGTCCCCTTTGAGATGATCCGTAATAAGCTCGGCTGCATAGTCGCTGGCCACGATATTACCGAGCCGGCGCCGCATTGTGCGATAACCGGCGAGCTGGTCATCCCGGCGCGGCGACTTCATCAGCAGAGGTTTGAGTTCACGGGCTATGGCATCGACTGTGCAGAGATGCACCAGGAGTTCCGGCACTATGCTGTTTCTGACTATGAGATTTGGAAGAGAGACATATTTCACCTTCAGGAGCTTCTCCATAATCATATAAGACAGACGCTTTCCGTTGGCACGATAACATACCACCTGTGGTGTGCCTATGAGGGCAGTCTCCAAAGTAGCGGTGCCGGAAGTCACGATCGCGGCCTGAGAATATTTCACCAAAGTGGGGGTAGCGCCGAAAACCACCTGCAATCCCGGATCCTGAGCCACTTCACGATAGAACTTCTCAGGGATAGCCGGAGCAGCAGCGACCGCATATTGAAACTCAGGGAATCTCTTTGCGGCCTCTATCATAAGAGGAAGATTGTTGCGAATCTCCCCTTTACGGGAGCCGGGGAGAAGAGCGATAATCGGTTTCTCACGGTCAGCGAATCCCTGACGCTCCACAAAATGCTTTCTGGGAGGAAGGTGACCCAAGGCATAATCTATTTCCTGCACAGAGGGATTTCCGACGTATTTCACCGTATAGCCGCGGTCTTTATAGAAATCCACCTCAAAAGGAAGTATTGAATAAAGATGGTCTACCCATTTCTTTATCTTCTTGACTCTATATTCCTTCCAGGCCCATACCTTCGGGGAGATGAAATAATCCACTTTTATCCCTTTATCGTGGGCATATTTGGCGAGCTTCAGATTGAAGCTCGGATAATCCACAAGAATGAGGACATCAGGCCTGAATTCATCAATCACCTGTTTAGCCGTCTTCAGATGACGCATGAGGCGGGGCAACTTGCGGAACACTTCAGAAAATCCCATCACGTTCATCTGGTCGTAATGCACGACAGGATTCACGCGGGCAGCCTTAGCCATAAGGTCGCCGCCAAAAAAGCGGAACTCCGCGTCCGGGTCGAGTTTTCTCAGAGAGGTAATAAGGTTGGAGGCATGAAGATCGCCGGATGCCTCGCCGGCTACGAGCATATATTTCATTGACGGATTCAGATGAATATGGATTTTGGGCATTGAAGTCACGCCTTTCACAAAGCGCTTCCCTCCGTCTTTTCTCCGAAAATATCCTGTTTCGGTTCAATATCAGGGGGAGGACGACGTTCTATATTATATGAACGTAAAGTATGCGGTTTTATTGACGTGCACGCTCCTTTTTGGATTATTCTTTCCTTCATGCATCAGTGACGACTTCACGGATGCGCCTGACGCACAAATCTCTTTTTCCACTCCGACGGTTGATTTCGGCACAGTCTTCACAGGAGATGTGTCGCCTACGGCGCGTCTTGTGGTGGCCAATCATAACAAGAAGGGCATTCGTATATCCTCCATCAGGTTTCTTGCTCCAGACTCCCCTTTTTCAGTGAATGTAGACGGGGTAAGCGGCGATGTTTTCCATGATGTGGAGATAAACGGCAACGACTCCATCTATCTTTTTCTGGCGTGCAGAGTGGCTCCCGATGATTCTCCTGCGCCACGCACAGTGACCGATTATCTGGAGTTTACCGTCAACGGCAGTGTCTCCTCTGTGGAGGTGGAGGCGACGGCTGTAAATGTCACCCGACTGAAAGATGTCACAATAGACTCAGACACCCGCTTTTCGGCCGAGCAGCCTTATGTCGTTTTCGGCTCGCTGACCGTAGCCGAGGGAGCGACCCTCACCCTTGACCCCGGCACCCGGCTCCTTTTTCATGATGGAGCCGATATGCGTGTGGAAGGGCGGCTGGAGGCTGTGGGCACCCCTGACATGAAGATTGATTTCCGTGGCGACCGGCTTGACAATGTTCTTCCCGACGTGGCATACGACATCATGGCCGGACAATGGAAAGGGATTTCAATCGGCGCCAATTCATTTGGCAATCGTATGGAGTGTGTGGACATGCGTTCCACGGAGGAAGGTCTGCGTGTGGATTCCTGCGGCGACCTTTCACGCAGTAAACTGATATTGACAAACAGTTGGCTTCATAACTCCCGCACCACCGTCCTGGAATCGAAATATGCGAAAGTGGATGCCTATGGCTGCTGCTTTTCCGAAGCCGGAGGGGCTGTGGTCAGCCTGACCGGTGGGGAACATAAGTTTGTGCAGAACACCATCGCCAACAATTACCTTTTCGCCATCCCGAGTGAAGCCAATCTTTCACTATATCACTGTCTTCCCGAACACACCGCCGACAACTCTCATCCCCTGATGAAAGCTTCGTTTGAAAACGGCATTATCTGGGGCTTGGGCACCCCGTTAAACGAGGGAGACCTGGAAGGTTCGGATGTATATCTGAGGAATGTGCTCCTGAAAGCTGATGGGGAGAACGACAATTGGTTTGTCAACTGCATATGGAACGAAGACCCGCTCTTCCTGACAATCCGCACAGACTACTATTTCAACTATCACGTTCAGCCGGATTCCCCTGCCATCGGAGCCGGGAATCCCGATTTCATCACCACGGAATGCCTCATAGATATGGACGGTGCAGACCGTCTCGCCAACGGAGCTCCCACTTTGGGAGCCTATGCCAATCCCGAAACACCGGAGGAATAACCTCAACGGCGAGGGAAAGCATCAATCATTGACCCTGGAGTAGCGTTGATAATCTTCACACCCAGGGAATCGGCGTATTCTCGTAGAAGCCAGTAACTGCGGAAAGCCACCGTCATGCTGCCAAGCACTTCGTGAAGGTGAAGCCCTTGGTAGGCCTCACGCACTCTCTCCTTCTCTTTTTCGTTGTCTTCATAGAAATGAGGCTGTATGCTCACCACAAAATTTTCATCGTCCACACTAAGAGTTTGGGTCCAGGTATGGTCGGCCCCGCAAAGATAAATCTTGGGGAAACCCTCGCGGATAGCCGACATGATTGCCGGAATCATGACATTGCGAGGGCGTGGCATACCCAACCCGGTCCTATACAGAAGATGAGACAAACCTTTGAACCCTTCTACCGGAGTAAGATTGAAAGTGGAGAAACGAAGGTTGTCGTTCCCCATAGCCAAAGCCTTCACGAGATGAAGGGAACGGACAGGGACGAACAGGGTCATCTCCCAACTGACTTTCTTCAGATTCTCCCACAGAGCTACAACATTCGGATGGGAGGTAGCATTGAAGAACACTCCGTCTGCCAAGACATAATAACGCGGACGAAGTTTGGGAAAATCAGGAGTATTGGCGAAGAAATTGACGGCCATCAGCTCATTGCTTTCAAGCCATTCCCGCTCGTTGTCAATTGTAGAACGAAGGGAAGGTCCGTTGCCCATAATCACAATCGAGCTTCCTTCCGGCTGAGAATGGCGCACTGAAACACCCTTCGAAAGAAGAGCCACCTTCACCAGCGAGGCCAAAGAGGAGGAAACACGTCCCAACCCTTTCTGTATCTTATCGTAAACCATAATCGTTGATCAATCTCGTTAAATACTAAAAGAATGATAGTTGACATCCGTTCAGAGCGTCAACTATCACTGCAAATTTAACAATTAAAAATTATAACCCTATAATCGTCTTTCCTATTTTTCCTCAATAACTAAAAATTCATTTCATTTTGTAATCCGGTTCGATGTTGTGTTTCAGACCGTCATATTTCGGAGTCTCGATTCGGTTGCCTTCATCATCGGTGGAGTAGATTTTTACATTCTGTCCCTGTGCGTTCAGAATACTCTCCTGATTGTTGACAAAATATTCAGCATTCTTCAACGCTTCTTTGCGGTCAACCTTAGAGTAGTCGGCTTGCATATACATCGGAGACATAATGCGGTCCGTGCTTTCGAGTCCGGTGGCATTGAATGAGAATCCGCCGTTGGCTTCAGCTTTGAGAATAAGTCCGGGCAATCCGTGAAGTTTCCACGGGCCGAACGGCATTGGGATTTCGGGCGTGAACCATACTTTCCAGTGGCGGCCGTGGTAGTCGCTCTCAGCCATTATGCACTCATAGCCGAGAACGGTTGCGGTGGAATCCTCCTCAATCGTCCATTGCATTTCAGCAAGAGGCTCCGTATAATATCCGTAATCCTCCCCAAATCTGTTGTAATGAGTCAGGCAGTCTTTCGTCAAGTCTGTGAAAACATAGCTGTTAGTCGGTTTTGTCGGACCTTTTCTCATGTCGAGTGTTAAAGATCCGTCCGGGCCTACAGTCATACACGACTTTTTAATTATTTCCAGGTATTGTGCCTTCCCCTCCGGTGTAGACTTTAATGAATCCACCCATAGGCTGAGGTCGTTGAAATATTTGGCCTCGGTCGTTGATGCCAAAAGCGACATTTTGCCACTGTTGATTTTACCCTGTTTTGTCGGATACGATAATTCATAGCTGACAATGATGTCTGCCTTGTTCTGAGCTATTGCAGCTATCGCCACAAAGCACATGATGATTGATGTGATTAGTCTCTTCATATTCTGTAATAAGCAAATTTTAAACTACAAAATTTTGGTAAAATGCAATCACCAGTTCAAAATTAATAATCTTATTGGATAGCATGGTGAGTTTTGATAGTTTGTCATGCTCTTCCATAGGCGTTGGTTAATTTTAGTTTGCAATCCTAAAATTACATACGCTTTTTTATGTCCAAGTATGAGTGAACCGGTTATTGAATTTTTCCATTTTCCGGTTTTTCAACTTTTCCTTTTTTGAGGATGCAAAATTATCGATTACATCATTCTGCCAATCTAAAACCTATATATTGAGATTTGAAATTCGGATTGCTTACAAACCGGCATCCTGGTTTATTATATTCCGGCAGATTCCCGAAACCTCCACCACGCAGTATCTTTCCGGTTTCGGATTTATTTGCTCCTTTTGGATTCTTCTGCGGTTTCTCTGAGTAATGACCGTACCAGTCTTGCACCCATTCGGATACATTGCCGCCCATATCATATATGCCAAGTTCATTGGGATTCAACAACCCGACTTGATGTGTATGCTTATCAGCATTATGAAAATGCCACGCTGTCGTATCTATTTCATTACCTCCGATAAAAGCATATCCCTCAGATAGAGTTCCTCCTCTTGCAGCATATTCCCATTCGGCTTCGGTCGGCAGACGATATTTTTTCCCTGTCAGCTTGTTGAGTTTCTTTATGAACAGCTGTATATCATTCCATGAGATATTTTCTACCGGTAATTTATCTCCTTTGGATATGCTTGGATTGTCACCCATGACGGCCTCCCACAAATCTTGTGTAACTTCATATTTACCGATACGGAAGTCGGACAGTGTCACCTCATGCTTAGGGGTCTCAAACAGGTGTTCAGCTTCGCTTTCATCAAGCCCCATAGTGAAAGTGCCACCTTTTACATCAACCATTTCAATTTCTGAAATGACTGCCGGCTCCTTTGCGCTGCCCGCAGCTGAAAAGGCTGTTGCAAGTGCAGCTGATATAATCCGAGTCAATAATCTCATGACAATTAAATTAACGATAATCCGTTTCTATAAAATCTCCGCCCTTTGATACCTTTGATAAGGTTTCGGGTGAAATTTTCACTTTAATTCCCTTGGCGTTAAGATGGCCCATAGGATTGTCGCGCATGGCTCTCATTGCCCGTAGTATCGCCTTTCGGTCTCGTTTCTCATACGTATCTGCTCCATATATACCACTTATTCCCTTGTCAGAATTCTCAATTCCGTCTGCTATGTAACCAATTCTGCCTTCGCCGGTCATGGCCTCAAGAATCAGTCCGGGAAGCCCGTGGAATTTCCATGGCCCATCCTGAATCGGAATCTCGGGAGTGAACCATGCAGTCCAGTGACGGCCATGATAATCTGTATCGGCTTGTATACACTCGTAGCCGAGTATGGTCTTGGTGTTGTCGCCGATTTTCCAAACCATTTCCGAGTAGGGTTCTGTGTAATACACAGGCTCATCAGTGCCTATCACATCATAGACAGTGATAGTGGAATCTACAGCTGACTTCAAGACATATAAAGTCTCTTTTTTACGAGGCAGTTTATTTACGTCTATACCGCCTTGCGCTATCATGGCATGCAACGCTGCCTCCTGGTTTTTTTTGAAGTTGGAAAGCCCTTCGGGAGTTGATGTCAACGAGTCAATCTCCTCAGACCGGGGATTAAAGAATTTTGACTGTCCCGCATTTGCAAGAAGATGATATTTGTTGCCCCTCTCTACTCCGTTTTCATAGAAGGAGATTTCAGAATAACTCACCTCTATGTCTGCCTTGTTCTGAGCTATTGCAGCTATCGCCACAAAGCACATGATGATTGATGTGATTAGTCTCTTCATTTTTTGAGGGATATTGAGATTAGTAGCTCGCGACCCCGGAGCCAGCGTTGACTCTCGAAGGAGGTGAGCTGATTGTATGTTGTGTAGTTGTATGTTCGTTGATTGAAGATATTGCTCAACGAGCCGGAGAGTTCCAATCGCTTGTTGAGTTTGTATATTACCTTCGTGTCGAGTAAGAATACGTTTTTGAATTGGTTGGATGTAAGTTCGTTTCGGTAATGTTCTCCACTGATATGCCACTCCCATTTCTTATGTGGCATTATATTGAGCAACACCTCATTCTCCATCTTACCCAGCCATGAGGCGTTTGTGCCGTTCATTGCAAGGCGAGTCGAAGCCCAGGAGAAACGGTAGTCGAAACTTAACCAGCGCAGCGGCGCACCGTTGATTTTTGCTCCGACTGACCACGATGTACCGACAGAATTGACGTTGGTATTCTCTGAAATCAGGTGAGATTCATTACGGTTGAACGAGCCGTTGATGTTTGCGCTACCTCGCATGAAATCAAGAGTCTTTCCGATGTTGCCGCTTGCAATAAACATCTGTCCGTCGCTTTTTGCCGACGTGTAGGAATAGACCACATAGTCGCCGTAAAGCTGCTGCGCCATTGTATAGGGATTGTGGCTCCAAGACTGCATCACGAAAGCATTGGCGAACAGTCCGCGCCGGGTGTGCTTGTAAGATATATTGGCAGACACGTTCTGCGAAGTGGAATTGTAGAAATCATCCACGCCCCGACGAAACGAGCGATAGTTTGTCATCACATAGCCGGGTTGTATGAGGTTCAAATCCATCGGAGACCGACCGGCACCCCCACGCAATCCCATCTCAAAGCGGTTGTTGGGCTTCCAGTTCATGTTCAGTGACGGCGAGAAATAGACCTCGCTGCGGTTTGCGAGAGCCTTGTCGAAAGTATAGTGAGCAAAGCTGACCGGAGCATTGAGCGAGAAATTCACTCGTTTTACCCAATACTCTAATTTTGGGGTGGCATATACCGTGAAATAGTTTGTGTTCAATACGTTCGTTGTCTCTCCCGGTATTTCCTCCGGCATATCGGGCAATTCCGTGGTAAGAGAACGGAAATATCCTTTTACGCCTCCTTCAAGACTGATTGTTATTCCTTTGACAGAAAAGGCATAAGCCGCGCTCTCGTTGGTATAGAAAGCATGGTCTTTGACCTGCTGACGCATAAGCGCCTCATTCATCGACACAGATAGCGTCTGCGGAAGTGACTCCCATTCATTCTTGCTTATGAATGTTACGAGATGCTTGCCATTGAAACGCTTGATAATTTTGAAATCATTATCTACATAGTAGTCAGGAAGCGATGCAGTCTGGTCGTTTGGCAAAGAGCCTGTGACGCCGAGGCGCACATCATCCCAGTCTATGTTAGTTTTCAGCGTGTTGTTGATGAACGCAGTCTTTTGGTTCAGCTCATAGATAAATTTGCCGGACAGCGAATGTGAGCGGTCAACACCGCTGCGGTTCTCGGTAACGACACGGTTGCCTTCATTGAGAAAGTATGTCGTTACATTTGCCGCCTCTGCCGTGACGCGGTTGAAAGAGTAATCAATCTGAGCCTTGAACTCGCCATGCCCGAGTTTCCACAGGGCGTTGGTAGAAACAAGTGCCGAGCGGTTGAACAGCGTGCGTTTCCGGCTGAGTCCGGGAACGCCGGGGAGCGACACACTGACATATCGGCTCAGGTCGGTTCCTCGGCGTGAGGCGAAAAAGTCCGTAGCCTGCGCTGACAGGTCTTCGCCGATGTTGTTGGTTTTGAATGTGGTTATGTTCTGAAAGTTAGGCATAACAGCCATTGCAAACAGTTCGCCGTCCCATATCGCGCCGTCAGGCTGCCAAGAGTAGCCACCTCCGGCATCGCCGTGGAAGCTCCAGGTTGCCTTTGCCTTGTTTTTCAGTTTGAGGTTGATAGCCGCCTTGTCGGAGAAAGATATGCCCGACAGCACTTGCATAGGCTGATGGTTCTCCATCACCTCCACTGCCCCCACATCCTCATGGCTGATGCCGTTGGTGGCAATGCCGTATTTGCCACCGAGCAGGTCGGAACCTTCTATGTAGAACTTGTTGATATCCTCTCCCTGATATTGGATTTTTCCATTGTCGGCAACATCTATTCCCGGCATTCGTTTCAGCACATCGCCAATGGAGCGATCCTGAGTCTGTGCGAAACTTCCGACACTGTAAGTTATAGTGTCTCCCTGCTCCCGAATCCGTTCTGCCTTCACTGTTACCTCCTTAAGCAGAGTCTGACCCGGCTCCATATATACCGTAATAGGAAATGTGAGAGTATCTGTCTGAAAGATGCGCCTGGCAAATCCCATCACCGACACTTCAAGAGTGCAGCCATTCACCGAAGGCACTGACATTGAAAATTTTCCGTCTGAGCCGGAAGTGGAAAACTTCTTGATTTTTCCATCGCCCCCCTTCAGTATGATTGATGCGCGCGATAATGCCCGGTCGTTCGACGCGTCGACGACCTTACCACACACCGTTACGTCGGCTAACGCGTCGGCTGATATAGAAAAGAGCAAAAGTATAGGAAGGATTCCTTGTTTCATGTCATTCATCCTTTAGTTCAATCTCAATCCGGTTGTCCTTCTTATTAACTGTCATCTCCCTTATCTCAGCGGGAGGGATATTATTGAGAGCGGATTTGTCTATTTCAGAACCATTCACGTAAATATGCATATCATCAAGGGTGGCAGGCGTTGCTGGAGCTGATACTTTCTCCATCCTGATATGGCTGATGACATGTTTCACCGGGGAGAGAGATAATAAAACTATAGATATCACGACTCCGACCACGGGAATAAGATAACGCAATCTGCCATGCGAAGAGACAGGGGAATTCATCATGGATATTCGTCTCCTTATCTGAATATATCCCAATCCATTGATCAACGAGACATCTCTCCGGCAGACTGCCTTTGTGAGCAGAAAGCGCTGATATCCCTTTGCATCACATCCACTACGCAGCACATAATCATCCGCTTGATATTCATGCACGGCCTTGAGTTCATTTTTAAGGAACCATACCGCGGGATTATACCAGCAAAATATGACGAAACATTGCGCAAGCAAGAGATCGAATATGTGGAAATAGCGGATATGTGCATTCTCATGAAGCATGATTATTTCCGGATTCTCTTTGAAATCCGCCTCGCTCATCATTATGAGGCTGCCGAAACTGAATGGCGAAAGTCCGTTGTTCGTCACATATATTTCCTTCCCGTTATAACTCCTCCTCTCAGCCTTCCTGCACAAGGATAATATCCGGATAATCTCCGCTGAGGTCAACAACAGACACACGATCACTCCCACTCCCCATCCAACAGACAGTTTGTATAACACGGGAGAAAAAAGGGAAGCAGCGGATTCCGTCTTTCCTACTAAATCGGACTGTGAAAGATAAATAATCCTCACTGAATTAAGTGACAAAACCAACCCTACCACAAGACTGGCAAGATAAACGAACATCAAGGTGGCTCTGTTTTCCACGAACCTCCTTTCTTTGGAGAGAGCTACCCTATAGAGGAGCCATAAGAGAAACACCGGGATTGAAATAACCAGCGATAATTGAAATAGTTCTGTCATGAGGTCAATCATGTTTCTTGTGTTCCACCATATCAAGCAACTCCCTAAGCTGCTCTGCATCTATCTTTTCATCCTTTACAAGCTGAGAAACCAATGAGAAACAATTTCCGAAACATCTGCTCACTAATTTTCCGAGAGCCTTACGCTGATATTCCGTTTTCGAACGGAGGGCATAATAATTGAAACCGCCATATTTCCCTTGCTCATGCCCCACAAACCCTTTCGCCTCAAGCGACCTCACAAACGTTGACACCGTATTTACATGCGGCTGAGGTGCGGAATAATACTGCACAAGATCCTTGACTGAACATGGACCGTGCTCCCAAAGCAGAAACATGGTTTCTTCCTCCTTCTCCGTCAGTTTATTTTTATCTTCCTTCATATTATGGAAATTATTGTCTTATATTCTCATTTATAAATCCCACCCAATCTCAACGAGAAAAATCGTTGAGATTGCAAAATTAGTGATTATAATTAGAATAGCAAATTTTTCAACGACAAATCTCGTTAAAAATTTTCCATCTTCCCTATTAGGTTTTCTCCCCTTAGCCGTATTTAAAGAATATTAGCAGGATGACATCTTTGGTCGGGAAGCTGGCTAAACAACAACATTATCCATAAAAACCACCCGGAATCTAAAACCAAAATCGCACGCTATATGTTGGCTTAATAGAGACAATTCTAAAAACAAGAAATATGCTTACTAAATCAATCAATGACGCGATTAATGCCCAGATCAACCGTGAATTTTGGTCGGGCTATCTCTATCTTTCAATGGCTAATCATTTCGAGGCTGAAGGCTATAACGGTATTGCAAATTGGTTCAGGGTGCAGTTTAAAGAAGAATTTGCACATGCCCAGATTTTCATAAACTATGTCAACAACCGTGGTGGCCGTGTGCTTCTCGCCCCTATCGCGGGAGTTCCCTCCGAATGGGAATCACCTCTGGCTGCATTTGGCGCTACCTTGAAACACGAGGAAACAGTCACAAACTGCATCAACGATCTCTACTATCTCGCCGAACAAGAGAAAGACTATGCGACACGCCAGATGCTCAACTGGTTTGTGGCCGAACAGGTTGAGGAGGAAGACACCGTCCGTACCCTCATCGACAACCTCAAACTAATCGGGGAAGACGGTACAGGTCTGTATCAGTTTGACAAAAACCTCGCAACCCGCACCTACGTAGCCCCGGCCATTCTCAACGAATAATTTTCATACCGACTTGAATTAAAAGGAGGAAGCGTCAGAATAAAGTCTGGCGATTCCTCCTTTTTTATTGCAGCATAGGCCATTATATACCGGCTTACCTCACTGCTATTTTTTTCACTGCACTACCTTGACAAATCTTCAAATTCAACCAACAGGTCATATTATTTATTGCCCCCATCCGAAATTGAAGTTCAATCAGTCAAGAAAATAATGATGTAACGCTGAAATTTTTGCCGTTACATCGTTTACTTTTTAGATTCTTCGGTATCTAATACTGTAATCCTGAAATTTCAGAATCTACTTATGAAAAGAAAGAATAAACTCTTACTGTCAAACTCATCCATTTGCTCTTGGTGGTACGATTGGTACAGTCGACAATACCGGAAATGCAAAAAATACCCCCTCTCATCTTCATTTTGGATGTGCTACCCTTTATCCAAGACCATGGGAGATAGATGATGCTCCAGACGGCTTCAAGAAATGCTTTTACATGAAATCCATACTACAACTCCACCAATCTAAATAAAGATGTCTAATGAAAAAACTTACTGTAATTATTTCTTTGATTGTCCTGACAATCTTTTATTCTTATGCGGATGGTCTTAGCCTAAAAAAGATCAGATACAGAAACTATGTCCCGGTAACGCTTTCCAAAGAATTCAAGCAAGAGATTTCCAAAGATACAAAAGGATTGAATGAGCGGGATATAGTCATTTATTGTAATAAAAAGACTCAGGAAAAGCTGACGTTTTCTACAAAATGTGAGAAATTTGACGATAGTAAAAAGACGAAGATGCACTGCGTAGGATATGCGCAGGTCTTGGCTACTATATGTAATTATGCCTTCTCTGTGAATGGAATAAAAGGGAGTGCAAAGCCCGTTGTAGGCTATGTTCTCCTTAATGGAATGAATCTCAATGACTATTCCAACCTGCTTCCTGAAAAATGGAAGAACTTCACGAAAGACCATGATTTTGTGGAAATTAAATTAAGTGATGGGAAAATTATTTATGTGGATTCCTCATTGGATATAATTAAATAAGTAGCTGCGGATAATTAATATCATAATGGATGCGAAATTATACGGATAAGATCTGCATCGGATTTGAAGGAGTAATGTACTGACATTATGACTGAAAAGCTGATGCGGAGATTACCGTAGAATGTAGCAGACATATGATCATTAATTGTTCGTAGCTACTTATATATAAGTATTGATTTCCTTATCTGATAAACGAATAAATACTATGAGCAAAGAAATTATAAACAGAGCATTCCTGAGTCTCGGAGTGGGCGTAGTGGTGATGATGGCTGCCGAGTGTGATCGGACAGCTATATAATAAAACAGCTATATAATAAAATAGACTCCACCTTCTCTGCGGAATCTATTTTATACGTTGACCTAACCACATATAGGATCAATCCATATAGAAAATCATTAACCACAATCATTATTCATGGGCAAACGAATGTTCAAGCTGAGGTAATACCGGACCGAATACACAGCGTTCATATTTTTTTGAAAAAATTTCGAAACACTTGTTACAGTGAAGGCATCTTGATTTCAGGATAGCACCTTCACGCAGTTTTGTCACGAAGTCCGGTTGGGTAAGAAGAGCCCTTGATAGCGAAACAAAATCAGTTGTCTCCAAAGCAGTGTCAATGGTTTGCTTGGAATAAATCCCCCCTACAAGCGACATCTGAAGATTTGGAAGTGCATTTTTGAGATACTTTACAGCCTCAAGATAATAAAGGGAATCCGTACGATTTTTTTTTGTGAAATCAGCCCCGCTTATTTCCACCATATCCATCCCGGCATCTTCGAGCACCCCGCAATAGTAAGCCAGAAGCTCATAATCATCCTCCGCAGCATTTGTGTTATGCGCATTCATTTTGGCCATAATGATGAACTCATTGCCACACTTCTTGCGTATACCCTCAACAATCTCCTTAGAAAGACGAATACAATTTTCCGGACTTCCCCCGAACTTATCCACCCTTTTATTTATGTCGACATTTACCATCGCCTGAAGAAAATACCAATGAGCGATATGAATCTGCACGCCGTCAAAACCTGCCTCCTTCGCTCTACGAGCACCCTCTATAAACCAATCCTTTATCAATTCAATCTGTTCTGTGCTCAAGGAGTTTAAATCGAAGGGAGTTATCCCTTTAGGTCCGGCGAGGGAAAGCTGAGCAACCGCAACAGCATCATACTCATGAATCTTGGCAGGAATACGGCTCAGGCCGGGGAGATAACTGTCGTCGCCAATACAAAGTTGCATCTCGTCAGCACGATATTTCAAATCAGGGCTCACACTGAGATGACCGGTTATTATTGTGCCTACCTCGTTTCGAGCAAGGCTATCATACATTTCAATCTCCGCATCGCTGACCGTCCCATCCGGATTACCGAGATGATCGTTTGTAGCACTGCGGATTATTCTATTTTTAACCTTACGTCGGTTGATTGTCGCTCCGGAGAACATTTTGTCAGATTCCATATATCAAGATTCTTTTTATTCCATATGTGCCATCTATCAATTATTTCAATAATTTTTGACACATACTTAAATCGTTTAAACCATTTCTTAAAATATAAATTATAAACAAATCGCCCCTTGATATGGTTGACCAATCAACTATATCAAGACCGCTTCCCACAAAAAATTGTGGGAAACGGTCTTATTGCAGCATAGGCCATTATATACCGGCTTACCTCACTGCTATTTTTTTCACTGCACTACCTTGACGAATGATATATATCCCATTAGGAAGATTATCGATAGAATTTGCTACCAAAATACCATTCAGATTATAGACTTCATACGAAGAGCTAAAATCATAAACAGCAAGCCACTCCAAAAAATCAGCATAAATGTCACTTTTTTTGGAGTGGCAATATTCGTCGTATGTGGTAAAAATAAGATTTGCAGATTTTTACGCGATTTGGCGATTAAAAAAAATATTGTTATATTTGCAGACTAAAATAAACTGCAATTCCGCATTCTGCGTTAGATAAGCATAAGGACATAAGCCCATGACGAATTACGACAGCAAAAAACTCACAGAGTTAGTTCTGTTTATACTTGGCAAGACTGGTGGTGTTGATTTCTACCATGCTTTCAAGATTCTATATTTCGCTGAGATGAAGCATCTGGCGAAATGGGGAAGCGGCATTGTGCCTGACGAGTTTTGCGCATTGAAATATGGTCCGGTTCCTACTCAATTGTATGATGCGGTTAAGGAACTAAATCACCCGCGTATGATTCTTTCGGAAGAATTATCCGAGGTTATCCAGTTTGCCGGGGAAGATGCTCCGAATGTTCTTCTTCCTAAACGAGAAGCAAATTTGAAGTATCTTTCCAAGTCAGAGATTGAAGCATTAGAACAGTCCATCGAGGAAAACGAATCGTTGACTTTCGGACAGCTCATGAGAAAGTCACATGATGAAGCTTGGGAAGAAGCAAACCGTCGCACTAATGGAACAAATGTCATTTCTCCTGTCTCTATGGCAAGAGTTCTAAATGCCGATGATGCCATGCTTGAATATATTGAAGAGCAAATGCAAATTGAATCAGCTTTGAAATGATGAAAATTTCTGATGCTCTCAATGAGGAAGAGCTTTCACGACTGGCATCTCATACTGTCAAGGTTGGAGATGTATATGAGATGACGATGACTGAGGCAAATGGAATCAAGCCCAAAGCAGGTGACTCTTCAAGAGACAAATATTTCATAGTGCTGGGCTTTGACTCTAATGGTATAGCCTATGGTGGTGTGATAATCAATTCTCAAATAAACACGAATCTTCCGGCACATCTCAAAATGTACCATATGCCCATAAAGCAGTCAAAGTATCCATTTCTCAGGTATGATTCTTTTGTTGATTGCGTCCGGTTGAAGGTTGCCTATCCTCAAAAGTTCAATGAGTGGAACTACTTGGGCGAAATTGACGAATACGACGTTGAGTTGATCATCGGTACAGTTAAGGAAAGTCCTGTCGAGAGCGAGGAACGTATTACTCAGTTTGGATTGTGAGATAGTTATTACAGCTTTACCTGAAAATACCGAACAATATCAAAAGATGTTGTAATTCCAAAGAAATAAGCTAATTTTGCAAACGATATGACCTACCACGCTTCCCGTAAGATTAACGCACCCGAGGAAGTCTTCGAGTTTTTATATTGCCTTCACGAGCACCCGAGCCAAATCTTCGAAAAAATCTCCTGCATCAATGAATTTCTCTCTGAATGCATATTTCCCATCTCTTCCTATGAATCCCCATTTGCCATTACGTCCGGCAGAGACTCTTGCCAGACCATCATGAAAAGGTTCCGCCCGGGTGAATTTCGGAGGTATCACAAATTCCCCTTTTTCATCTATATAACCACAGGCCGCTCCCTCTACCCTTACTGAAACCCCTTCACTCCAGACCTCCGGCGATATTTCCTGCTCCTCTTTTCTCCCGGGAATCATATTCCCATTTCTATCAATATAGAACCATCTTCCTTCTGAATAGACCCGGGCCTCACCATTATCAAAATTCTCTGCAGCTTCATACGCAGGGGGAATAACCCAACAGCCGGACGGATCGAGATAGCCATATTTCCCATCTGTCTTTGCAAAAGCAAGTCCGTCATGAAATTCACCGGCCTTTTCAAATATCGGCTCGATGACATACAATCCATCATGATTTATAAACCCCCATTTGTCATCTTCCATCACCGGCGCTAACCCACTGTAAAAGTCACCACACGCCGAAAAGCGAGGCTCTATCACGTATTTACCGCATCTGTCGATATATCCGCGCTGATACTCCACCTTTACTGCTGCTAAACCTTCATGAAAATCCCATGCATCGTGAAAACGAGGTTCTATTACCGTTTGTCCGGAGCGGTCTATGTATCCCCATAGCAATTCTTTTCCCATAATTATAAAAAACGTTATCCTTGATTTGTCTCTCTAAGGATAACGCTCCCTTCATTTGATTGTTTCAGTCCGCTCCATCACCTTTCCGTCACTACTTCTGAAATAGACTTCGGATAATATTCAAATCAACTCCATTGATTTTGCGATGCGGCACGCTTCGGTTGAATTTTTTACCTGTAACTTAGAGATTATCTCCTGCCGATGACGGTTAACAGTATGGATGCTTATGTTGAGAAAAGAAGCGATTTCCTTGCTTTTCATGCCCGTGTCGATCAGAGACACAACTTGCCTTTCCCTGGCGCTGAGTATAGACACGTTGGCTGATGCTGTCAGTTCTTCCGCAACCCCGGTTAGGGAATCGACAGCATGACTTTTACCCTTGAATCCGAATGTCAAAGGGGCATAGATGCAGACCGCATATCTGACAGTCTCCTTGTCAGCGTCATAGACATAAAACATTTTGTGGAGCACATCATAAAGAGTTCCATCCGCAAAACGCATTCTCAATTTTGAGACAAGATAATAGTCCTGCCGCTTCCTTTTCGGAAGCCGCCTCAAGTAGTGAAAAAATCTGAGCTCACTGATAAACTTTTCATTAAGTTCCTCATCCGGTATCAGGGAAAGAATGCGGTTTTCCCATATTGAATCCTCCTGTCTATAATCATTCAGCCCGAGACGAACGGCAAAATCGCCAGCGACAATATAGCTTTTTCTATGGGCCATATCACTGACTACAACCAGGACTTTCTCTAATTTAGCGATTCCCTCTGCATACGCCATGACATTCTCCAGCATGGAAACGTCAGCAAAAACCTCATCAATGCCGAGAAGCTGATCAAGCTTCTTCTTATGGTCTGCACCGGAATGGTTATTTTTAGCCATTTATCATTATTCAATAATGTATTAACTTTGCAAAGTTAATCAAAACGATGGTTATACGCAACATTCCACGTATGGCCGGGAACAGTCATTAAACCAACTACAACAATCAATAGAAAATGAATATCAGACAATTCTTGATGGCGTTTATGCTGCTGTCGCTTCAGTCTCTGTCGGCCCAAACACTCGAAAAGATGAACTGGTTTAACGAACCATCCGACTGGAGTATCGAAAAAGGGAAACTGACAATGGTCGTCACACCCAAAAGTGATTACTGGCGTATTTCCCATTATGGTTTCACCGTGGACGACGCTCCTTTCTATTATTCCGAATACGGGGGAGAATTTGAGACCAAAGTGAAAATATCAGGGGATTATAAGGTGCGTTTCGACCAGGCCGGAATGATGATACGTTTAGACCATGAGAATTATATCAAAACCGGTATAGAATATGTCGACGGGAAATATAATCTCAGCACTGTCGTCACGCACCATACCTCCGACTGGAGCGTAATAGCCCTTGATCATCCTGTGGAATACATATGGATTAAAGCCGTACGCCGGCTGGACGCAATAGAGATATTCTATTCTTTTGACGACAAAGATTATCATATGATGCGTAATGCCTGGATGGAAGCCAATCGTCCCGTTAAGATCGGAATGTTCGCGGCCTGTCCTGACGGAAACGGTTTCAAGGCAACCTTCTCCGATTTCAAGGTGACTCATCTTCCTGACAAGGTACGCACAGACTGGCT
This sequence comes from Bacteroides sp., assembly GCA_014801875.1. Classification (GTDB taxonomy): domain Bacteria; phylum Bacteroidota; class Bacteroidia; order Bacteroidales; family Muribaculaceae; genus Lepagella. The sequence goes on along the minus strand of JAAVDJ010000040.1, from coordinate 46,531 downwards.
CAAGAATAATGCCGAGTAAGACCACCTTATAGTTGTCTCGCGGCGGAATCACATTACTTTTGCCGAAAAACAATAGTTTATGACATCGGCAAATAACTCCACCTTTATCATCCCCTTCCGGCGCCATTCCTCCGCAGACGACTACTTATGTGAAGACGGCGAACTCCTCTACGCCACCAATCTTGTCGCGACTCCGTATGCTGAAACCTCAGCCTCTGAAATTCCCGACACAGAGAGTGGCGAGGAGATTGCCTTCAGTTCAAATGTGTCTCTCAAAGTCCCCTCGGTCCCGGCTGTGGAATTCAGTCTGCGTCGTGCCTCTCTTCCCGGCTGGAGCATACATCCTGACTCTCTTCCCGTAAAAACAATATCCATCGCCAACCCCTCCGATTCGGCTTGGGGGAAGGGAGCGTTGGAGACAATCCTTGAGCTATATCGCCAAGCCTCCGGACGGAATCTCTTCACTCGCCCCTTTCTTGTGGTTGCCGCTTTCAGAATGAACGATGGTCTGCATATCTCTCCGACACCCCCTGTGCTCATGATTCCGAACTCCCAAGCACCGGTGGCGATAGCCTCAGGCACAACGGATGCAGAAGAAATGACCCTTTCCATAACTTCTGCCATATGCGCCTTGCAATTCCGTCTTACCCAACTTCCGGACCAACAATGGGAAGAGAAAATAAAAAGTCTCGACCTCTTTATCTCCGAACCCATCCCTCTCTTCTCCGACAAAGATACCCCTCGCTCGTTGCGACGTGAGGTTTTCTCCGGCTTTTCCCATTATCAAGACTCCGAGGGGAATGCCGGGGAATTTCCCATTTGGGAAAACTCTATTCCGGCAGGATGGCAACCCGTGCCGGTCGCTTCGGATTCCATAAGCCGCATGATTGCGGCAGTTGACTCATTCCATCTCATCAGCTCCATTCCTTCATCCCGACTCAACGTCTCAAATAATTTCTCGGATGTAAGCTTTAATTGCGGAGCATCTCCTGAAACGTTCCCCTTAACTCCTTACAGACCTGACTATCTTCATCATTCTTCCATAGAGGCAACGGGAGCCGTCTCTTTTTCAGGGCGCACCACTCTCTTCGATCTCAGCATCACACCTCCCAAACCCCTCCCCTTGAATCGCCTGACCCCATTCTGCAATCAAAGCGGATACCTTCCCCGTTTCATATTTCACCCCGATCCGGACGCTCTCGCCTATTCTTTTACAGTCGATGGTAAAGGGATGGCACTCCCTCTTATGCCCCACCCTTCCCTGAATGGTTCATACTACATTTCTCCCCTATCCGGTGAGAATAAGGAGCCGGAAAATCCGGGAGAATATCTTCCAGGGACACGTCGACTCCCCAATGCACTTTTGAGAAGCGGAAGGCCAGACTCCCTGCTTTATCCTGACTCTCTTCTGGAAATTCTGAATATAGGACGCATCATCGCCGTATGCCGTGCTTTCCGCGCTTCCGGACTTGTGGCAACAACCGCTCCGACAGCTTACCTCTTTACATCCGAGGGGGTCTTTCTCCTTCGGGAAAGTGACGACGGCATTTTCCGCGAGGCCGGGTTGATTTGCCGGCATAAACTTGCTGACAAAGACACCCTGCGCACCTTCGGGACCTTCATAACATTCACCGACACTAAAGGAAACTGCATTAAAATCGAGGGAACAAAAGTATCGGTAATTTCAGCGACCTCAGGGGCAAAACCGGGCGAAAAGATAAGCCTCTCTACAAATGGCGGAAATATTGAACTCACCACCAGACCGCTGAAATTAGATTCACCGGAGAGAATTAAACATCTCCTGTCCGTTGGTGTCAGGGGAAAATTTCATCATCAAGATATGAGACTCCGTCTGGAAGGAAGCCATGATCTTATCCAATGGTTCACTATCGCGACTGCCGCAGGAAGGGAAATTTCATCCCTCTGGAGCGCAGCCTTTCCCTTCTTCCGGCTTTCAATCTCAGGGACTCTGCAACCATCCGACACCCTTTCCGCTCTCGCGGTAAGGTTTAACTATTCTAAACGGAGTTTTTAACATATGCAATCCGAACAGTTGACCAATTTTTCTGTTATATTGGTATATTGCACAACACACCCCGGCTTGGGCAATTCCACGCCGGACTTAAACACCTTAGCTCCTCATTGATTATGAAGACAAATATTAGATTCACAACCCTCGCCCTCATGGCGTTAATATTATCTTTCAGCGGTTTCGCGCAGAAAAAATCACCCTCAGCTGATGCGAAGGTCGTGAAAATGCTTATATCGAAGAAAAAGGCTCCGGTGAAGGTCACTGCACACGATCTCATCACCAAGGTGTTTGGTGTGGCCGATCATCGTCTTTCAAGCGATGAATTGAAGGCTCAGACTGCGAAGAGCCTTGACATCACTCCGGTGGAGGATGAAGGGAACCTGTGGCTTGACCCCTCTGACGGTTATGCCGTGAGCTATTATGGGATGGTGCCTCAGGTAAGCGCGGTGGCAGTTTATGACAATACGGATGGAGATATCTCTAATTTCTCATATTTCTTCCTCTTCCCCTACGCTCAAGGTGCGCGAGACAATGCCAACTACGAACAGTGTGCATTCTGCACATCCCTTCTTCAGGAAATGGATGATATGGGAATGGACATGGGCACACGCACTGACTCGGAAGCTCTGTTTCAAGCTGTCGGAAATTATGGTCAGAATCTCGTGATTCTCCGTCTCGTGGAGCAGCAGGCCGACGCTACTTATGTGACTGACCCCACCCTCGCCTCCGGAGCCGGGAAATATATCCTCACTCTTGAAATAGAACCCGACGCCTACACAGAAGCTGATTCGTGGATGGCCGCTCAATAATAAAGACATATCAAACCAATAAAAAAGGTCATATCATCTCGGCGGACGGCGCCTTGATGATATGACTTTTTTAAAGGATCAAATATTCAGGTCTTATTTCTTGCGGAGCATTATCGCTGCGCCCCCTCCGGCAGCCAAAGGCTGCTTAAGTTTTTTGCGGGAATCTACCTCTACCTTGCGGATGCGATAGGCCTGCGGATTGTCTTTCCAATGAGCGCCGGGAGCATCCTCGTAGATGGTTGCCTCAAACTTCTCACCTTTCGGAAGGAACGAGAGGTCTATCGTAGCTGTGCGAGGATTCTCGTCTGTGATAGCGCCGACAAACCAGTTGTCGCTGTTCTTGTCGCGGCGTGCTACCGTGATGTAGCGGTTAGGCTCGGCTTCAAGATATTTGGAGTCAGACCAATCTACGGGCACATCCTTGATAAACTGGAAAGCGTCGGGGAAACGCTGATAATTCTCGGGAAGGTCACATGCCATCTGCATCGGAGAAGGCATGGTGAGATAAAGTGCCAGCTGACGAGCCAGCGTTGTGCCTGCCTGGGAATCCTTACCTTCGTTATAGTAGCTCATTCGAGTCTCAAAAAGACCGGGAGTGTAGTCCATCGGGCCACCTTTCAATCTGGTAAAGGGGAGAATGCAAGTGTGGGATGGAGGATTTCCACCCATAGATTCAAACTCACCGCCACGGGCAGACTCCTGGGCAAGCCAGTTTGGATAGGTGCGGCAAAGGCCTGTAGGACGCGGTGCCTCATGGCTATCGACCATAATCTTATAGTCGGCTGCGCGCTCGATGACATGGCGTGCGTGGTCCACCATCCATTGTGAAGTGTGATGCTCGGAGCGAGGAATGATTGCCCCTACATAACCGGTTTTCACAGCGTCATAATTATTATCCTTCATATACTGGAAAGCACGGTCGAGCTGAAGCTCATAATCAGCGGCGTTGGCGGCCGTCTCATGATGCATGATAAGCTTGACCCCCTTCTCCTTGGCATAATCACGCAATGCAGGCACATCAAAGTCGGGATAAGGCTTATCGAAGAGGAATTGGCGGTTCTTGCGGAAACTTGCCCAATCTTCCCAACCTTCGTTCCATCCCTCGACAAGGACACCGTCAATACCGTTCTCAGAAGCGAAATCGATATATTTCTTCACATTCTCAGTGTTTGCCGGATGTCGCCCGTTAGGTTTAAGCTTGGAATAGTCGGTCACACCCGGTTTGGCAAGAGAATCGTCGGAGTAAGCCCAGGTCTTCTGGTTCCCGGTGAACATCTCCCACCATACTCCCATAAATTTCATAGGCTTGATCCATGAAGTATCCTCTATCTTGCAGGGTTCATTCAGGTTGAGCACGAGCTGAGAAGAAAGGATATCGCGGGCATCATCACTTACAATAAGTGTGCGCCACGGAGTGTTGAACGGCATCTGGAGGTATGCACTCACCCCGAGACGATCCGGCACAAGATGAGCCGACATTGAATTATTCTCCGTATCCACATCGAGGAGCATGGCAGGATAACCGTCAAGAGCAGCCTCATGTATATTTACGTAGACCGGGTCGGCCGTCTTCATCAGCATAGGAGTCTGAATGGTGTTTCCACCCGTGCGTTGTGCCTCTGAATGACGTCTGTAGTTCCCCAACGCTTCGGGAAGTTTGCTGAAGGAAGTTTCCGACCAGAGATATTCGTCGGTGTCATAATCTCCGGGAATGCAATAGAGTTTATGGTCACCGGTAAAGTTAAACTCTGTGATTTCATCGCGCAATGTAAGATAGTTAGGACCATCCTGCACGGGAAGCTCATATCGGAATCCGAGTCCATCATCAAAGACACGGAAACGTATTGTGAGCTTTCTATCCGGTTTATCAGCCTCAAGATGAAGAGCGAGTTCCCGGAAATGGTCGCGCACTTTGTCATACTCCCCCCAGACAGGTTCCCAAGTGCGGTCGACAGTCACGGTGTCAACACCAACGATACGGAATCCGTCGGTAAAAGCTGTTTCATCAGCCTTAAGGCCGAGCTTTCCGGGAGCTACCAATTGTTTCCCCTTATAATCGAGCGAATATACCGGAGTGCCGGCAGAATCCACGTCCACATTCAGACGCAAGGCTCCGTTAGGGGAAGAAATGTCCACAGCCGCCCCTGTGAGGGCTGCTGTGGACATAATAAGTGACATCAAGATTTTCATCATATTGAAATCAAGTTAAAATGCATTCGTTGTCAATCCAACATCATAGGCAGGTGGAACCGATCATTCCATGATGATGGTGTAGGCGTAAGGCTCGAGCTCCACTGTCACGGGGACAGTAATCTGAGAATTGTCAAGAAGATTGGTTGCGGAAGCGCCGGCCATTACAATAGGAGCCTTCACTGACTGCGGGTTGTTTGTAGTGTTGACAGCCACGAGCAGATTATGCCCCGGGATGGAACGCATGAAGCAGGCAACCGAACCATTCGAGAAATCCTGAAGCTGACCGCGACGCACCTCAGCGGAAGCCTTGAAAGCATCATTTATAGCCTTATATTCCTGAGCAAGAGACGCGGAGAAATCAAGGGTCTTATATTCAAAGAAGGAAAGCTTGCCGGACATATTCTCAACATCCATTGAAGAATATATCATGGGAGTGCCATTGAGCATCGCGGCCATCACGTAAGCAGCCGGGACAGCGTCCCAAGAACCATACATAGTGGCCACATTGTTTTCTGCCGCAACGTCATGGTTGAAGACATATCGCAGGATTGATTTTCCGTCCGGGACGTTGGCAAGAGCCTCGCGTCCCTCCTTGACTATGTCAGCCGGTTTTCCACCTTTGAAAGCGCCGGAAATTGCTCCCGGGCAATTCCAATCGTAAATCATAGTGAAACCATCCTCATAGAAAGCGGTGTTGGAAGTTTCAGCCAGCATGATTATGTCGGGATTGTAGGCCTGCAGGTCAGCTATAACTTTGCTCCAGAAAGAATGAGGCACACCATCAGCATAATCACAACGGAAGCCATCGATTCCGAATTGGTTCACCCAATAGGTCATAGCGTCTTCCATAGCCTCCACCGTAGCAGGGTTATTGAAGTCGAGCTGCGCCACATCCGCCCATCCTGAAGGAGAAACGATATTCCCGTCGGCATCTTTCTGATAGCGGTCAGGATACTGTGTAATCCAAGGATGATCCCAAGCGGTATGGTTGGCAACCCAGTCAAGGATAACCTTCATTCCCTTGGCATGAGCGGCCTCCACGAGAGCGGAGAAATCAGCCTCAGTGCCATATTTAGGATTGATTCCTTTGAAATCCTTCACGCAATAGGGCGACCCTATGCTGTTGACTTCACCCTGAGTGTAAATCGGCATAACCCAAAGTATGTCGCATCCCATATCGGAGATACGAGGTACCTGTGCGGTGACACCTTTAAGGCAATCGTTCTCACCAAAGAAACGGGGATTGGCCTGATATATTACATTAGTAGAAACCTCATTTCCTATTACGGGCTGTTCCGGATTCTCCGGCATATCGATTTCATAGGAGGTGCAGCCGCCGAGAGCGACGGCTACCCCTGCCATAAGCATTGTTATTTTATTGATTCCTTTCATTGTTTCAGTTTGCTTTCAGTTCAGCTGATTCAAGATTAGCTATGATGGTGTAATCACGGTCGAAAGTCACCTGCATTGCATCATATTGATTTCCGGCATTATCCGTGAAAATCAGATTCTCAATCTGACCCTTACCTTTCACCGGGAACACAAGGTAGGTCACTCCGTCGATCTCGGTTGTGGAAGAAGCCTGCGCTCCCGGCCAGCCACCGAAATATTCCTCATCACCCCAGGCGTAGATGTAGAATTCAGACCATCCCGTGAGATTCTGCACATAGATATTGTAGTCCTGCTCAGGAACGGGATCGGGCACGGGATCCGGATCTACATCACCGGGTTGATAGGTCTCGGGGTCAATCTCGGTCGCGCTGTTGCTCTTGAGTTCGATATAGACATCACGGTCGAGAGCGAACACTACAACATCGTCAATCTGCTTGCCGTTGCCGTTGTTTAGGATGATATGCTCCGTAAGACCTGCGTCGCAATTGGCAGCCCCAAGGTCAAAATATTTATAGGTCACACCGTTTATGGTCTGAGTGCCGGTGACAGACATACCGGGCCAACCACCGTTGAGGTCGTTTACATCACCCCACATATAGAGATAGAGTTCATCCCAGCCTGAATTGTCAACGACAAACACGGCGTAGCCGTCATGAGTCACTACATTCGAGGGGTCGAATTCATTGACACCATTGGGTGTGAGTTCAAGATAGAAGTCCTGATTGAGGGTTACATTGTAGTCTCCGAGCTGTTTGCCGTTGCCGTTGTCATTGAAGATGAGGTTCACGTTCATACCCTCGTTGGCAGCCCCGGTGTCGAAATATTGATAAAGCACCCCGTCTTTCTCAACCTTACCGGTAGCCTTTATACCTGGCCAACCGCCGAATATCTCAGCGTCACCCCAAGCATAAAGCGCGAGGTCGTCATATCCTGAATTGTCAACCACATAAATGACGTAGCCATCATGGTCAATTTCACCCGGATCAACCGGTTTGTTGAAATAATCGGCCCAACGGTATGCTATCACATTGCATCTCTGTCCGAGTCCCGGATGTTCAGTGTGGACCACCGGAGTGTTCTCCAGAGTGCGTTCAGCTCCCTGCTCGGCAGAATAGAAGTAGTAGCCGTCGGCAAGAGTCTTTCCATTGACGAATGTCTTGGGGTCAAGATATATTCCCCATTTCACGTCAGTATCGGAAGCCTTCTCAAGCTGCCAGAGAGGATTTCCTACGGCATTCTCTTCGCCGCCGTTAAACTCGCCGACAATGTAGATTTTGTCAGTAGCCAGCGTCCCTTGCGGCACAATGACCTCCAGGAGTTCATATCCGGGACGAAGTTCGAAACGCGGGAGTTCGCTGTCGAATATTATCTCATCCTTGGAGCATCCTCCCAACATAGGGAGGAGCATAAGGAGCATAAGACTGATTATATTGAATTTTTTCATTTCTCTCAATTATTAATAGTTAGGATTCTGAACAAGCCCGGGGTTAACCATAAGTGCAACCTGGGGAAGAGGATACCATTCGTAGCGGCGATCACGCTTGGCAGGGAGGTCGCGGTCAGTCTCAGTGGCGCGACCGAAGAACCACCATTGACCCTGAGTGAACTTATCGAAGCGGCGCAGGTCAGTGCGGCGGCGACGACCCTCGTCAAGAAATTCAAGACCCCATTCGCTGAGCATCCAGTCAGCATCGAAAGCTGTGAAGCCCGGACCCGGATTTTCAATCACGCTTGCATTCGCAGGTGCATAGTAGCGTTGGCGCACATTGTTGACGAGCTGCTTGGCCTCTGCTGAGCTACCCTTGCGGAGCTTGCATTCAGCTAAAGTGTAGTAAACCTCAGCAAGACGGAACTCCACTTGGTCAGCATCACGCCAATCCAGACCCGTGGATGTGGGATAGATCGGATAGCGGAGCACTCGGTAACCGGAATTGGTCTGACCCCAGCGCGGACTCATCACAGGTTCAAGGTCACGGCCAAGATTCAGGAATGTGCCAACCTGGTCAACATAAATAAGGGGCTTATCCTGAAGATCGGCATCTGCAAGGACGGGCTCACCGGTAGTGTAATTCAACTGCGGACCCATTGCAAAGATACCCTTCCAGTCACCTTGTGCATCACACTGGAATGGCTGTTTACGTATATCGGCATCGTTCATACGGTCAAACGGAGCGCCGAGTTTGTCGCCATAATCAAAGAGGAAACTCTTAGGATCGGCTGATCCGGCATTGGGAACAAGTGTTCCTGTGTTATCCTTGGAGGGGACAAGACAAGTACAGTTCCAACCTCCTTGGTCACATGAGAAACCGAACATCTCGTCATAATTGTATGGAAGGAAGGGAGTGTTTCGGTTATTGTTGGTCAGACGTCCGGCCTCGGTAGCGAACGCGAACACCACTTCAGGACATGTGCTGTTGTTGATGCTGTAAATCTGACGATAGTCTCCGGCGATTGAGTATGTGCCATAATCGCCATTGATTATCTCCTGACAGAGGGTCTCGCATTCATCAAAACGGTCTACACCCGTGAAGAGCTGAGAGTTGAGGAGAAGACGCATTTTAAGCATACGGTTCACACCCTGGTTCATGCGGTTGCGTGTGCCGCTTGTCCCATCTTCGGCTGTGAGGTCGTCATTACAACCGTCAAGTTCGTCAACGATAAAATTCCAGATTACCTGACAACCCTTGTTGAAGTCGGGATCGGCGGAACCCGGGATTTCATTTCCCGCAGAGATATTGAGAGGAAGTGCACCACCCCAAAGTTCGAAATTGTTGTAGTAGGCCCATGCACGCATTGTGCGCACCTCAGCAATATATGATTTAAGTGAGGCTTCAGTCATCTTCAGGGCACTCGGATCAAGTTTCTCAAGGTCGTTGATAAGAGTGTTGCAAAGACCGATTGTCTCCCAAGCGTGTTCCCAAGCCTGACGTATAATCACAGATTCGGAGTTCCATGTCTGAGATGAGAGGACAAACTTAGCCGCCTCGTCATACCCCCAGGCACCACCATTCCATGTGCGCCAAGCAATCTGGTCAGCAGGAAATTCGTTGAGATACCAGAAGTATTCAAGGAAACCGCTGAAAGCACTGGCATAAATTGAGGCTACGGCTCCTTTGACGCTATTCTCATCCTGATAGTAGGTGGAGGCATCAATACGGTCGAATGTTTTCTCGTCAAGGTCAGTACAACCCGTTGAGCCCATGACGAGCGCGGTCGCGGTAAGCAGGCCGGATATATATTTGTTGATTTTCATTGTGTCTGATTTTAGAGCTGGAAAGAGATTAACGGAATTTCAGCGTCACGCCCAATGTCAGCTGAGTAGCTGAGGGATAGGCTGAGGTGACATCGATGCCGGGAGTGATACCTGTGGAGGTGACAGCCGAAGGATCTGTGCCTGTATAGCTTGTGAGGGTGAAGAGGTTCTTGGCTGCTATGTAAAGACGCAGAGAGTCAATAAGTTTGTTCTGCACAGGCACGGTATAGCCCAGTGTAACGTTCTCAAGTTTGAAGTAGTCGCCGTTTTCAAGGAAGTATGATGAAATCACGCCACCGCCTGACCAAACATCACGATCCTTGAGGTATGTGCTACGCAGAACGTTGTCGCTACCGCTACCTTTAAGACCCATGCCGTATCTGCGCATATTGAAAATCTGGTAACCGAACGCGCCGTTGAACATAAGGCTGAGATCGAAGTTTTTCCATTTGATGGTGTTGTTCCATGTGAGGAAATGCTTGGGAGCACCGTCGCCGATATAGCGTTTGTCTTTAGGGTCAGCTGCCGCTGCGGGGATTTTCTCACCATCAGCTGTATAGACAAGCATATTATGGTTTTCATCAACACCTGCATATTCATATCCCCAGAACTGACCGATCTTTCCACCCTGCTCCACACGGAAGAAATATTCGCTTGTGCCGACACCCGGTTTCTGGTAAAGGTCAAGATAGGAAGCCTGATAGACAGAGTTCGAAAGCTTGGTGAGCTTTGTTGTGCCATATGAATAGTTGATACCGGTAGACCATGTGACAGGTTGGTTCATGACCACATCAGCATTAAGGGCAAGCTCAATACCGGTGTTTTTCGTAGTGCCGACATTTACGAGAATTTCAGGATAAACGTAAGGGGGCTGGGGTGCGGTATAGTTGTAGAGGAGATCCTGCGAACGACGGTCGAAATATTCGATAGAACCGTAAAGACGGTTGAAAAGCTGGAAGTCAACACCGATATTCAAACTTGAAAGCTTCTCCCAACCGAGATCGGGGTTAGCGTTGTTTGAAGGACGATATCCGGTCACCCATGACCCGTCGATAAAGTATGTGCCGTTGGGAGAATAAGTTGCGAGAGACTTGTAGGCATCAAAATCGCTTCGGCCTGTCACACCATAAGAGACCCTCGGCTTAAGGCTCTGAACAACCTGCACGTAATCACGAAGGAAGGGAGCCTGCGACATTTCCCATGCGACGGATATTGAAGGGAATGAACCCCATTTCTTGTCAGTACCGAATTTAGTGGAACCTTCGTGGCGGATTGAGGCAGCCGCCATGATCATCCCCTTCCATGAATAGTTGACACGGCCGAAGAAACCTACGAGAGAAGATTCACTCTTACCGCCATACATCTGAGCTTTTCCATCGCCGAGCCATGAGCCGGAACCGATACCGTTCCAGAGAGGTTTGTCGAATGTGAAGTCGTTGTTCTGCATGAACATCTGCTCCCAGTTGCTGCGTTCGAAGGAGTAACCTCCCACAAACTTCACTTCATGGTCGTCGGATGTGAAGCTATAGTTTCCAATCCATTCCACACGGTTTGTCCACCATTTCTGGTATTGCATTGAAGCGCGACCTGCATAACCACCCCAATAAGATTCGCCGGAAGTGGTCGGTGTGTAGTAGTCGCTCTTGAGGTCATTGTAGTTGTATGAATAAGAGAGAGTGGTGCTCACACTGTGTTTCTCATTGCTCCAGATGTTATATTTGACGTCAGTCGTGCCGAGAAGATAAGTGCGGTTACCTTCAGAGGTGTTCACCTTGAGCTGCTGCACAGGGTTCTTGATGTCTGTAGGTGAAGTGGGCTGATAGTATGAGCCGTCTTCATTGAATACGGGAATTGTCGGGTTCATTCCGAGAGCAGTGTCAAACATTCCGTCGTCGCCCCATTTCTCCTTTACCTTGCGGGCATTGAGGGAGGCTGTGATGCGGAGATGGTTGGCCAATGTGTTGGCAGAGACTACGGCACGTCCGCCGAATTCCTCGCGCTTGCTCACGATGTCAAGGCCGTTTGCATTTTTATAGTTAAGAGAAGCCGTATAGTAACCACCGTTGGGGAGCGAGCCGTCGATACCTACGTATTGGTTAGTGTCATAGGAAGCCTTGCGGGTGATGAGGTCATACCAGTCAGTGCTTGCGCCGTAGTCGTTACCGCGGCGTGCCAGACGCCATTCGTAGGGAGAAAGCACCTCAGGTTTGTCTTTGGCAAAAGCCACTGCTGCATAAGAGTCGTATGTTACGACAGGCAGCCCAGCTTCCCCTGTGCCTTTCTTGGTTGTGATAAGGATAACGCCATTCGCACCACGTGTACCGTAGATTGAAGCGGACGCCGCATCCTTGAGCACTGACATTGATTCGATATCCTGAGGAGCGATTGTGCGGATGTCGCCTCCGGGGACACCGTCAATCACGATAAGAGGACCATTGCCTGCGCTGAGCGATGTCGCACCACGCACCTGCAAATCTGCCGAGCCATTAGGGTTAGCAGCTGCCGTGGTTGAAACGTTGAGACCCGCAACCTTACCGGTAAGCATTTCCATAGGGTTGTTCATAGCGCCTTTCTGGAAATCATCACGGTTTACCTGAACGATGGAGCTTGACACCTCTTTACGGCTCAAAGAACCGTAGCCGACTACTACGACTTCACCGAGGATTTCAGCATCTTCCTTCATTACGGCATCTACAACAGATTGCCCTTTCACGGCTTTTTCCACAGTGCCGAAACCGACATAACTGAAGATGAGTGTGCCATCGGAAGGCACATCCTTGAGAGTGTAGTGCCCCTCGACGTCAGTAGAGGTGGCGATTGACTGTATCCCTTTTACAGAGACGGTAACTCCGATGAGTTCCTCACCGTTGGGATCGGTCACTTTTCCCGAGACATTTAATGTCTGAGCCGAGGCGGCCGGGACAGCCAGAAGAGCGATCATCCAGACCAATGTCTGAAGCGCCCTCTGAAAATTCCATGGTTTTCTTTTCATTATTGTATGTTTTAATTGTGATGAGTTTTCACTTTGATGATAGGCAGCATGACGGGCGGCATGGTTCTTGTGGAAGTGTGGAAGATGCAGCCGTCTGTATTATCCGAAGGCAAAGTTCAGCAAGATTTTTCCTATTATCAAGTGCATCAAATCAAAATCAAAACATATCAAAGAGATAATTAATTATTAATTAGACATATAATTATATAAATAAGACCTTGAAATCAATAATTTCCAAAGAGGTTCGGAGGGTAAAAAACGCTGTTTTCCGATCATGAAATCTCCTTGACATCCTCTTCGAACGTCTCCGGACGCAAAGCGCGCTTTTTCATTTTCGACCTGTAGGTATAAACCGTGGATATGGAGCAGCGCAGGAATCGGGCAATCTTGGCGCTGTCATCAATACCCATCCTGATCAATGCGTAGAGACGTAGTTCGGTATTCAGAAGCTCACCGGATTTGAGCGCCACCCTCTCCTCAGGGAGCAGGAGAGTGTTGAATTTCTTCACAAAATCGGGATAAAGCTGGAGTATTGCCTCATCATACAGTCCATAGAATCTTTTAAGCATCTCATCGGATATTTCGGATGAATCAAGTTTCTTCATGAGGGTAGCACGATTCCCACCTTGTGCGGCCAAAACCTTGAGAGATTTCTGATAGGAGGATAGAGAAGAGATAGCCGAGGAGCAGTATTCCATGAATAGACCGGCATATTGCTCCTTTGTTCTGTTAGATTCAAGGAGAAGCCTGTTCTTATCGGCAAGTTCAGAATTTTTATCGGCAAGCTCATTGTTGGTCTCTCCGAGACGGGTGTTCATCTCCGCAAGTTGATTGACACTTTCCTTAAGTTTATTGGATAAATCCGACAACTCTTCGTTGGCATGGCGGATCTTTCTGTTTGCCTCTCTCAATTTTCTGAACTGCTTAAGGATAAAAAAGACCGTCACTATTAGAATGGCAGACAGGATTATACTGCACCACATCATCGTGCGCAGGCGCGAGGTGAGCTGTTTCTGCCTTGAGGAGTAAGCTTCATCAATAACCGGGAGCATCTTGCTTGACTGTGCGTTGCGCATAAAAGCAGAGTAGAAATTGGCGTCCGCGATGCTTTTCTTCAGATAATAGTTGGCGTGGTCAACATCCCCATCCTCAAACATCATGGTGGCCATCTCCCTGAAAGACATATTCTCCTTTACAGACCCCTTTACATCCGAGATAGCACTCATTGTGATATTCCTTTTGTATTCCGCATCGTTGCCTACGGTTTTATTGATATATGCCAGAGTAGAAGCGAGAATGGAATATTCCCTCATTCCCGGTTGATATTTGGAAAGTTCATTCTTCAAGGCTGAAATGGCAGCCTCCTCCTCCCCTTTCCTTGCCTTTTCAGTCATGACATATATCAAATCGTTGAAAGAACCCGGGCGAGTTACTTGTCTCAGGGAATCGGCATAAATCGTCCGCATGTGTTCATAATCCGTAGATCTTCCATGTTCAGCCGTATATTCACTGAGATATTGATAGATAACACAATACGTGGCATAATAATCTTCAAGAAGATTGTCAGGAATATCCGTGCGGGATAAATTGCCGAGAGTCTCGAGTGCATCAGGGAAAAGACCGGCATGCGCGAATATGTCAGCCTTACGAATGATAAGGCTGAGCGTCTCTTGTTCATTACCTTGTATATAGGGATGTTTCAGGCATTTTTCAACATAATATAGAGCAGAATCCGCATTGTAGCTATTGAATTCATACGCAAGATATTTCAATATCTCTGTCTGCTTTGCAGCATCCTTTTCCACATTGAATCCTCTTCTCAATTCAGCAATACGCTCCTCTTTTTTATTGTCGTAGACCTCACACCCCGCAATCTCCCTGTCGAGGTTCTGATAAAGCGTCTGAAGGGAGGAGTCGTCATCGACGTTTGACCGACGACAACCGATAAATACCGATATAAGTATGAGCAATATTAGATATGTCTTTATTGAGTCTGAGTATTTCATCAAGATATTTATGATTTTATAGAAGTTATTAAAACTTCATAGGTTAGCCTTAATTGATGTCGTTTAAACTTTTTACGGGCTTGTTGACTTTTATAAGAATTTCTTTAAACTGGAGACCTCTTTGCCCGTGTCTTCAGCCATATTTCGGGATGTTTTTTCATCTCCGAAATCCGGGTAAATCCTGACAAAGAAAAAGTTTAAACAACTTCATTAGGAAAAATTACGTTCACTAATTTAGCGTAAAGTTATGAATAAAAAACAAAAAAAACAAACGCAACCGCAAGACATCTCCTTTTTTGCGGCTGCGTTTGCATATTTCACTACACTACTTAACTCAATTCTTACATTTTTTCCAATTCTTACATGTTTAGGGAGATGTCATATTCCCCTTAAACCTACTCGGCTGCTACGAAAATCGCTGCGTCAAGAGGAGCAACAGTGATATTAACTTTCTCTGAAAATTCTAAGGTTTTCCCTGACATCACGTCAGTATATCTTCCTTCCGGCAGTCCCGCCGGAATATTGAATGTCTTTTCCTGGTCGCTGAAATTTAAAGCAACAACCACGTTTTCACCATCGAAACTGCGCATATATGCATATACGGAATCGTCTGCTGTGGTGGAGAGGTTGGTCAATGAGCCTGCCTGTTTACCTGTGCGGAGCGCTTTGCTGGTGTGTTTCAGGTTAGTGAGTTTCTTGATGAGGTCGGTCATTGACGTGTCAGGATTGCTCCAGTCGATAGGTGTCTTCTCCGCTACTGAAACCGGTTTTCCTGACTTGTATTGAATTTCCTGACCATTATATATCAGCGGCATACCGTAAACGGTAAACTGAAGAACAGTCAAAGGACGCAAGTATTTATGATAGAGTATATCCTCCGTGCCACCCTGATCCTGCACCACGTCATGGTTAGAAAGATACACCATTCTTGACCTCCCCTCGAAAGGATTCACACCGGGAGTGAGAGGTTCTTTGGTCTCCCCTTCCGTGAGGCCCTGGTTGGCAAGCATGTCGCAGGCGGCACGTAGTTTGGCGAGATCAGGCTCGGCTGCAAATTTCTTGAGGACCTTTTCCTGAAAATCCCAGCAATAATCATAATCGAAATACCCTTTCTGCACGAGTGAAGGGAGGCTGCTGTCTTCTGCAAGCCAAGCCACACGTTTGCCATCTTTCAGCACACGCTCGGAGGTCTTGCGCCATAATTCCGGACTCGGGCCGGAAGCATAGTCGCAACGGAAACCGTCAATATCAAAGTTGTCAACCCAATATTGCATACTTTTGACCATCTCGTCCTGCATGGCCTCATTATTGCGGTCAAGTTCATAGACATCTTTCCAGGCTCCTCCGAAAGGATGAACGAAATCACCATCTTTATGAGTGTAGAACTCCGGATTGGTAGTCACCCATTTGTTATCCATAGCAGTATGGTTACCCACCCAGTCGAACCATATTTCCATGCCATTGTCATGAATGGTCTTCACGAGATCACGCAAATCCTGTTCTGTGCCATTATCGGGATCGATAGCAGTATAATCCTTGATTGCATAAGGACTTGAATAGGGACCCCACTTCCCGACATCACCAAGTTTATAGATAGGCATGAGCCACACCACATCCACACCCAATTCCTTAAGTCTGGGAATCTGAGCCTCCACCCCTTTCAAATTTCCTTCGGGAGAGAAATTCCGGACAAACACTTCATATATCACCCTATTTTCCGGTATCCTTTCCTCTGCAGCGAAAATAGGATTGTTGAATAGAGAAGTTGAGGCAATCAGGAGGGTCGCTGCTGCGCGACCGATATTTTTTAGAATAGCATTCATGTTTATTTATTTTATCTTGGAAGTCGCCATTTGACTTCGCCGGCAAAATTACCCCAACTTTCCGCTCAATCCTATAGCATCATATTCCAATCATAACAATTCAAAAGATAAACAACTATAAATCAATCCACAGTTTATAGGGCAATCAAAATCCATACATAAAAATATTCTCTCAAAAAAAAGCTCTTATCAACCTATCCTCCCCTACTGAACAATGTGAATCACTGCTTGGATGCGTCTATCGCGCAGATGAAGATTCTCATAATAGTCAGCTATTCTTATGAAACATAAGTTGTGTAGAGCCAACTGACAACTGCAAAATAAATAAGTCCTTTTGATAAAATTCAATTTATAGAGTTGAAACGTAAGGAAGATAAAGCGGGATTCTCTGATTATCCGGAAGAAGAAGACTTTGGTAGTGATTGAAAATTTTTATATTAGTAATATTTTGGTATGCTGACAGATAGAAATCAGGCATAAGAGGAAGATTCGTATTATGAAAAAAATATTATTAATTTTACAGATAAATTACAGGAATACCTAACCAAAGATATGCGGATATTAACTTCCTAAACATTATAATTATTTTTTAATGAAACAACGATTTTTTACATTTCTGATCGTCTTTTTCGGACTCTGCGCCGTGGGAGCAGTTGTAAAGGCTGTTAGAAGCGAGGCTGCTGCCACGAGGGGAAATGTGCCGATTGACGGACACCTCTACCGTATTGTAAATGTCGGCTACAATCACGCCATGAAGGCTGCCGGAAGCGGTGATATCGCCGCTGCGGATATTGATGAAGCCGATGATTCCCAATTATGGCTGGCGGAAGCCGCTCCTGACGGTGGCTTCTATATGCGCAACTATAAGACCGGCTACTATATGACGAGTTCCAGGAAACGCTCCACAGCCTGGCAGTCGGAGTTTACCATCACCCCGGATAAGGACAAGGTGGTGCTGACATTCATTCCTGATGGCGATGCTTTCTTTATCCATACCCTCAACGGATATGGCAAAACAGATGATGAGGGAACTCACGGTTTCGCTCATGAGAACGACAGCAGGAAAATCGTAGGATGGAACACAAATTCTGTCAATACAAGATGGAATCTCGTTGATCAGACTTCCATCACTTCAGACATGATTGCCTCACAGAAAAAGAACTGGGCATCATGTGTCAGCGAGATTAAGCCCGGAAAGGCTTACCGCCTGCGCAATTATTCCTACGGTCATTATATGGCTCCCAATGGGAACCGAATTGTAGGTTCAGATACTGACGGCAGTGATTCCTCGATGGTATGGATTGTTGAGACGAATCCCTCCGGAGAGGGTTATGCCCTGCGTCACTATGAGACAGGAAAACTCGTGACAAGCTCCTGTCAGGCAAGTCAGGGATGGACGCTGAGTGATTCGTATGTGCCTGATCAGGAGACATCCGTTCTGCAGTTCAATAAAAAACCTTACGGTTTTGGATTCTCCGCTCTTAGCACTTTCGTGCCCGACAACGAGAATAACGACTATACTTACGCCCATGAGGACATGCAGAAGGTAGTCGTAGGCTGGCAGGTAACGTCGAATGCATCTATCTGGCATTTTGAAGAGGCTTCAGAATATACACCCGAGGTCATAGCCAAAAAAAGAGAGACGTGGGACAGTTTCAAGAAATATACCATTGAGACTGCCTTGGCTGCCATATTTACTGATGCTGCCTGCACGGAGCTAACTCCTAAATATGCATCAATGAATCCCAGTCTATTTGCCACAGATCCTAATGTGCTGGCTCTTCCCGAGCCATTGCGCCCGATGGTGACGAAGATTCGCACCGGCGACTGGTCGGAGACAGATCCCTATAACGGCAACCAGTGGGACAGCGAGCATGCTCGCAAGCTGCGCGTTATGTTGGCAGAGCCTTTCTCTGAGAGTGGAGGCGCCGCAGGGCTTGCCGGCGTTCAGGCTCATGGTGATGTCAATAACCCGACCGGTATAGTGACGGATAACGGCACAGTGCTGTATGTGATGCTTGATGAGGAACCCGCAGACGGCTCGGAATTCAGGATTGCGGGACGCACCGGCGAGGGAACGCCCATGATTACGCTCAACAATACCAGCGACGGCACTCCCCTCCACAAGGGCCTTAATATCATCAACTGCGACAAGGATCTGGCTGACATGATAATCTACTATATCGTGCGTACAAATAACCGCCAGCGCGCAGTGACAGACTATAGCCCCATAAAAGTGCATATAGAGGGAGGCTCCCTTAACGGCTACTTTAACTATGAGGGGGATGCATTGTACACCCCTGATACGAATGAGGACTGGCTCTATTACCGCGAGCGGGCACGTCATGCCATGTTCTGTCTCCTCTCGAAATATAATACACTATACATCCACTTCGATGACATATTCGATGAAGCCGGGAATCGAACCCAATGTCTGAAGAGTCTCTGCTCTCCGGAGGCATACGCGAACGGACTCTATGACTTGCGTGCGACGATGAAATCATGGGATGAACTCTACATGGCGGAAAGTCTCATAATGGGATGGCTTCCTAAAGAAGTGATCGAAGCTGAGAAGGCTGCAGGAAGAGACTATTATGATCCTCTCGAGGGGGATGCCGTGGCACGCGGTGACTATTATAAGTATCTCAATAACCGCCATCTCGGCATTTCTCTCCGGGAGTGCGGCTTCATGAACGCCACATGGTGGCGCACGGCCTATAATCCGGGCACCATAAGCAGTATCATACGCGAATTTCCTACGGGTGATATGTGGGGTCCCGCTCACGAGATGGGTCACCTCAATCAAGGCCCGATGAATATGGCCGGATGTACGGAGGAGAGCAATAATGTCTTCTCGAACGTGGCCTTGTTCTACAGGGGCACTCATAGCTCGCGAGCCGATTATCCGTCAGTGCAGCGACAGCGTTTCAACGCCGGAGAGAACTTTCATCAGCACGGAACGTGGGGAACGACCCGCATGTGGTTCCAGTTATGGCTCTACTATCATTGTGTAGGCCATGACAAGAGATTCTATCCACGTCTTTTCGAACTTCTAAGGCAAAATCCCCTCCGACGCACCACTGCTCCTGGTCATGAAGGAGAAATCAACCCTATGTTGGCGAAAGATGACCTTCTTCATTTCGCCAAGATGGTGTGCATGGCTGCCGGCGAAGACCTTACTGATTTCTTTGATGCATGGGGTTTCCTTGAAGTGCAAGACGGCTATTTTATTGGGGACTACACTTCCTACACCTCCTATCTCTCAGAGGATGAAATAAAGGAATGGCGTGAAGAGATTGCCAATCTGGCTGCTGAAAACAATTGGAAGAAAAATCAGTCTATCATCTTTATCGACGACCGTGTTGGCTCAACCCGCCAATCATATGAATTTGATAAGAACAAGTGTGGCTCAATGGGTGGTCTTAAGGATTTCATCGAAGGTACACCTGTGACGGGAGACTACTCCTTTACCATTAGCGGAACAACTGTGCAGGTGACCGGGGGCTCGGGAGGCGTAGGCTTCCTTATCCATGATGCTGCCGGGGAACTGATTGGGTTTGCAAATGATCCGGTGTTTGAGGTCAGTGCGGAAGCGGCTGAGAAAATCAGAGCCGGTGAGTTCACATTTGATGTGGTAAACAATGACAACAGTGTTGTCACTGTTGTTGATGCCGTGCATGCAGGCTCCCTCGCACAGCGGCTTGAGGCAATGGATATCCTTCTTGAGAAATCACTTGAGGTGCTTAACCGCTCCGACAAGAAAGGCTTTAATCCGGGATTCCTTCGCCCGGAGTATGTGACAGATCTTCAGGCTATCTATGATGATGTGAAGGCCAAGCGTAAGGAGGGTACGATCACCACGGAAAATAACGTCAGCCTATATGATGCCCTATATGAGAAGTATATGGAGGTGAAAGATATAGTGGTGTCTGAGGAGAATATCATACCCATCACACCTGGTGGAATTTACGTTTTCACATCCAATCTCCAGTATCCCGGCAAGGGTATTAAGGCAAATGAGCAGGGCACTCATCTTGCCAATGTGGCAGCGGATGAGGTTAACCTTGACGATGAGTCACAGCAATGGGTGTTTGAACCTACGGACGAGGATAACTACTATTATATCCGCAACGTAAAGACTAACAAGTATATCGGCAAGGCTCCTGCTGATAAGGGTATAGTGACTCTTGAGTCGGAGCCTGTCAAGCAGCTGGTAGTGTTCAGGGAGTTTGCCGGATACTCAATCAGTCCTGAGGGAAGCGACCATGACTCGCTCCATGATGACGGCTACAACCGTTTGACCCGTTGGGACTCAACGACAAAAGGTTCCCGCTGGACACTGACTATGATCAATGGTTGGGAAGATAAGAGTGCATTGCTCGGGTTAACCCTGATTATTGAGAAATCGGAGTCAATTCTGAATGAGGCAGGAGGCGTAAGCATTGATAACGGAGTGGTTACAGGAACACCATTGTCAGAATACCAGTTTATCACTCCCGAGATGCTTGTCGATCTTTATAATCTTATTTCGGAAAGTAAACGTATCTTGGATAATGATGCAGCGACCACGGAGGAATTGAAAGCAGCGACTGAGGTTCTGACAATCAAATATGAGGAAGTCAAGGCAGCTTTTAACCGAAATATTGACCGTCTGACTGACCTCGTGGAGCAAACACGCACACTCGTTGAAGAAATAGGCGATTACTCCGAGGACATGCTGCCTGTGGAGCTTAATGATGACCTTCTATACTCAAACGCTCCTCATACCGGAGCCGGAAGCGACATGTTTACAACATGGAATGTGCTGTTTGATGATAATACGGGTACCATCTTCCATAGTAATTACGATAATCGCGACACATCAGATGGTCTTGACCACTATATCAGGATTGAACTTCCGGAAGCTATCACAGAACCGGAAGACATGGTGCTGAGCTATGTGACAAGAGGAGGGAACGACTCCAACTGGTATCCTGCCGAGGTGACCCTGGAATGCAGCATCGACGGCGAAGAATGGGAGACGATAGCCACATTGGCGGGAGAGCTGCCTTTCCTTCCGGCATCAAGATTTGAATCCTCACCATTCTCTATCCCTGTCGGGACACACTTCATACGCTTCATAGTGAACAAAAACCGCCAGTCTGCCGGAAATGCCTCTACTAAGATGGCAGGTGGGCATTGTTTCTTTGCTCTCTCGGGTCTTTCCCTTGACCGTTACAAAGTTTCTTGTTCTATTGACATGGATACATTCCCGTATGCCGATGAGGATACTTATAAGACAGCTGTCAGACAGCTTCATATCTCTTCTCAGGCATTAGAGCGTCCACGCTATTCTAATCCGGATTATGATGCGGCTTACGAAGCATTGCTTCCTCATTACGAGGCACTTCGCCACATCTATGATAATAGGATAGATAATGGTGTCGATGAGATAACTCTTGACAATGCTCTTGACCTTGAGAATGCCAAGATTTACGACCTGAACGGCCTTCGTGTGCGTAAGATTACCAAATCAGGCATCTATATCATCAATGGCAGAAAGATGATCGTGCGCTGACTTAGTTCTAACCCTCCGATAATCTGTTTCCATAGGGAGTGAGATTAAAGGCTAATTCAGATTCCTCCGGTAAAATAGATTCTCAGGAATCAGCCAATATGCAGACAGACCGAATTTGAGTAATGGACTCAAATTCGGTCTGTCTGTTTATAACTTTGTGTATTTTAATTCCAAATTCCTCGGACTGACTTGAACTTTTCAGTATATGAATATCATTAATGGTATATGAATATCATATGCCATTGCAGTATCATACTTAGTATTGATGAGATTGAGGTTTTTCCCATCTTATCCCTCTCCATTCCTGTGCCGTTACTACCTTTGCACAATTTATTCCCTTTAGTCAGGTTAAGTTCTCACCTTTATCCTGGCTCTATCGCTATACCCTCTTCCTTCCACCTCCAAATATTACACCCTAATAATTAATACTTTAACAAAAGAGACAATAAACCATAGTCCTCAAAAACCTCCCCCAAACTAAAAAATAAAACAATTTTCCACTTTCCCTTCTTTTCCATACCTATCAAGTCAAGGGCAAATACGGTAGTTAAGGGCATTCGCCGAATGCCCGAACACAGCAGGAAGTAACTTTATGTTCGCGCTAAGGTAGATAGGATTTGAAAGAAAACGAACCTGAGAGCATATGACTTCGGGACTTCCAATCCTATAGATGGCAAAATTAGGGAATTACGTATTACCTACTTCAGAACAATTTTATTGACTATACATAGTCTAACGTCGGTCTCTCTCCGAAATTCCTCCATCATTGACATATGAGAGTATTGAAACCGAGGATGACGCCTATTGCAAGCGTAGGCATAGCGTTTTTTATACAGAGTAATATCGTAATTAGACTTAAAGTATTCTATAGTCGTTTTAAGTTGTTTTTCAACAGCATGCTGAATCCATTCACCGCGTTGATCTTTAAGTTCAATGAAAATCAAATAGCCACCTCCGGTTAATATTCCATCACACCTGTTTTCCATTTGACCATCTTCCCTCAAAATTTCCACACAATTATCCACTGCGGTAAAATTTAAAGAAATTCCTCTCCGATTCTCAACCTCCGCTATCCATAGGTCACGATTTGAGTAGTCTACACAAGCAGGTCCCCCATCCTGAGGATCATAAATCCCAAATACGGATTCTGATATATTATCCGTCACACAGACCGGAGTAAAGAAATCTATTTTCATTTTACAGTTATTGCATCTTCTATATCAAGAAGCTCGTTAAATGCCTCGTTGGTCTCAAATAATGAATTATTGAGATAGTTGTTATCACTTGGCAAATCATTATAGGTTGACAATTTTTCTGCACAACCATTACTTAGCTGATAAACTGACACTTCCTTGCCATTTATCAGAGACTCTACGGGAACAATACCTCCTATGGTCTGCTCATCTCCACCTTTCCTTTTAATTTCACCTCCCTTTATGGACAACGTAAGAAAATTAATCATATATGGACTATGCGTGGTAAAAACCAGTTCATTTCCGCTCCCCTTCAATACATAAGAAATTAAAGAATATAGAACACTCTTTTGAGAGGAGGGAAAAAGATTCTCCTCCGGCTCCTCCACAATATTTACAAAACCGGAATATCTATATCTTTTGGAAATACCGGCCAATGCCGCTTCCCTCACTTCGTCTGACAGACCCGGATTATTAATGACTTTGTTAACTTCCATGCGAAGTCTCTGTAATTCCTCTACACTAAGAGTCCCGCTCTTCTCAGCTTTTCTTCGACCAACAAGATCCGATAAATAACTTGTGACCAATAGCAATGGTGTGACAGTTTGAAATCCACTTGATGCATCCGTAAGTCTCACCTTATAATCCTTTCCAATCAGCCAAGAAATATTATTAAGGCGATCATACTCATATCTTACATTCTCTATCGGAAGATTGAGTCCAGCATAATAATGACGACAGGCAGAATCAAATTCCTCTTTAAATGTATATAGGGATTCAGGGAGTGATTTCAATCCACTTACATTTCCCATTGTACTCAGGTAATTCCTTTCAGAGGGGACATACATTACTTTCGCCACTTCTCCAACTTCCATGTCTGAATCGGTCGGTGAGATTGAAAGTTTCCCATTCCGGAAGTCAAACATATAATTTCTTCCCTTAAATAGAATTTCAGTATCATCATAAAAATAGGATTCAATCCGATGATAGGCTGCCAATTTCTTCTTAAACCGGGAATATTGCTCAAAATATGCAATAGTGTCTAAGCCACGAACCAATCTTTTTTCCATCCAAAGAAATGTAGAATAGAGTTTGGCAATCGAACTTTTCCCGGAACCCTGTGGTCCTACAAACACAGTAAAACGGTTAAACCAAATTTCTACTGAGGTTAATGGGCCAAAATGCCTTACAAAAAGATAAGTTCCGGACATAATTAAGTGGCTAAAGGTGGTGTTTATAAAAATTAAAAGGCTCAATTTGTTAAAATTGAACCTTTTTTCGTGATCCGGTTGGGATTCGAACCCAAGACCCACAGCTTAGAAGGCTGTTGCTCTATCCAGCTGAGCTACCAGACCAATCCTGCTTTCGGAGGCTCTAATTTATCAGGGCTATCCGATTGCAACCGCAAAGTTACAACTTTTTTTCTTTTTCTCAAAAAATATTCCCGGATTAATTCTCATTTTTTTTAATTAATCCGGGATTATTTGTGTTTATGGTTTATCTTCTTTGAGGGATTATGTGGGTTTATGGTTTATATCCCTTCATATGGAGTTGGATTTGCTGTCGCCCCAAGCGAGGGAATTTCACTTCAAATCAGTCCTCTTTTGTGTAGAAATCAATCAGATTCTGAAGCGCGCGCTCACAAACCGGGCAGAACGTAGGATGATAGTTGTCGCGCATACGGCAAGTCTCCACCGGACGATAAATCCCTTTCGAACGATAACCACCCCCTTCAAAAAGACCGACCTCAGATTTCTCACCCTTTTTGGGCATCATGTCTTCCCATTTGGAAGAGAAATCCACTAACGTCGTGATGTTAGGAGCCCAGGGTTCCACATCCAATGGATAATCCTCTCCCTCTTCATTGGCATAGAAATACTCGTCAGCAAGTCCGCCGAAACTGTGGCCGAACTCATGGACGGAAACGGGGAGCACGAATTTATTCTTGGCAGCCGACATGAGATAGCTATTGAAAATGCCACCTCCGCCGTAATTGTCGGTATTCACAAGGATGACAATATGCTCGTAAGGTATGCCGGAAAGGGCGTCATGCACACTTTTAAGATTCGGAGTAGTGAGGTAACGCGCTGAATGGAAAGTGCTGAAATGAGAACCAAAAGCAGTGTCTTTCCAATCTTCCTTCAGAGGAATCGTCACGCCGCTATCCTTTGAAGGCGACATGACAGCGATAAAATTAAATTTCTCCTTGTTCTCCTTATAAGGGGTATAGGAGAGAATTTCATCTGTAATCATCCGCGCGTGGTTGATGAAAGAATCCATTTCTTCAGGGGTATAACCCTCAGCGAGGATAGCCACATCGATAGCCTTTTCCGGCTCAGCCCCCTTGTGGAGATAAACCGAAGGAAGGGGATTCTGCCCTTTACGCATCACCAGCTCATCTTTCGGACTATAGCGGTGTGTAAGAGAAGCCATGGGTTGATGACGGTTGTCTCGCAGTAGAAGTATAATGTCAGCTTCCCTTTTCGGAAGAGGCACAAGGAAAGTATTTTCATATCCTCTTGCCACGGAATCAGCCTCTTCCGTGGAGAGCCATTCTTGGAAAAGGGAAGAGAAAGAGTTAGTGTATAGAGTATCGCGCGACACTGCGTCAACGACCGTGATTGTGCCATTGCGCTCATAAGGGAGGGCATGGAGATTGGTGCGTCGTCCGGCCCATCCGGCCGACTTCGACTGGCGGTCAAGGAGCACTTGAACAGGCTTTCCGGCACCTCCACCGAAAATGTAATCAACACGGAGAGTACTGTCCTGGAAATTTTCCGTAAATCGCTGAGCATCGCCGGAAGCGGAAGCAGCAAAGGCCGTTGCGGCCATAAAGACAGATAAAAGCGTCTTTTTCATGATATGATAGGTTTTTTATTGATTTAACGTAAGGAATAGCGATATATTTCCTCGAAGAGAGGAATGAATGTCGGGGAAAATTGCTATCTTTGCAATATTGAAGATGTAAACCCCACTGAACCATAAAAAGGATGAAAGAAGGAAAAGTAAGGAAAACCCCGATGGTGCTTTATAATTTTATGTCGCTATGGCGCACCATCGTTCTCCCGCGCCCCGTCAAACAGCTTCAACGGAAACTTTGCCTGTGGGGTTGGGAAAACCGTCCTGATGCTCAAGAGATAAGGAGAAGAGTGGACTACTACTACCCTTCCGACGCAACCTTTATAACCTCCCCGGAAGACCGGGAAATAGGGGAAATCAAATTGTCGGATAGCCACAGCGCCTACTGGTATGACCTCATGCGCTACCTCCGTGCCTTTCCTCAAAAAGCGCGGATAGATTTCATCAACGGAGACACTCACGAAAATCCGTCTCACTCAGTCTTCGGGAAAGCGAGGAGACTCGATGAAAAACGAGGGAACGTGGCGCTCATGAATCTCGACCGGCGCCGCCATTTTCTGAAAACGGAAGACAATATACCATTCCTTGAAAAAGAGGCGAAGCTTTTCTTCCGTGGAGACGTTGACGCGAAAGAGAACCGACGCCGATTCCTGGAACGATGGTGGGGACACCCTCTGTTTGACTTAGGGGACACCTCCCCACGCACAAATACGGAATGGCACACACCCCGCGTCAGGATTGAAGACCACTTCCGCTACCGCTACATACTCGCGCTTGAAGGACACGATGTCGCCTCCGCGCTGCAATGGATATGCGCAAGCAATTGCATACCGGTGATGACACGTCCGACAGTAGAGAGCTGGCTTATGCACGGCAGGTTGCAACCGGGGGTGCATTATATAGAGATAGCCGACGATTTTTCAGACGCTGCAGAGAAAATAGCCTACTACAACGCACATCCCGAAGAAGGGAAGGCGATTGCGCGTGCTTCAAAAGAATGGATGGAGCAATTTTCCGATTCCAAGCGTGAAAACATCATCCATTACCTGGTGGCGGAGCGCTATCTGCAGAAAGCAGGATGCTACGTAAATCCGTAGAATAAAAAAGAAAGGTGCGTATATTAGGTTATTTAAATGATTTTGTCTAACTTTGCAGAGAGAGGGAAAGATAATAACTATACCTATACAAAGAAATTATGACAAAAAGAAACCAAGGAAGGAAAAACTCGCTACTTCAGACCGGAGGATTGCTCACATGTGGGATTCTCTTGGTCGGGGCATTGATATGGCTGATGGCCTCATGCGGACATACAAGCTCTCGCCTCTACCTTGACAAGTTTGTGGAGACGCTTGACATGAATATAGCCAAGTCAAAAGCCCTTAAAGGGAGTACAGCTGTATATGTTGATTTCTCCGACGGGATGAACTCCGCCTACGGCACGCCCCTGTCTCAGGAAGCGCTGAAGAGTGTGGTCAATTCCCTGACAGGAATCAAAGGGCAGGCATCGTTTTTCTCCTTATCTAACGACACCATCTCCCCCCTCTCGCTCACACAGACAGGGATATACAACGCCATAATGTCCCCTTCCAACTACACCCAGACCATGGCGCCCATCGAGAAAACCCTCGCGAGAATCATAGCGGAACGCGAGCCGGCTCTTCTCATAACAGACTTCGAGGAATATCACGGAGGACTTATCCAGCGACAGAATTACGCGAAAGATTATTTCATCGAATGGCTCTCGGAGGGATATGACATAATCTTCTACAAGCTTGACTACAAAGAGGGAGCGCTTCCGAAACATCTCTATTTCGCAGTCTTTGACGCCCCGGGTGGAGATTTGGCGCAAGAGGTGGAGAAATCTTTGGGTAAATATCTGTCTGAGGGTATGGAGAAGTTCGTGCTCGGCGGAAAATGTTTCCAGCTTTACGGAGCCCATTCCTATCTTTCATCAACCCAGGGGGGAAACTACCACTCAGACAAGGACGGCGACTACAAAGGAGCCGATATAGTGACAGCTGTGCTTGAAGACGGAGGACCCGAAGCCTTCAAAAGCTACACAGTTTCCCTCTTCTCCCCCTATGCGGAATACTATCCCCTGGGAATAGAATGGGAAAAAATTCCGGAAAACATCAAATTCACTCAAGAGGACGGAGTCCCCGAGGGAGATCGCTACACACATTTCCTCTCCGGCTTCTATGTTGATTTCGATAAACAGAACGCCTATCGAATCGAGCAGGTCGCAGCTGTCGTGAACGATATCGAAGGGTTGATGCAAAGGGTTATTGTGGTGGCCGACTCACTGGAGGGGGAAGGGAAAGAATTCGAAATTCCCACCGACGCTCCCGCCGGCAAGCCTGTGAAAGATTTCTTCGTCGCCTCTATGAAACCCGCCACTATCGACAATCTTCCCGGACATAACTGGAAAGAGATTATGGTAGACTTCGACAGCCGTTTCAACGGCTCCCTTCCCGCGGGTATGGATGCCGAGACAGACCTGATCGAGATTGATGTCGTGATTGCCAAAGCCATACCCAACACAGCTCGTATTCAGGAATTTTTCTCCTGGCCGGGCAACACCGCTCTTTCCGAATCCGTCCTCAACGCCGTGCTGAGCAAGGAGGTGAATCCGGAAGGGAGAGCGATCATCACATATTTCGTGAAGGTTTCCTAAGCGAAAGAGGAGACGGTAGGATTCAAGGAGATAGAATTTTAATAAAATTATTGTTTTTGATATGGGACCAAGTACAAGTGTAGCCTACGTTTGGGCAATTGTTATAAGCTTAGCGTTTCTGCTGATTGCGGTAATCATCGCCAATCTCATAAGCAATAAGCCGGGAGGTAAAGATGTCTCCCAGCGCAGGGTATGGTTCTGGGTATGCTTAGTGCTCGCCCTCGCGGTCATGCTTACCGTGAATCTGATTACCGCCTACGGCATTCATATTCCGACACGTCATTCCGATTATATCACAGCGACCGGCCTCTCCACCGCTCTGGGAGCGTTGATTTATGTCGGCTTAGGGATGGGATTAAGTAAAGGGATGAGCCGTTCAAAAATCGGAAGCTGGTTCTGAGCCTCTATCAAGAAATAACGAAACACTCAACAAACCTTTTTCAAAGGCAGCTTCACCCACCTCGGGATTGAGGCTGCCTGCTGCCATCTTTTTCAAACAACCGAAATGGACGATAAATTATTCATAATTGCCATTGGAGGCACCGGCATGAGGTGTCTTGAATCGTTCGTGCATCTGTGTGCAGCCGGGATGTTCGACAACAAGACCATCGATATCCTCACCCTCGATACAGATCAAGCCAACGGGAACAAGAGCCGTGTGGAAAATCTTATACATAAATACAACAAGGTCAAAACCGAAGGAGCCCAGGATCCGGGGGGAAGTCCGCGCACGAACACTTTCTTCTCAGCGAAGCTAAACCTCTACCGTTTCGCGACAGATTACAGTTCAGCCCACCGTCTCAACTACCGTGTCCTGACAGAAGTAAACAGTGCAGACGCGCAAGCCCGGCAAGATAACCGAGACCTCTCAGACCTTTTCTTCGACTCACAGACCGTGCAGGACTTTGACCTCTCGCATGGCTACCGTGCGCAAACCCACTTAGGGTCTCTCCTGATGTACCACTCCATCATGGAGGCAGCTATAAAGGTGAAGAAAGGGACAGAAGACGTAGACCGTGAACGCCCCTTGACTGATTTCATCCAGCTCATCAATCAAAATTCAGGAGGAGCGAGAGTGTTTGTGTTCGGAAGTGTATTCGGAGGGACCGGCGCATCCTCCATCCCCGTGATACCTTTGGCTCTGAAAGACGCGCTGAAAGTGCTCACGACAGGAAACAATGATCTCAACCTCAATAATGTGAAGTTCGGCTCCACTCTCCTGACCGACTACTTCACTTTCGACATGCCCGACGAACAGCAACTGAAGAAAGCAAAGGTCATAGCCGACTCCAACAACTTCGCGCTCAACTCACAAGCCGCCATGACTTTCTACGACCATGACATCACCGTGCAGAACAACTACAAGATGCTCTACCACATAGGCTGGTCGATGGAGAACGCCGATTATTCCCAGGATGTGAGCGGAGAAGTCGTGACCGGAGGAGAGAAGCAGGAAAACGCCTGCCATTTAGTTGAACTTATGAGTGCCTCGGCAGCCTATGACTTCTTCACACGAGAAGACCTCAGCAACACTAAAGCCAAATACGTCTTCCGCTCAGTCGAGGAAAGCGCTCCGGGCACACTGCGCCTTACGGGAGCAAGCTTCATGGGGAAAGACGGACCGATCTTCGAAGAGCGACTCGGCTCTCTCCTGTCTTTGAGCCACATCATTCTTTCAAAATATGAGGGGAGCCGCGAAAACTCTAACGGAGTGGAGAATTTTCTCAACGACCTCAAGGTGAGAAATGTGGAAGACTACGAAGATATCACCGATGAGGAAGCCCGCGACATATCCATTTATCTTCAGGAATTCGCCTATAAATTCAAAAACGGTAAATTCATTCCCGGGTGGCTTCATCAGATAAACAAATCCATCAATGGGTCGTTTATTTTCTCTCCGGAGGCACTTTCCGACAATTCCCAGATAATTTCGAAAGTTGACCCCGGAGCAATATACAATGACCCTCGCTACCATTGGCGTTCGAGTCGCTTCGCAATCAAGAAGGCAGACAGCCGTTTTGACAAGTTTATCGAAATGATCAAAGGGAAGGATGCGCTCCCAAATGAGGAACAAGGGACAACTCAAAAAGAGAAATTCCTCGGACATCTCTTCAATGCCATCATAAAATCGCAGCAGACTTCCCATCTAACACAAGGATAAGCCATGGACATCAAACCGTTAGTTATAAAAGTATCAGGAGAGGAGATAAAGGGGGCGAGAGACGAATGGAACGATCTTGCCAACTCAGCGAAATTCATCTCCCATATCCAGACACCCGAACTGAGCGAAAAGGCAAATATCGGCACCCTTGTGTCAGGCATTCCGAGTGCGTTCGCAAGGGTGGATCTTTTCCAGACTGCATTTGAATCATCCCTCTCAGACATCGGAGGGAACCGTAACCTGTCGGCCTACTACACCGAGCTGATTAGCGAATGGAGAGGATTTGTGGCCGCCATTGCGCTTGATTATGAAAGTTTCGAGGTCAGGAAGATAGATCTTGTATATTCCGACGGGAAGGGAATCACCGAGACCTCCAACCTCTACGAACCCAAGGGAGCTTTCGGCAATATGCTCCTGGAGAGAAGAGCCAGATGGTGTCTGCAAGAGGGAGCAGACAACGAGGAAAAGGTTCCTTTCCTTAACCTGTTGAAATATCATCAAAAGGTTGTTGGCGCGACGTCGCCGGAATCTATACTCTTCACTTCCTCCGCCTATAACCTTTCTAACCTGAACCTACCCTGGATAAAGAGAGGAGCGGAAGGGAAATTCATCGACCCTCTGAAGTCAGAACTTGACAAGGACCAGACCATGCACCTCTATGCCTATGTAGGCCATCTTCTGAACCAACTCAACGGACTTCAGGAGTATTATAAAGATTTAGGGGTGAAATACGGCTCGATACGCCGCAATCTTGAAGATTGGAAGAAAGAGATCGAAACCTACGCCGCAAACCGCAATTATAATCTGAAGGCAGCGACAATCCCGGCCGTGAACCTCAAAGGGATGTATGGTCCATTCGGCAACTTCTTCAACTATGAAGACAGAGTGAGCGGAGGGGAGGGAATCGTGACCGGCACCGGCAAAGAGGGTGAAGAGACTTATAACCCCTACCTCTTCCTCCTCCCCTCGGAAGCCAAGATTGCGCGTATCCCCCTGAGTCCGGAATTCACAAAGAATCCGGAGAAACTGCGGGAACTCCCTGTGCTCACCCTGAAGGCGGAGAAGAAGGACGCTCCCGGAGAATACGTCTTTTTCGCTCTTCCGGTCAGTCCGCTCGGCATCAAGTGGTTCGGGAAAACTATGGGGGCAGTGGTCGGTCTCGGCAAAGCCGGGATAGAGCAGCGCTCATCCCTGACAGCCGTATATGACCCCGAGGTCGAGGAAAACAATCTTCACGTCACACTGATGATGGAAGACCTGGAGGGGAAAATGCGTTCGTATAAACAGACATACAGCGTAGGGAACTACCGGGATATGGCCAACAGCGACATCCTGCTATGGCCTAATTTCGTTTCTCCACAATGGAAAAAATATTATCTCTACTCAGAACTTCCCCACAACAATATGGGGCAGGTCTATAATGCTTTCCCTTTCACAGGAGACCCGGAGGAGGAAAACTTCCCCATCATCACCGACGAGGAGGGTAATCCGGTGTATCTTGCGCGTAACGGGCAGATTACGGCTCAGGACAACAAGGTAAAGGGGAATTTGTTGGTGAACTATAACAGCAATGTTTCAGGGATAAAATACAAATACGAGATTTACGAGTCAGACAAGCCGTTCAAGGGGGTAAGACTTCAGTCGCCTGATGGAGAAGAGGGTGGCTACCTTCTCATTAACTACACGACAAACCGAAACGATGCCAAGACTCTCCCCGTGCATCTTCTCGGTCCCCAGCGTCTTGACGAAGTGACAGTAGGTCTTGATTTCGGAAGCACCAACACTTCAATCGCTTACTCGAAGAATGCGGATAAGCCCACCGGATTCGCCTTCACCAATCAGAGGGTCTCTCTCTTAGGGCGTGAACGGGAGGAAGACAGGAGCGGGCTCTATGAAAACCGCATCCTCTTTTTCCAGGGAAGGCACAAACCGCTACAGAGCAATGCCGTGCCGAGTGTGCTGACTCTCCACGACCCTCTTCGTCTCCCCAAACTTGAACAGGCACAGACCAACGCCATGAGATTGAGCAGGGAGGTTGTCGGAGGATTCCCTTGTTTCATGGATAATCTTCCGGTGCAGAGTGTCGGGCGCAACAAGATTACGCTCGACTACCCTCATATCGGTCAGATTGGACAGATACACAATATGAAATGGGACGAGGCAGAGGAGGAGAAAGCCCACAAGATTGCTTTCCTTAAAACTCTTCTGCTCCAGACGTATGCCCAGTTGTTTATTGACGAGAAAGTCCCCACCAGACTGCGTTGGAGCTACCCCTCCGCTATGAGCAATTCCTTGCTCAATTCCTACAGCAACGAGATTTTTTCAACCCTCGACAAAATGACACCCGCATTGAGGGGAGAGAAAGACGAAAATGGGATACGCCAACCCTACAAACTGGAAGTCAGCGGCTTTGAACCGCGATATAAGAAAGAATACAAAGACCATTTCGGATTGCGTACAGATGCCCGGGGAGAATTTCAAGATCCCAACAAAGGGTTATGGCCTGACGACCCGAACAGAGTGGTGGCCTATAATCCACGGGAACTGTTCTCCGGCAACACAAAGCTCACCGGTCTTACGGAGGCTAATGCAGTGGCCAACTTCCTTGCGGGAGACAGAGGTAAAGCCAGCGATCAACTCTATCTCTGTTTCGACATAGGGGGAAGCACCACCGATATCTCCGCCCTCTATATGCTGCGCACAGGCATGACGATGATAAAACAGAATTCCATACGCTTCGCGGCGCAACGGGTGTCAGGCGCGACAGGGAAGGTGCAGGGGTTTGAGAAGGCCCTTATCAAGGTATGCGACCGCTTCGGACTCTCGATACAGGGGCTGACAACCGGGAAACAGAAAAGGTATTCCCCGGAGACGGCATCGTATTATTTCGACCAGATTGTTGGTCGTCTTGATGATAACCAGCTCTTGGAATTCTACAAGATAATTTCAGCCGATTGTCCGCAATTGATGTGGGTGAATATGTATGTGACCGGACTTTTGCTCTTCTATGCAGGTCAGGTTGCACGTAAACTTGTCGATGATATCAAGCATCTGACCCGCAATGAATGGCACATAAGTGCAATGGCAACCGGACAAACTTATGGGACGCCTCAGCAGCAACCGTTCGCACAACCTTACGGAGCACCTCACCAGCAACCGTTCGCGCAACCTTACGGAGCACCTCAGCAGCAACCGTTCGCGCAACCTTACGGAGCGCCTCAGCAGCAACCGTTCGCGCAACCTTACGGGGCACCTCAGCAGCAACCGTTCGCGCAACCTTACGGAGCACCTCAACAGCAACCGTTCGCGCAACCTTACGGAGCACCTCAACAGCAACCGTTCCACGAACAGTCAGAGGCAGCGTTAAACAAGGAAGAAGGCAACGAATCACAGAATAATGCCCAGGCGACTGCTACAGGGTACCCGCAGCAACCTCAGGGATATCCGCAATATCCTCAGCAGGGGTACCAGCAGCAACCCCAGGGTTATCCGCAATATTCTCAGCAAGGGTACCCGCAGCAACCTCAGGGTTATCCGCAATATCCTCAGCAGGGGTATCCACAGCAATCTCAGCAGGGTTATCCGCAATATCCTCAGCAGGGGTACCAGCAGCAACCCCAGGGTTATCCGCAATATCCTCAGCAGGGGTACCAGCAGCAACCTCAGGGTTATCCGCAATATCCTCAGCAGGGGTACCCGCAGCAACCCCAGGGTTATCCGCAATATCCTCAGCAGGGGTACCCGCAACAACCTCAGGTACCTATGCAACCCGCAGACCCGGTAATAAACGTAATGTTCGCCGGGAAAGGCTCCCGTCTGCTCCAATGGCTCCCCACCACGCACAGAGCTGTGGCAGAAGATTTCTATAAGCGTCTTTTCGAACTTGGATACAAAGGTGCACACGAAGGAGAAGCAGCCTACTATCCCCCCTATGCAGATCTTGACATCTGTTTCCCCGACGACAGGAAGACAGCTGACATCAAATATGAGGTTTCAAAAGGATTGGCCAAGAACGACACTCATCTGTGTAACCCGACGGACAACACTCCGAGCGAAATAATCGGAGAAGATGGGTTTACGGTAGCAGTGCCGGGGATGGGAGTATTTCCGCTGAACTACGCCAATACCATCACTTCTCGTATGATCGAGAATATAGGAATAGGGTTCAACCCCGACAGAAACTCTCCGAACCGAAAATTCTACGATTTCTTCAATATGTTCTTCGACACAGCACGTCAACTGTTTGATATCAATATATCTCACGAAACACTTGTCGAAGGATTAAGGGATATGAACATAGCGCAGTATGTGCAGAATCTACCCGAATTCCTCGAAGCCCAGCGTGATAAGAACAAAAACAACGGCAACTTCGACTTCGTGGCTCCGATTATCATACTGGAAGGGATGAAATTCTACGACGACTATCTTCTCAATTCATTGAAATGAACGAATTGCAGATAATAATCACACTCTCAGGAGAAAAAATCTCCATGAGCTATACCACCGAGGAGAGGAGGGGAATCACCCTCCCCCTCCCCGATATGGCTCAGCAGCAACCGCTCACGAAATTCCTGCGAACGGAAGAGCCCAGATTCGACGGTCTTTTCTGTATGGAGGTCATAAAACGCATCGAGAGATTTCTCGATACCAATGAAGACCGGGAGGAGAGACAGCATCTGGACCGCACGGAAATTGTGTTCATAATCGGCAACGACCTCCCTGATGAACTCTTGGTGAGTATTGAAAAAGATTTCCGAATAAGGGGGTTGAAAGCAAGGATGATACGCCCTGACCTCCTGATAGCGGAATACTATCGACGCAACTATGATTTCCATGGAATAGTCATCGCCGATTCGGATGGTAAAAATCTATTTCTCTCCTGCGCTCTGAAAGACAGACCCGGAGAAGTGGCACGACTTGAACTTAAAGGGTCGGGAGCGGATCCACGTCTCGACGGATTGGCCAAAGAGATATGGGGGGTCATCAGCTACCACGCGGTTGACCTCACACTGGAGGATGAGATGGAACGTCTGACTGAATGCGCTGCCCGCTTCATAGAGACAGGAAAGGCCGAACTCGATTGCGAGGTCACGCTGTCAGATGGCAACTCCTACGCTTTGACAATCTACAAAAGCATGATACCCGACAGCGACTCACGAATGCTTGAAGCCGATTTCTCCGGCTTTTTAGGTGAAAAGGGTAACCTCTCCGACCATAGCAAGAGTGTACTCGTTTTGCGCGGCGAGGCGACGGGAAGCAGGTATCTCCGAGACCTTCTTTCTCCGGGATTT
Source organism: Bacteroides sp. (assembly GCA_014801875.1). Taxonomy (GTDB): domain Bacteria; phylum Bacteroidota; class Bacteroidia; order Bacteroidales; family Muribaculaceae; genus Lepagella. Next base: position 10,296 of record JAAVDJ010000040.1, on the reverse strand, counting down.
AAGGAGGTGGCAGAGGTTAAAGGAGCATTGTATGAGGCGTTGATACGTATTGCACTGTCGGAAGACGCACCGTCATTTCAAGCTAAGGAACTCACTGTAACCTGTGAGTCACCTACCCGAAGAGTCACGCGAGGGAACGACGGTGAACAACCAGCCACCATCGGCAAAATGTCAGAACCTGACCTGCTGCCTATCAAAATCGAAGCGACAGTTGAGAAAATTAAAAGTGGCCTTTTCAAGAAAAAGAGCGTACTGAAAATAAAGATCTCGTCCCCGAAGGGGGTTCGCATAAAATGGCACAGTGTCCTTTGTGTGCAGGAGAAACCTCTGTCATCGATTATGGATGAGAACATCGTCAGGGAATATGACCGAGGCGACTCCCTCCCCTTCTCTCTCGACCTTGAGCTTCCGCTCCGGCAATGTCCGCAGGCAAAGCGCCTGCACATCTATTTCAAACCCCATCCCGACGAGCCGATAGGCATCAACAATGCCTATCAAAGCGAAGGATGCACGGTAAATATTTAAGAACAACGACATGGCAACAAAAAAGATACTCTGCCCTTACTGTCTCAATGATTTCGAGAACACTGAAGCCCTCTACCAATGCGAAAGCGAAGAGAGGGACAATGACGGCGAATTCCGTTGTCAGAGAGTGACACGTGAGGGGTATGACAAATACTGGAAAGGGGAAGATCTTCTGATGCGTTATGTCTGGGAGCAAAAGAGCGGCTTCATGTCGCGGCTTTTCAAACCGAAATTCGACCATCAGAAGTGTCCTCAGTGCGGCTATCGTTCCAGACGTTACGTCTGTCCGCACTGCTTCAACTGGCTCCCTACCGAACTCATCGAGAAAGGGGCGGAGATAATCTCCGTCATAGGGAGCCCGTCAAGCGGAAAAACAAACTATATCATCTCCCTCATCCATCAGCTGAGGAAGTATGGCTACAAACTTGACTTTCAAGCAATCCCGGCTCAGATGTATCGCGACGGGCATAAAGACGAGGCTACCCAGAGCGTCTATAAGAAGATGGACCGACAGCTCTTCACTGACAAAACGGTGCTTCAGAAGACCAACGAGAAGAAAATGGACATTCCCTGGATATTCAGTCTTTACCAACCCACCACTGACAAGACCATCTATCTGGTCTTCTACGATTCGGCGGGGGAGAAATTTCAGATGGATCTGAAGAACACGGTGAAATATCTCAAGGATTCAGCCGGAGTCATCATGCTGCTCGACACTCTCTCGATAGACTACGTTAAAGACATCCTCAAAGGGAAAGGGATGGAAAATCGCGGAGGAGCAAGCGCCGACTATGAAGAGATACAGACCGCACTCAACAACTTCCGCTCGGAATCAGGCACAGACATCGAGAAAAAGCCTTTCGCTTTTGTCTTCAGTAAATTTGATTCCATCATCGACAACAGTCATGAGCTTGATTTCGCAGCAGATGAATTCATGGCCGGCGATAATAAGCTCGACAGCGAATTTATCAAGACAGGACAACTTGACCTTGAGAAAATCAACGATATCAGTGAGGTTATAGAGGAAAACATCGAAAACAAATGGGATTTAGGGGCACTCGGCGCCTATGCACGAAACTGGAGTGCGAAAAAAGGGGTCCGCGACCCACGCAATCCAGCCAACAACTACAAGTTTTTCGGTGTCTCAGCTTTAGGAGGAATGCCTGACGAGAACGGCAATCTTGAAAAAGTTGAACCATACCGCGTGATGGATCCTTTGGTATGGATTCTTCATAAGCTCGGACAATTTAACATTCCAGTAAAAAAATAAATAGCATGAAATATACTCATATACTTTACAATTCATCAGAGAAAAACCAGGCAGGAAACGTCGGCTTCGGTGTAAGGTCCACCACAGAAGGAACTCCGGGAGTGCTTCCGGCTGCCATGGAAGAAAACGAGATATTCAACTTCGAAGAGGCGGGACCCTCACTGTCTCCGGCGGCTTTGGCCTCAAACCCGGAGGCCATAAAGCTGATTGTCCCGACCTATTTCTTCCGGACCATGCCCTTGGCAGACAGAAGAAAAGTTTACGTTCTCGGTAAAAAGACAGCCGTAGGGTTTGACTATACTTTCTATCTTACAGGGAAACCCGGAAGACTTGGCAACTACGTCGTAGACTGCTACGTGTTCGACGAAGCTCCCACGGCCGAGGAGTTTGAGATTCTCCTTGAAGACTCGGCGCCCGGAAGCAACCATTTCATTCCCGCTTCCCCTGTGCCCACTCCGGACAACGAGGAAATGAAAGAAATTTCTCTTGGCCATAAGCCACATTTCCCTGTCGAAGAGAAATGTTTCCGCGCCGTGAGCCGTCCGGAAATCACTCCGCAGGCCATAGACCTCCTCTTCGCCTTCATAAGAGGGAGGAAAGAGGGTAAGCCTGTGTTGGTCAAAAGCGATGTCGGGACTCCTCCGGGGCTCATGGCTCAGCTGGCGTGTCTCATTCCCCAAAAGCAAATCGGAGAACTGACGTTTGTGACAAATCACACCGAGGAAGGGAAAAAGAAAGGGGTAAACATCGCCTTCATCAACGAATACTATGGATTCGAGGTCTTCAAAAAGCAATGGATATGGCTCAATCTTCTCGAAGAGGAGGAGCGGATCCCCACTCCGGAAGAGGCAATCTATCGCCAAAGTGTGGAGGAATATCTGGAGAAGGGTGACCTTGAGGGAGTGCATAATCTCGTGGGGTGGTGTCTGTCGGATATGTATGACAAAAGCCGGAACTTCACTGCCGAGACCCAGAAACAAATCTTCAACTATCTCTACGACTTCGACAACTTCGATATCCGGATGATGGCGAAAGACCTCAACCTCCGTCAGCTTCTCAATGACTATTTCATCTCCGAGCCTGAAGAGAAACACCGTTTCGATGAGGAGCTTCAGCGTCTTTTCCAGGCAAACAAGAATCTCACCGACCTGTGGGGATGGATGGATCTTGTCATGGGTCTCAATCCCATCGATTGCAAGGGAGTAATCGAAAAGTATAAGCCGCTTGTCACCAAGGCTGTTTTCTCCAGTCCTTCCACTTTCCTTGAATTTTACACCCGATATAGGAACCACTTCGGAGACGTGCAGAAATTCATAGATAAAGAGGCGTTCGTGGCTAATCAGGATTTCCTTTCTGACGAAGTGCTCCGCCCCGTCTGGCAGCAGCTCTACACCTTCTTCCTCAAAGACCGTCTGGAGGAGGAAAACAAAGATTATCTTGTAGAGAGGATGATTCACGACAATCTCGACGCCGTGTCGCTCCAGCAGGTGCTCAACAAGGAGAGAATAAGTCCGAAAGAATACATCAACTGCCTTGTGACAATCCTTGCCAAGCATGATGACAGCAACGAACGGAAAGTGGCCTCCATGCTTGCGGAAGCTCTTAAAGACCGCAATGACATAGAGCAGGATTTCTTCGAGCGTTTCCCTGACAAGATTTGCGACCCCGACTATACTCCCCTTTACGAATGGCAGGTGCGCGATTATTCCCTCAACACAAAGGAGAGAATCGAGAAACTCACTGAATATCTTCTGAGATTCAAGGATAACCCGGCCGCAATCTCATGGGCGGAAAGGAATGAAGGCTCGAAAGTGTTCGTGCGTCTATACACTGCGCTCAAAGATGCTATGAAGAGAGGGAAAATATTGCAGAAAGAGGTCATTGACATCTGCGACGATATTCGCAAAAGCGAATATCCGGCTGCCAATACCGACCGCTTCAATATACTTGACACCATAGCACGCCGGGAAGAGGTCAATGACACCCGGAAAGTGCGTAAGATATGGGAAATAACAGCTGAAATCGACGACAGGGAATATCTGAAATCCCTCATCCCGAGAATGTCTGAAAACATCACCTCAAACGGAGGGGATACGGACATAGACAACTTCTGCCAATTTATTCTTGAGAAAGAACTCATGAATAAAACCCAGCTTTGGGAATTCAGCGGGAAAACAAGCAAACCTGAATTATTCAGAGTGTCAACCATGCGCCACTCCGGAATGAAAGCTCAGGAAAAACTTGAATTCCTGGTTAATGAGCGCGGAATGAGCGATGAAGACGCTATGACCTTCCTCGAAAATCATTTCGGGAAAGACCACGACGCTATACTGAAAAGCCGTCAACCGTCGATGCTTCAGAAGATCTCCTCGATGCTGAAGGGTCTTTTCGGCAGAAAGGAGAGCGGAGAGGATAAGGAATGAACCGAGTCTTGAAAATAATAGTGTGGGTGGTGATGTCACTATGCCTCACCCCCACCCTACAAGCCCGGGAATTCGGAGAACATCCGGAGCGAGCCGAGAAACGCCTCGTAGTGACTCCGGGGAAGAAACTGAATGTGCGTTCAAAACCCTCCACCTCTGCGTCGCTGCTCAATCAGCTGCGACCGGGCGATGTGGTGTATGTCGACTCCATACATTTCATCTACCGCGAAGGTTATGAATGGCTCCCGATAAGGGCGAAATGGGGGAAAGGGTTGTCCCGGGAGGCTTACGTCACCAATTTCAACCGTTTCCGAATCGAGGCCAATCCCCTCTATAACCCACCTCCGGCAGATATCCGTAAGATTGAAGAGGCTGTGCAAAGCAGTCAGACTGTGGCAAAATGGGTGTTGCTTATTCTCTCGGTGGGCTTTGCAGCAATACTTCTCTGGAAATATTTCTCGAAAGATGGCAAAGAGAAATTAATAGGCTATCCGGTCAACGGAATGAGGCGGACATTCTTCCTTAATCCTCAACCATACATCGCGATCCTCTACCTGACGGCAGTGCTGATAGGAGGAATTACGGCGGCAATGGCACTGATGCTTCTTATTGCAGGTGCTGTTTCCGTAGCACTGTGGATTATAAAGCTTATATGCAATATCCTGGTATGGATCAGCATAGTAGTGTGCATATGGAGTTGCTTTATGGTCCTGGGAGGAAAACTGAAAGCCCTGCCGGGCATAATCGGTGGTTTCCTCATATGGTGGTGGAGAGATGAGATACGTCAGTTTGGAGAGAAATGTGCAGACACAGGCCTGATGTTCTTCAATGAATTCAACGTTGCCGAATTCACCCGCGACCTGGCCCTGACCTATTGGAAAGATATCTTGATGTGCGCAGTTGTCCCCCTGGCAATCTTCCTATCACTCGCTGTCTTATGGCTTCTGACTGCCGGCATATTGATTGGGGTGGAGAAGATAATGACCCGCCGCTATAGTGTCAAGCATCCGTGTCCTCATTGTCATCATCCTTCGGAGCCGGCCCGCTATCTTTCCAAAGATGAAGATGGATACTGGTCTCTGCCGAATGGAATAAGCTTGCGTCCGGGATTATATGGCTTGCTCCATATCACTCATCCGATTACTAAAGAGAAGATGCCCACCATGCTTCTCAACGGTAGGGACCATCTTGTGCGTGAATGCGCGAACTGCGGGATGCGAATCCAGGCCGACGAAGGGACAGAACGTCATCTGGTGTTGATCGGAACGCCACAGTCCGGAAAAAGTGTACTCACCTACCGGCTCATCGCCGAAATATTCCGGCGAGCCGGGGAAGGGAAAGTAGACTTCACGGATGTGAACAACACCATCCGCGACAAAGGGATATTCCGTAAGGTGGAATCAATAATGGAAAAGGAGCAAGTTGCAGAAGAAGATCTTCCGGCAAAGACAGCCGTCGCCGACACCGCTTCGACTCAGCTCGTCATCCGGAGGAACCATGCGCCTCTCCCCTATCGTCTTTTCATCAACGATGTGGGTGGAGAGCTGTATAACGTAGAGAGCAACGCCCAGCAACACCCCCGGACACGCTTCTTCCACAACGCCGACAGTTTGCTATTCCTCATCGACCCCGTGACGACTGATTTCTCCGACTGCGACATATCCGGGACATTCCGCGAATGGCTCGGAAAAAACGCACCTGACACAGTGGTGAAACTGAAAATGCGAGACCTTCAAGAGACTGTCGACAACCTCATCTCCATTCATGGCAATCACCCTAAAAGAATCCATCTCAACATCGTGCTTCCCAAAATAGACTTGGGGTATCTTCCGGAATGGGTGAACCACAACTCGGAAGAGACGTTGCGCAGGTTCATCTCGGAGGAAATGGGGCTCGACGACTTGCTTCACTGGGCAGGGAAATTCAGCGGAGTGAGCCTCTTCTCTGTCGGAGCCATGGGGAAAAGGGAAAAAGCGAATATCACCCCGATAATCGACAAGGTTATTGTCGGACAGCTTGACATCAGGATTTGAACGTAGCAACGTTCCGAATACGAAGATTTTTTCTTAATTTTGCATCGGAAATCCTTACCCGATATATATCGAATAAAATGGAAAAGAAATTTAAAAGAACACTTATAACTTCGGCCCTCCCCTATGCCAACGGTCCGGTGCATATCGGCCATCTCGCCGGGGTGTATGTGCCGGCAGACATATATGCGCGTTTTCTCCGCCTTAAAGGGGAAGAAGTCATGTTTGTGGGAGGAAGCGATGAGCACGGTGTGCCTATCACCATCCGCGCCAAAAAGGAGGGTGTCACCCCTCAGGACATAGTAGACCGCTACCACAACATAATCAAAGACTCATTCGAAGAGCTCGGAATCACCTTCGACGTCTATGGCCGCACCACCTCGGAAACCCATCGAAAGAACGCCTCCGACTTCTTCCGCACACTCTACGACAAGGGGGAATTCATCGAGAAAACCTCCGAGCAGCTTTATGATGAAGAGGCCGGAGAATTTCTGGCAGACCGTTACGTGGTGGGGACCTGCCCTCACTGCGGCAACGAGAATGCCTACGGCGACCAATGCGAGGCCTGCGGCACATCGCTTAGCGCTACAGATTTGATCAATCCCCGCTCCGCTCTCTCCGGAAGCACCCCTGTGCTGAGAGAAACCTCCCACTGGTATCTACCCCTTGACAAATGGGAGCCGGCTTTGCGCCAATGGATTCTTGAAGACCATAAGGAATGGCGCTCGAACGTCTACGGTCAGTGTAAATCCTGGTTGGATATGGGGCTGCAACCCCGTGCCGTGAGCCGCGACCTCAAATGGGGCATCCCCGTGCCTGTAGAAGGAGCGGAGGGTAAAGTGCTCTACGTATGGTTTGACGCCCCCATCGGTTATATCTCCAACACTATCGACGCCGATCCCGAGGGGTGGGAAAAATGGTGGAAAGATCCTGAGACAAGGATGCTTCATTTCATCGGGAAAGACAATATCGTCTTCCACTGCATAGTCTTCCCCGCAATGCTCATGGCCCACGGAGGTTACAACCTGCCGGACAATGTGCCCGCCAACGAATTCCTCAACCTTGAGGATAAGAAAATCTCAACTTCGAGAAACTGGGCTGTATGGCTCCATGAGTATCTGAAAGAGCTTCCGGGAAAGCAGGATGTGCTCCGCTACGTGCTCACGGCAAATGCGCCTGAGGCAAAAGACAACAACTTCACATGGAAGGATTTCCAAGCGCGCAACAACAATGAGCTTGTGGCTATTCTGGGTAATTTCGTGAATCGCGCTATAGTATTGACGCATAAATATTTCGATGGCGTAGTTCCTCCCGCGGCGACACTCGAGCCTGTGGATGAAGCTCTTATCGAGCAGCTGCGTGCCCTGAAAACAGAGCTCACGGAGGCTTTGGAGACTTTCCATTTCAGAGAAGCACTACGTGTGGCAATGGATATAGCGCGTGCCGGCAACAAGTATCTGCAGGAAACAGAGCCGTGGAAAATGGCCAAGACCGACATGGTTCGCACAGCCACAATCCTCAACCTCGCGCTCCAAACCTGTGCGAACCTCGCGATAGTGTTCGAGCCATTCATGCCCTTCATGTCAGCGAAACTCATCGGAATGCTCGGTATGGGTGAAATTTCCTGGGATATGATCGGAAGGTTTGATCTCATTGAGCCGGACACCCGGGTTGGTGAGGCGCAACTTCTGTTTGAAAAAATCGAAGACTCCGTGGTAGAGGCACAAGTGGCCAAACTCAAGGAAGCCGAGAAGCAGAACCTTCTTGAGCAATGGAAGCCTGAAGAGGTGAAAGCTGAGGTTGATTTCCCTACATTCGAGAAGATGGATATTCGCGTCGGTAAAATATTGGAATGCAAGAAAGTGCCTAAAGCCGATAAGCTCCTTCAGTTCCGGATTGACGACGGAATGGGAGGCCGAACCATTGTCAGCGGCATAGCGAAATATTATGACCCGGCAGACCTTGAAGGGAAAGAGGTCTGCTTCATTGCCAACTTCGCTCCGCGAAAGCTGAAGGGAGTTGTGAGCGAGGGTATGATTCTCTCCGCCCAGGATGCCGACGGCCGTCTGGTTGTTATCGGTCCTACGGGAGAAGTTCGTCCGGGGAGCAGTGTGGGGTGACAGCTCTGAGAAACTTCCCCCTTATCTCCAGCTGCAGAGCATTGAAGATATGCATCATCAGCTCCTTGCGATCCACGATATAAAATTTAGGTTTCAACACTCTCGGGAAACGGTTAAACCAAGGGTCGGTAGAGCCGACCCACACGGTGGCGGAAGCGCCGTGATACTTACCAAGCACATCCCATAGCTGGAAAATACGACTTTTAGCGACGGGCGCCACTCCAAGGCGTCCGTCGCTTAATTTTGCAATACAAATGTAATGGGCGCGGATTCGTGTGTCGGCCTCCTGTTCTTCGGGAGTTGTGCGGCTTGATATTGTTATGGCGCGTCCATACTGACTGTTGATTTCCCCCATGCGTCGGCGGAATTGAGGTCCATGCGCAGTCTGGTCGTCGATACCCTTCGAGGCAATTTCCAGATGAATCATTTCATGAATCACTACATCCTCCCATTCGCACTCCTTGGAATCAAAGCTGACACTTATACGGAGCTGGAATGAATGGTTGCGGTAGCCCGTCCAGGTACGTGTGCGCTGATATACGAGTTTTCCCCTGAAGGTGCGCGCTTTTGTCAGCACAAATTCAGGCACCGGGAGTTGATTATTGAATATCAATTCATTAAATCGTCTGAAGGTTTCGGTCACGAAGTTTATGTCAGGTTTCATTTGCGATAAGGGTGAATGAAAAAGGAAAAATTTAATAAAGAAACGGAAAAAATATACTAAAATGTGAATTAAAAATGTTAAATTTGTAGAATGAAACTGCCTCCGGTCGCCTGAATGAGCGTGCGGGACGGTCTCGCTTCTTTCTTTTTCGTATTAAAAATTTTTCCACTATGCCTATATCAGTTGTAATAAACACGTATAATTCATCACGAACCTTGGAGAAAGTGCTCGAAGCAGTAAAAAGCTTCGACGAGATTGTCGTGTGCGACATGGAATCAACCGACAACACGCGCGAAATAGCTTCCAAGGCGGGTGCCAAGGTAGTGACATTCCCTAAAAAACACTATAATTACGCTGACCCGGCTCGAAATTTTGCCATTCGCCAGGCCTCACACGACTGGGTCCTCCTAATTGACCACGATGAGGTGGTCACTCCCGAATTGCGTCAGGCCCTTTATAAATTTGTCAAGCGTCCCGGAGAAATCAAAGGTATGTATATTCCTCGTCGTAATTTCATCCTTGACCGTTTCCGCCGGTGCACCTACCCCGACTATCAGCTGCGTTTCTTCCGGAAAGGGAATGTCAACTGGCCTCCTGAATTCAATTCCGAGCCCGAGGTTTACGGTGAGATTTCCAAACTCCCCTCCAATCATCAGGAGCTGGCCCTCATCCATCTGCCGGCGTCAATCAATCATTTGGTGGATCGTATCAAGCGCTATTCAGCGGCAGACCTCACGAACTATGTCAACGAACCGAACAAGAAGGTAACTCTTTTCCATCTGGCTGTGCTCCCCTTCTCCACTTTCATAAATACTTATTTCCTGAAGGGTTCTATGCGCTACGGGGTGGCAGGCTTCATATCGGCTGCTACGGAATCATTCGGCACATTCTATCGTCATGCCAAACGTTATGAGCACAATGTAAGGCATAAGCTCGTCGGAGGTTACGATGGTGAGCTTCCCGCTCTTCTGGCAGAAGACAAGCGTGAACACATTCCTCAATATGAGCAAATCCTTATCGAAAAGGAAACAGAGCTTGAACAAGCGTCTCATGAAAGCCATAATTGCTGACAGAATATCGTCTGTTTTTGTTAACAAACATTAAATCATAACAAAAATTTGGCAATTCCAAAACTTATTTATAATTTCCGGAGTTTGGGAGTTACACCATATAACAATCGGGCACTCAGTATATTACGAGTGTCCGATTGTTCTAACAAATATAGCGCGCTATATATTTAACTTTTCTTTAACATTTTGATGTA
>JAAVDJ010000039.1 GCA_014801875.1 Bacteroides sp. | reverse complement strand
TGGAGAGGATTCATTAACTTTGTTACTGAAAGCCTACCTTAAAGGGGTTATTCCCTACATTTGTTACTATTTTGTTACCCACCTTAACAATGAGGTGGGCTTTCTTTTTATATATCAATATCTTATAACCTATATATATAACTAAACCCGATAGCTTGATATACAGGGGCTACCGGGATTCAACACTGCAAAGATAGTGTTTTTTCTCTTAATAACAAAATTTTATACCCAAAAGATTGTTAATTTCAAATGAAATACGCTGACTTCGAGAAAATCATGTCCGCGCAACGCATGGAGCGTTATGTCACGGCATGTGGAGGCGACACCCGCAAGGCGATGACGCTCTACCGCTATAATCTTCAGATTTCGCAGGAGATGTTCACCATAGTCAGCTGCTTTGAGGTCGCATTGAGGAACGCCATTGACCGTAAATTAACTGAGAATTTGGGCGATGAATGGTTACGTGATTCAATAATGCCCGACGGTGTATTCGCAGAACCGATTTTGAGAAAGACACGAGACATCATAACCTTTGCACACCGCAAATTACAGCAATCGCAGTCCTACACACACCACAAGCTGTTGGCTGAAATGGAATTCGGCATATGGAAATATATGTTCTCGCCCGTGCAATACCGTGTGACCGGGCGTAACCTCCTTGCCATTTTTCCAAACAAACCGCGCTCATCAAGAGAGATGCAGTATAATCAGACCTATATCTTCAATGAGCTGGATAAGGTCAATTCCCTGCGCAACCGCATAGCGCATCACGAGACGATATGTTTTGCCTCCCATACATCCACAATTGACACATCGTATGTGATAAACATCTACACGAAGATCAAGACTCTTTTTTCTTGGATGGACATTGACAGCAACTCATTGCTGTATGGCTTAGATCACATCAACCGTGTCTGCGTTAAGATAAATCAGTTGAAAAACTGATTATGATAATCTCCACTTCGATCATCAATCAGAAAAATCCTGAATATCACGGACATATTAAACATTTACCACAACCTAACGACACACGTCCACAAGTATGATGAACTTCCACCATACACATATCTACCTTTCTACGGCTAAATTTCCTCGAAAATACGCCACCCTACGTTAGCATTTTTTTGTGGGAAACGGTCTAAACAGCATACGCTCTTCAGTTTGTAGAGCGTATGTTATTTAATACAATTATTTTTCTTAGTTCCATCGAAAGTTAGGCAAAGGATCTTCGGTCTTATATCTTCCTGACCGATTCTTTCGGCACCCACCAATTTCGAATATCATCATCAAATTTTAATTCTAGCATACCCCCTTTCTCGTATATAAACTTTCCACGTACACCCGGATATACAACCCTCCCTCTTCCATCGTTCAAATATTCCATAATCGTAAGCTTGTCGTCATGATTCGCAGCATGGGCAATAGTCTTGGAATACTCATAATCAGCCACTGCCATTATGGTTTCTACTACTTCAACCCTATCACCACGTTCATAGCTTTCTCCACGAGTACAGAAATAAAAAATAAGCAATACGAGAATTATCAATCCGGCATAAAGATAATTCTTTACCTCCCTGTTGTTTACCGCATTTTGATCTACGTTGCTGTTCCAAATGCTGTCAAATTCATTATTCATATCAATAAGTATTGGTTATGGCGCAAATTTAACAGCATAAGGTGTCAATATGTGTCGTTTACATAAAAATCAACACTTATCAACAATCAGCCTGAATTGACAAACTTTCAGTTAGTTTTTTGGCAGTTCAAGCAGATTCTCCACTATTCCGACGTTGGGAAACTCTTCCAATTCTTCCCGGGTAGTCACACCGTGCAGAACTCCGGCAAAATCCACGCCGGCATTTCTTGCCGTAGCGCCATCCACTGTGCTGTCGCCGCAATATAGAACTTTGTCCGGATTAACTTCAAGTCTGCGCATTGCCTCTCTGATACCTTCCGGAGATGGCTTCGCCTCTTTTACATCCTCTCCCCCGATAATGAGGTCCACCGGTAATTCCCCGAAATGACTCATCAAGAAATCCTCTATACGGTAACGATATTTTGTGGATATTATTCCTATCTTCTTCCCCTTTTCCCGAAGGATTGAAAACAACTCCGGCACCTCATCAAACAGTTTTGTCGATGAATTCATAATCCTGTCGGCAGCCTTCACATATTCCTTACGCCAACGAGATAAAATCGTCGGGTCTCTCTCCCCGGTCATTTCGGAAAAAGCCTCTTCGAGAGTCAATCCGATTGTACGCTTAATTGTCTCATCACTTATATCCGGGAACCCGGCTCGATCCAAAACATCCCTGAAACATCCTACAATCCCTCGTGACGAGTCAGCCAAAGTGTAATCGAAATCGAATAAATAAGCATCATAGTTTTTCATTTTTCTTCTGTTTAGCGAAGTGGTTTATACGCAAATTTAAGTTTTTTTACTGTAATAAAAAAATATAATAACCTAACAAGTCGTTTTTATCCTTAACAGGGCAACCGCATCGACGGCATCAAGGACCCTCGGAAAATAGATAGATGTGTATATGAACTGGGCAATCTTCTGGTCAGAGCTTCGATGGATAAAGACTATTTAAGAACACTCTTAAAAACTATGGATTTTAATGCGATTGCCCTGTATACTCGCCGAAAAATTAGTAACTTTGCAGTCTAATACGCGCAAAAATGACAATGAAAGAAGAACATATCCCGGAAATCACTGAATCAAAGCTCTATGATGATGTGTGCGCCATCATAGAAGATACTCGCTATCGTGTGGCTGTGTATGTCAACTCCGAGGCGTGTCAAATGAACTGGCATGTGGGTATGCGAATCAAGGAGGATGTTCTGCACAATGCCCGCGCTGAATATGGCAAACAGGTAGTGAAACACCTCGCTGAAAGACTTGTCAAGCGTTATGGCAGCGGATGGGGATTCAAGAAGCTGCAACATTGTCTACGCGCTGCGTATACTTTTTCGGAGGCTGAGATTGACTACGCAGTGCGTAGACAATTGAGTTGGACACATCTCCGTTCACTGATGTTTGTCGAGGACGAACTCGCCCGAAAAAAAATTATTTAATCACCTCTATTCTTCTTCTCCATTTTGCTCACATAGTATACTATTAGTACGCACTATTGTATACATAAAGCTTGAATAATAGATAGTCATATATCTGTAAAAATTCATTGATATGGAGCGATAGGTAGCACATCTAAACGACTGAAACTAATGGCTTGTTCGATTGATTATATTGAGAATCTTTGCAGTTTGCTTTCCTCTCTTGGAGATGTAGGCTATCGTAAGATGATGGGAGATTATGTTGTCTACCTGAACGGGAAGTGTATTATTACTGCGTGTGATAATATGGCATTCATCAAGAAACTGCCTTGTCTTGAGGAAATGATGCATGATGCTGAGACCGGCCACCCATATCAGGGAGCCAAAGAAGCATATATTCTTGATACTTCCGATCGGAAACTATTAGGTAAAGTCATTCCTGTCCTTTGGGATAATCTTCCTTTTCCCAAAAAGAAGAAGTGAGTTATTATTAGGATAAAAAGGATTCGGAAAGAAATATATAATTCTGACTGATGGAAAATAAAATGACATTAAGGAACTGGCTCCCATTGCTGGGACTGACTGGGGCGGCCTTTATATTCAACACATCTGAATTTATCCCCATCGGATTACTTAGTGACATTGCTGAAGATTTTTCTACTACGGAGGCACATGCAGGAATGTTGATTTCAGTATATGCATGGATCGTGATGGTATTGTCATTACCCTTAATGCTGCTTGTCTCGAAAATAGAACTACGCAAACTAATGTTATGCACAATCTTGATGTTTGTAGTTTGCCAGTTGCTGTCGAGTTTTTCGACCTCTTATCATATGCTCATGGCCTCACGCATAGGAGTGGCCTGTACACACGCCATCTTCTGGTCGATTGTCTCGCCGCTTGCTGTCAGTATCGTGCCTGAACACTCCAGACCTCTGGCCCTAAGTATGATTGTGACCGGCACCTCCGTAGCTATGATTTTCGGATTGCCGTTAGGACGCCTTATCGGATTGAGTATCGGATGGAGATCAACATTCCTTGGTGTTGGTATGTTTGCCTTCATCACAGCTATATATCTGATGTTCTGTCTCCCAAAGGTGCCGAGCAAGGGAAGTTTCTCACTACACAATCTTCCATCCCTTTTTTAAAATCCGCTGCTCATCGGGTTGTATATCCTGTCTCTCCTTGTCGCTACCTCTTATTATACCGGATACAGCTACATTGAACCCTTCCTGAAACAAGTGGCCGGATTGTCGGACGGCTGGATCACCACAACCTTGATGATCTTTGGGGGTGCCGGTATCATAGGCAGCTTTTCATTCTCAAAGTTCTACCCTAAGAATCCTTTCCGATTTATGAATATTGTTCTTTTAGGGATAGTCGCGAGTCTGGTATTGCTTCGTATCTCGGCATCGCTCCCGACCACTGTCATTATGCTGTGTGCCGTCTGGGGTATAGCTGTAACGGCATTCAATGTGGCTCTTCAGGCTGAAATCATAAACAATTCGCCACAGAATGCCACCTCCATATCAATGTCTATTTTCTCCGGAATCTTCAACTTGGGAATAGGGTGTGGCACATTATTGGGGGGCTATATATGCACATACATTTCCATAGCCGAAATCGGTTATGTTGGTGGAGCGGTAGCGATATTGGCCTTCGTATATTGGTATATGAGGGTAAAAAAACTCTTACAAACAAAACGTATTAAATCTCAAACATCAAGATGAATATTGCAGCTTTCATTATAACCCTTTCGCTTCAGATAGGATGCCAACATGATAATATTCCTTCCCCCTCTTTGAAAGATTCCATTTCAGACGCATTGACTCATCAACTTGACAATTATCCGGAGTCGCAGTTCCGCGATGTCTATAAAAATTTCATGCAAGATTTCTTTGGACCCGGTCATATTCTCTCTGACACCTCGGCAGCTGACAGGTATCTAAGGAAAGAACTTGAAGAAACAGAGATTTTCGGCGGACCTCTGTATGAGAAAACCGGATATAAGGGGAATTTCTATCGGGTTAACATCTCTTTGATACATGATGGGACAGTTCCTTACGACCAATTTTTCGAATCATTCACAGAAAGCATCCGGGGAATTACCCCTCCCAAAGGAACAGACTGGATGAAGACCTGGGAAATAGTCGACAGCGTTATCAAAGAGAAAGGGCTGACCTTCAATGATGAAGCTGCTGATCGCGAAGATATGGAAAAACAATTTGAAGAAGGTAATTATATCGTCCACCACAGCCGCCGATTTAATGAAAATTCCAACTTTCATTACCGCATAATGTCGCGGGAAAAATTCGAGACTGAAATTCTACCCCTCCTGCAAAATAAGTGAAAATTAAGGCTGATAGAACCTAAGCAAGCCATTAAGTGTTAAGAATGAGAGGCAGGCGCCTTGCCGGCCACTATAAACATTAATTACTATGAAACATCTAAAAAAATTAGTCGCTGCCGGTGCGCTGTTATGTGCCGCCCTTGCAATTCCTGCCAAAACAGACGCTTGCTCAAGAGTGCTTTATCAGGGTAAAGATTCGTTATATGTTGTCGGTC
Source organism: Bacteroides sp. (assembly GCA_014801875.1). Lineage (GTDB taxonomy): Bacteria > Bacteroidota > Bacteroidia > Bacteroidales > Muribaculaceae > Lepagella. The sequence continues at coordinate 5,405 of JAAVDJ010000039.1, read as the reverse complement.
GTTCTCTTGACTGGAAAACACCAATCCCAACTAATCTCTATGTCTATCCTCGCGGAATGAAGAAAGTGGGTTCCGATAAGCCCGGAGCTGTTTCCTGGACCTCAAAGTATGGTGCCGTCTATGCGGTAGGCTACGATGGTGGCATCACCGAAGGGATGAATGAGAAGGGGCTCGTCATCAACGGTCTCTTTTGCAAAGGCACTGTCTACAATAATGACTCCACAGAGAACAGGCCTCCTATGTCTCTGGCAATGTTCGTCGGCTGGCTGCTCGATATGAATGAAACAACCGACCAAGTTGCTGAAGTGTTGAAGGAACATAATTTCTCTATCGGCGGCGGTACATTCGACAATGGTACAGTTTCGGCGCTCCACTGGGGTGTCACTGATGCGAGTGGGAAAAGTATCATCTTCGAATTCAACAACGGAGAAATAAAGATTTATGATATGGGCGACATCAGAGCCATGACAAACGATCCTACATGGCCGCAGATGGAAGCCATCATCGCATACTGGGATAAAATCGGCGGTAAGAATATGCTCCCGGGAACTGTTTCCAGCCCTGACCGCTGCGTCCGTGCCAACTATTTCGCACACCACGTCGAAGAGACTGCCGACCCCTCTCTGGCGGTATCCATCACAAAAAGCATTATGGGATACGTCTCCGTGCCTTACACCTACCTCATTCAAGGGGAACCAAACGTGTCGTCAACACAGTGGCGTTCATATGCTGACCTCAAAAACCGTCGTTACTATTTCGACATCGTAACAAATCCGGGATATTACTATATTGACCTTAATAAATGTGACCTCAAGAAGGGTGCGTCGGTCATGAAGCTTGATACGGCGAAAGAGACTCAGATTATTGGCGAAGCAAACCATGCTCTCTTCAAATCAGCTCCTTTCACTCCCATATATTGAAAGCTAACGCTTCCCACATTTTTGTGGATAAATGATAAACCTAAAAAGGGTGAGAACCATATTGATTGGTTTTCACCCTTTTTAGTGGAATTAATATTCTCTTCCGGTCAGAAGCTTAGCTCTTAAATACCACCGGACCGTTGGTGAGACCTACATAAGACTGTGGTTTCTCTTTCTCAACATATGCTGCTGAAAATTCTCCGGCTTCCTTAAGGGATGACACCACACCGATTACTACATAATATTTCCCCTCCCTGTCTTCGGCTGCAAATGCGTCATAACCTTTCGCTCTCATATCCGCCGCCTGAGCCAGACAATTTGTCTTCATCTTGTAGGCTGCAATTACAATGCAATATTTTCCTCTGAGCACCTCGGAAGTGTCTACACGTTTCAACCATCTCCCCTCGAAATAAAATGTGCCTCCACCCATCACTCTCTTCTTCGGTCCGTCGGTCTGCTCAAGCTTTCCCTCAATCCCAAGTTCGTCGTCAGCGGCATTCTCAGCCTGCTTTTTCTTCATCGCCACCTCATAGGCAGCCTGATAATTTTTCTCCGTCGTCTTACATCCCGTCGCTAAAATAAGCAACACAAGCATCGCAGAAATCAAACGGCAATAATTCTCTCTCTTCATTTCTTGCAAGATTAAAAAGAAGGCACACTCCCGAAGAATGTGCCTTCCATATTTTCATAATTTTCAGTTTATCAATTTGTCTGGATTACGAGGAACGGAGTCATGCTCCAGAATTCCTGAGGATTGGTGATCTTCACAGTCTTTGTGCCGTCTGCGTTGTCAACAATCTCGTAAGAACCCTCCGGCATATTGGTCCAAATCTTCACTTTCTTTCCTCCTGTCGGAATAACAGAGAGTGAACGCTTGTCGGCCTTGGTGAAATATGATTCATTAAACTCACCTTTAAGCACCTTAGTCTGACCGAGGAACTTCTTCTCAAGAAGACCGTTCTTCTTGAGTTCTTTATTTGAGCCTATCGCATAATAAACGGTGTTGGCTGCATTCTCGACTGCAACGGTTTCAGCCTGGGCTGCCTCCTTGGCGGCTGTCTCTGTCTTGAGGCTGTCGGTTGTCTGAGCAACTTTATTATTAAGGGTTTCAATCTCACCGCGAGCCTGAGTCAGATCATTTTCAAGCTGCGCTATCTTCTCGTCTTGCTTAGCGATGCGATCTTTGAGCTGTGCCACTGTCTTGGCGAGCACACTGTTCTCATTCCCACTCTTGCGAAGCTTTGCCTCCATCTCATCAAGAAGATTCTTGTTGGCCGCAAGACGAGCCTTGATGTTAGCGAGGTTCTGACGAATTTCTGCTCGACGGTCGCCGCTTTCACCATTACCCATATTATAGAGAAGACCCTCTTGCATATTTATTGAGTCGAGACCGGTATAGATGTCGCCCATGAGAAGCATCAAGGAATCGTTGAAACTGCTTGCCTCCGCATATTCTGCTGAAAGCTCTGCAATCTTTGCTGAATCTTCAGCAAGTTTCTTGTCGTTGCCTGAACATGAGGCAAGAAGAAGGGCGCTGATGCCCAGAATTAAAAAACTTTTCTTCATTTTGGATATATAGTTTAGTGTTTTCAATATCCTGCGAACAAGATCGATTCCCTGAATAAGACTCAATCTTCATCTTCTTCGGCGTTTTTGGTCTTGCTCTGTAAACCTTTAACTATAATAACAATTTCTCCCTTCGCTTGGTTCACTTCAAAATATGACGAAAGCTCGGAAAGTTTGCCCGAATGGTAAGTTTCATGCATTTTTGAAATCTCCCGACACACGCAGGCCTCCCTTTCCGGACCGAAAAACTCACATAGCTGGCGCAGAGTGCGTGCCAATCTCTTGGGCGATTCGTAAATAATGACTGTCCGCGGGTCTTGGGAGAGAAACGTCAGACGGGTTGCCCTTCCCTTCTTGGGTGGTAAAAAGCCTTCAAAAACGAACCTATCACACGGAAGGCCGGAAGCTACCAAAGCCGGAACGAATGCTGTGGCTCCAGGCAGACACTCCACATCCACCCCGAGACGCCTGCATTCCCGGCTTAACATGAACCCCGGATCGGAAATGCCGGGGGTCCCCGCGTCTGAAATCAGGGCGATATTTTCCCCGCCCAAAATCCGTTCGGCTATCTTAGGCGCTTCCTCATGCTCGTTAAATTTATGATGGCTGCGCATCGGTGTGCCTATTTCAAAATGCTTGAGCAATACGCCGGATGTGCGGGTATCCTCAGCAAGAATAAGATCTGCCTCCTGTAAGACCTTTACAGCTCGGAAAGTCATGTCTTCAAGATTACCTACAGGCGTCGGCACTATATACAGTTTCCCGCTCATTTGAAATATTTTTTGAGTATCTCAAGAAATTCCTTTACCTCTTCCCTGTCCGGATTCCACTGAAGTTCCGTGAGGAAATAATCTTCAGCTTCAAGATAATTATCAAGAGACGCTACATAGGAAAGTGTGTTGTTGAAGTCTGCATCGGAATTCCCGAATAGCTCTCTTTTGAACCGGAATTTATCGTTGAGAGTAAACACCAGGCGTCCTCGGGTCTCGGGGTTCGGAGTCCGGGCTACAGTCTCCTCAACAACCGGAGCGGGAGCTTTCTCAAGGGATACTTTGGCAATATCCTCCACAATTTCCTCCATCGCCTGCTCCTCTACTCCCGCAAGATCTTCCACCACTTTCTCCATTTCCTTCTCTGATTCTATATTCTCTATTGGCACACTCACGGCTGCCATTACAGCTGCCTCCTCCTCAGGAGCACTTTCCTCTTCAGCCAACTCGGAAATATCTTCAGGAGCTCCCAAAGGGGCAAGAATTATAGGTTCCGGATCATAAGAGTTATTCCGGGTCTCTTTATTTTCATTGTATTCCGGATGGATTATTTCCCCTTTTTCCACCACTTCGACCTCCTCATCATCTCCCTTGGCGGAGTCGGCGACATTCAAGCTTGCAGCCACTTTTCCCACTATTTCACCTTTCCGGGAAATAAGGAGTGCCAGATGATCGGGATTGTCATCTCTGTTAAGGGCAAGATGTATAAGGCCTTCAAGTTCGTAGACACTGTCAAGGAGTTCATTGAGTTTTTCTTTATTCATAATCGGGTGTGTTTTATTGTTCTTCTTTAAAAATTTCAAGGAGCATTCTTTCCGCAGCTTTCTTTGCAGCATCTCTGCTCCCGGTTATGTCATTCATGATAATGACAACGGTGTGTGTCGGCACATAGTCGTCATCAAGTTTATATCCTGCATAACATTGTATGCCTCTCATGCTCCCTGTCTTCATGGCGATATAACCCTCCAGAGGAGAACCGGCCAAAAAGCGCCGCAGTGTCCCCTCTTGTCCTGCCAACGGGAAGAACGAAGCATAAGTCGGGTCTCCGCTCATTTCCGTCAACATTCCTGTCATGAAATCAGCAGTGACACGATTGGAGCGCGAAAGACCCGATCCGTCTACTATCGTCACCCCTTCCATCGGCAGCTTAGTATCTTTCCATCGGGCCATAGCTTTGGCCGAAGCATCGGCGGCTGTCCCGCTCCCACCTTTAAGACGGCCATACATGCGGAACATCGATTCGGCGAAAAGATTATCGCTACGCATCATGCATGAACGCATTATCTCATCCACGGGAGGAGAAAGATGGTCAAGTATCTGAGTACGTCTCCCTTCGTTCATTCTCTTTCCTTGCACAGGGATTCCCAGTTCGTTCAGCCGTGCAGCCAGATGGCGAGAAAAGAGTGAGCCCGGATTTTCCACCGCCTTGTTGCCGCTCACATTGTTGCGATAATTGAGAGCGTGAAAACCTGTGCCATAGCTGGTCGAGAAATCAGCCGGCATCCATGTGGCCGGGCGTGAAGGTCCCGGAAAAGCTGTTTCATCAATTATCACCGAGCCCTCTATCTGCATGATGCCCATATCGCGAAGAGTCTCTGCTATTTCAGTGAATAGGTCTCCGCCATAAGGCTCCACTCCTGAATGGAGGGAGGGATCGCCTCCACCCTCCACAATAATATTGCCGCGCAAGATACCCATATCAATATCTCCATCGACATACACTCTCGTATGGAAACGGAATTCCTCACCTCCCTCCTCGAGGAGCGCGGCAGTCGTGACCGACTTCATGATTGAGGCGGGAACCAACGGGGTGGAACTGTTATGACTTCCCAGCACTTTCCCGTCTGAAAGGTCTGTGATTTTGACAGCCATCGAGCCGGAGGCAACACCGGAACGACGCACAAACTCATCGACCGCGGCCTGAGGATCTGCCGCGAATCCGGTCGCGGTCAGCAAGACCATGGCGAAAAACAGAATTTTTATACGTAAATTCATTTGCTCAATATTTCTTTTTATTTAAAGGAGAGGGATTGAAGTTGTTTAAACTTTTTCTTTGTCCGGATTTAGCCGGATTTCGGAGGTGATTTTTTAGCTCGAAGAGGAAGTTTAGCGAGCTAAACGACCGATGAGAGATGAAAAAGCATCCCGA
>JAAVDJ010000038.1 GCA_014801875.1 Bacteroides sp. | reverse complement strand
TTTCGGTAAATTTCGCCAAGTCTCATCGGTCGTGTAGCTCGCTACACTCCCTCTTCAACTTGCGAAATTTCCTCGAAAATAAGCCGCCCTGCGTTAACATTTTTTGTGGGAAGCGGTCTTGGTCAGTTGTCAGAAGGAATCAAGGGGTTCATGAGAGAGGGATTCGGAAGGTTTATTCCCTTTTCATTGATTTCCTTCAGGAGGTTTCCGAAGTTCTGCTTCGTTTCAAAGAAGAGGTTAAGGGTATGTCGGAGGAAATCAGGATCGTTATCGGCAAATCTGGGATAGTATATGTCATGACGACTGTGAATGGTAATTGACCCGGATGTGTCAGGCGTGGTGAAGACGACGGTAGGTCCGAACCCGAAGTTTGATTCGTTGACAGCCTTCAGACTGTCGCGGAATGCAGGATGTTCGAAAGGCACGCGGAGCCAGCCGGGATCCCAAATCCGGAGGTAAACACCGTTATATTCCAGAAAAAACTGTTCCCCCTGATACTTGAACGACATCGAGTTGTCTTCTTTGTTGATTTCAAGTTGGCATCCTATGTTGTGGATCATCATCTTTATATACTTGACATCCTTCTCCCTGTCAGAGGAAAATTCGGAATCCGGACCCGGGGATTTGGAAGAGGGTTGGAGTCCGTGGGAGGAGTCGGATGCTTCAGTCAATTCATTAAGCGTGTCGCGCAGCTTCGCATTGGTTTCATCAAGTTCAGTTATCAACTTCTTTTCTCTCCGTGAAGCCATGATGAATTTATATATGACAATGGCCATTAAGAAAAAAGAAAATAAGAGAGCGAATATTAAAGCATTGATGGTATACTCTTCAGTGTATGTCATAATTTTGATGTTTAGAGGAAAAAGACTATTTAACATCATGCGCAGGGTTAACCCCTGAAACATATTGCAAATATAGGTAAAAAAGACAAGAAATAAAAGAAAATTGATGAAAAAATCAAGCCACCTCGCAGGCACACATATCCTTGACCTTTTTCATTATCTGAAACCTTTTGGCTTTGACGGTAGCCGAATTGACATATCCCCATTTCTGAGCCAAATCTTTATCTGAAAGATTGAGATAATACTTGTCGTTGATCAGGCCTGACACTTTTTCAGGTAAAGAGGCGAGAACAGTCTCAATTGCGACATATTTCTCCTCTTTTACCAAAGGAGACACTTCCACTTCGGCCGCCGCATTGAGCACACGCTCCATCTCCAGCATATTCGAGGATACGCCCTCGGCATTGTCATTGTCGTCAATAGAGACGACACTCTTTACTCCGCCGCGCAGTTTCTTGCTCATCTGATTGAAGCCAACCTTGCGGATATATGCCCACCAGTCAGTGTCGGCTTTTGTTTTGCCTTCATTAAACTGACGAATCACCATAATGAATGTGTCTTGATAGAGATCTTCAATATCCTCGCGGCGCATAGCGGGAAATTGATTCATCATTGAAGCGATGAAGCGGGGTTCGAACTCTTTGTAGAAGTTGATCGGAGAATTTGTGAAAGATGAAGCAGCCATGGTTTTGATGTTTTTTTAGTTGTTTTGTTATTTTTTTATTATTGTAAAACCGACATTATCAGTTTGTGTTAGAATAACGCAATAATGGTTAAAATTGTTTTAATGACACAAACAATTTTTGTAATATTTACGCAAACTGTCTTGCCTGTTATCCTTGGCACTGTTCAATCATAATATAATCAACCTACTATGGATGTCTATTAAGATTGAAGAATGCCTGCAATCCGATGCCGGAGAGGTTTCACGGTGCAAAATTGTCAAAATTCGATGATAGAAGAGGAAAGTCAGGAATGTTGCAGAAAAAAGGATAAATTTGAATATAAAATCCGTCTGCAAGATTGCAGTAAAGAAAAGGGAACAGGTTATGTTATAAAAAATCAATAATTATTAGTAACTTTGCAAAATTATGGCAAAGAAAGTACAATTCGGGAGCCGTATCGGTCTGATAGCCGCCACAGTCGGCTCAGCGGTAGGGCTCGGAAACATCTGGCGATTCCCCGCCGAGGCACAGAGCAACGGGGGGGCCGCATTTCTTATTCTATATATAATTTGTGTGCTTGTGCTCGGTATTCCGGTGATGCTTGCAGAGTTTTCACTCGGACGAGGCACCAACAGCGACTCCGTAGGAGCCTTCCGCAAACTGTCTCCCGAGAAGAAGTGGTGGATGACGGGAGCGCTGGCCATCCTTGCCTCCTATCTGATAATGTCATTTTACATGGTCGTCGCGGGATGGACATTTGAATATTTCTGGCAATCCCTCACAGGCGATCTCTACGCCGGGATGGGGAACCCTATGGACAAGGCAGGCCTTTCCTTAGGGTTCAAGGAAAAGATGGGAGACTACGTCGGGACAACCTGGAAGCCCTTGATCGTGACCTATATCATGATAGGGATGAACCTCTTCGTTTTGATAAGGGGGGTGCAGAAAGGGATAGAGAAGATGAGCAACATAATGATGCCTATCCTTTTTCTCCTGCTCGTGATATTCGCAAGCGTAGCGATGACTTTCCCGAAAGCCATGGACGGACTTGCCTTCTTCCTGAGTCCCGATTTCAGCAAAATCACTCCGGAGGTATGTATCAACGCGCTCGGGCAGGCTTTTTTCTCCTTGTCTTTAGGCATGGGCATTCTCATCACCTATTCAGCATACTTTCCCAAACAGACCAACCTTACGAATACGGCCATTACCGTCGCTTCGCTTGACCTTTTGGTGGCACTGCTGATGGGATTCATCATTTTCCCGGCGGTCATGTCTTTCGGATTGGCAAATGAAGGATTGGAGGGTGCGACCCTCGTCTTCGTCACCCTTCCTGAAGTGTTTGCTCAGCTGCCGGGCACACAATTCTGGTCCGTGCTGTTCTTCCTGCTTCTGATGGTGGCAGCCCTGACTTCAACCATCTCACTCGGGGAGGTGTCGGTGGCATTCGTGCAAGACCATTTCAAAACCACACGTCTGAAGGCGTGTCTCTGGGTCATGCTCCCCTTGACCGTGTTGAGCACATTGTGTTCTCTTTCGCAGGGTGTTCTTTCGGAATTTAAGCTTTGGGGGATGAATATCTTTGATTTTCTCGACACTGTGGCCACCAACTTCATGTTGCCCACAGCCGCCATTCTCACCTGCATCTATCTCGGGTGGGGAGCACCGAAAGGTTTTTTTCGCAAGGAACTGAGCAACGGAGGAAAACTGAGCGGAGGCTTCATAAACGGAGTGGTTTTCATTGTGAGATATATCGCTCCGCTACTGATCGGACTAATATTGGTGGCAAAGATTTTGTGAAAGTGGTCTTGGACCGGAAATAATGGAATTTCACCTTCATGCGAGGGTGAAATTTTTTTTCAGTAACAACCCCTCACAATTTCTCATCTTATCAACCGGTATTTTCAAGTTTTCCCTAATTTTGCCTGATTTTATACATTTAGTCAGGTTAAAAAATTCACATTACCCTGACGCTTATCTTACATCCATTTATAAAAATAGTAAAATATATAATGTTATCATACAATTAATTACAATTATTATAAAATTAATTAAACTCAAAAAAAATCCCCCCCAGCAAATTTTGAAACGATAAGTAGCTGCGGATAATTAATATCATAGATGCGAAATTATATGGATAAGATCTGCATCGGATTTGAAGGAGTAATGTACCGACATTATGACTGAAAAGCTGATGCGGAGATTACCGTAGAATGTAGCAGACATATAATCATTAATTGTTCGTAGCTTAAGACCGTAAAAAGTTTAAACGACTTCATTTGTAAAAGTGGAACAAAATGTTTAATTTTGCATATTAAACGCTTTATAAAATTACGGTTATGGAAATCGACTATGAAAAAAAGATAAGGGAGCGAGCCGAGGATGTTTTCGAGGAAATGGAGCCTCGGACATCGGAGAGCGATATGGCGCGACTGCGCGATGCGTTTGCGCTCGCCAAAGAGGCTCACGCACCTCAGGTGAGAAAAACCGGAGAACCTTACATTTTTCACCCCATAGCCGTGGCATTGATAGCTGCGCGAGAGTTGCGGATGGATGTCAATTCCGTGATAGCGGCGTTTCTGCATGATGTGGTGGAAGACACGCCTCATTCCATAGATGAGATATCAGCGCGTTTCGGCGATGATGTGGCATACCTCGTGAATGTTCTAACGAAGAAGGAGAAAAAGAATTATGCTTTGAGCAAACAGGTAGATAACTTCAAGCAGATTCTCCATTCGATTCAGAATGATCTTCGCCCGACGATGATAAAGCTTGCTGACCGTCTCCACAATATGCGCACACTCTCCTCCATGCGTCCTGACAAACAGATGAAGATTGCCGGAGAGACGGACTATTTCTATGCTCCCCTTGCAAACCGTCTGGGACTATACCATGTGAAGACAGAGCTTGAAAATCTAAGTCTGCGTTTCCGTTGCCCGCATGAATTTGAGGAAATAACGAACCTCATCAATCATGACCGCCAACAGCAGAGCGAGCGCCTTGAGCGTTTCCGACAGCAGCTTCAGTTTACGCTTGAGGAGTCTGGGATAGAGGCGACAGTGAAAGTAGAATACCGCGAGCCGTATAGCGTATGGCGCAAGATGCGAAAATTCGGGGATGATTTCAATCATCTTAAATATCGTCATTTCACTGATATTGTATTCAAGACCCCTGAAGGGGCTGATGAGAAGGAGACTGCCTTGAGAGTCTATTCCATACTGACAGATCGTTTCAGGGAAAAACCGGGAGGAATTTCCAACTATATAGACTCCCCGAAAGAGAATGGCTATCAAAGTTTCCACGTGAAGCTATTAGCCGATTTCGGACGCTGGCAGGAAGTGCATATCTCAAGCGAGCGGATGGCACGCAACTCCAGCCTCGGCTGCCGGGCAGAACACAGTCAGGACTACATAGGGCAGTGGGTAGATAAGTTCCGGGGAGTACTTCGGGAGATAGATTCGAGTTCGAAGGGGATAGATTTCATGGAGAAGGTGACCTCGACTTTCTATAACGATGACCTGATGGTCTTCACGCCCAAAGGAAAGGCTGTGGTTATGCCGCAAAAATCCTCTGTCCTTGATTTTGCGTATGAAATTTCGCCCGATACGGGGCGCCATGCCAAGTATGCCCGGGTCAACGGTTTTTTGACGGCCATCAAGGAGCCTCTTCACAGGGGGGATGTTGTAGAAATCTTTACGGATCCGAAAATGGAGCCCACCCAAGAGCAGAAGAGTTTTGTAGTGACCTATAAGGCCAAGAAGGCGATAGAGGATTATCTGTCGAGCCTTCCTCCCGCTAAGTTCCACAGATGCGACCATTGTCATCCGATTCCGGGAGAAGAGGTGGTCGGATTCAATGATACGGATGGGAAACTGACACTCCATAAACGCGATTGCCCGATAGCGATACGTCTTGCCTCACAGTTTGGAGATGATATAGTGAGTGTAGATTTCGAGCCGGACGAGACCCTTTATCCAGTGGTCGTGACAGTGAAGGCAGTAGACCGTTACCATCTCTTCCTTGATATCGTGGATTGCATCTCCAATCGACTTAACCTGAACATCGACGGATATACCTCGGAATGTAAGGACAATATAGTGACTTCCGAGATAGCCTTCGGCATACATTCCTACGAAGAGCTTCAGAAAATCATGAGCCATATCCAGAGCATCAAGGATGTGGATGAGGTGAAGAGGAAGGTGGAATAAGCTCCAAATCGAGTCTCAGGAAAGGAAGTGAGAGGATAGGGGACACTATCAGAAAGGGAAATAATAATAAACTGACCGAAATTATGAAATATAACAGAATCATATTGATAATAGTGGCGTTGGTGGCGGTGTATTTTTCCGCTGCCTCAGAATCAACACAGGCAAAGGCAGACGCATTGAGGCAGACTTTGAAAAAAGGTATGTCGACCACTGACAGCATAAATATCCTTTATGATGTCTATGATCTTACGGATCAGGAGAAGAAGGAAGAAATCGGCTTGCTTATCCTCAACGTTGCGGAAAGGGGAAAGAATTATGAAGTGCTCTATGACATGATTCCCCAGATGTCTACACTCTATCTATCAGATGAGACTCCAACGCAGCAGGATAAACTCCTTGAGCTTTCCCACAAGCTACCGGAGGGGAATGAACGAAAGGCAGTGGAATGCTATGTTCAGGTGAACAGGGTAGTTGCCGAGGGGGCGTTTCTGACGCCTGACGAACGAAATGCGCGTCTTCTGGAATATCTGAAGGAGGATGTGACTCCCAAGGATGATATTTATCAGAACTTCCTTGATTTGTATAGGGTTGTCGTTTTTCTCGGGCAGTCTCATGCGGGGGGGATGTATATGGAATATCTTGAGCGACTTGAGAAGATGATTGATCAGGTGCCTGAGGCGGGATATGCCTTCCCGAGTCGTTTCTACACCACAGCGGCCAATTACTACACACGCAACGGATATGCTGAGAAAGCTGTGGCCGCAGACAAGAAATTGCTTGAGATGATAGGGGAACTGGAGAAATATTATGCCAAGCAAGGGCGAAAATATCGCAACTTTGACCGTTTCAAATATATATCTTACCGCAGGATGCTGGCAAATTATCAGGCCTTGACACGCGATGAGGTGGAGAAATACTACAAGCTTTGTCTGGAACTTGCTGATAAGAACCCTGAAATAAATAAGGATTTCTATCAGTATAAGATGACCCCGGGCTACTATTATTTTGCCACAGGACGTTACGCGGAGGCAGTGCCGGCTCTTCAGGAAGCGCTCAAGCATGTGAAGGCGGTGCATACACGCTATACCATCCTCGGCAAATTGAAAGCGGCCGCAGACTCGTGTGGCAACCAGAGTGCGTTGCTCTACGCCCTGACAGACTACAGCAAGATGCTGGAAGACAAATTGAAGTCGAATGCGCAAGAGTCAATGATGGAGCTAAAGACCCGCTATGAGGTCAGAAAGCTGGAGGAAGCGCGACGCTTGGCGGAGAGTGAAAAACATGAGGCGGAACTTGCATCAAACGAGAAGCTGATCAGTCTTGCCCTTATCGCGGTGTTTGTGTTGGCCGTTATTCTGATGTTCCTTTATCGCAGTCATTTCAGCCTGATTCATAAGAGTAAAGATCTAAAGGAGGAGAACCAGAAGCTCCACAGTAGGATTGAGGAATTGTTATATGACGGAAAAATACCCGGCACGGATAATCTCCGCAAAAAAAATGACACATCTAAACAGACTCCCGCCTCCTGAATGCGGAATGAGAATAGGCATATGATTGAAAGGGTTGCAAGGTTCAGCCTATCAAGTTTAGAATTATTATCAAAAAAAGGAACTGCCTTCATGAAATTGAGAATACTATTACTATTGCTGACAGTGGTAGGACTTATCACTCCTTCCATGAGTCAGTCGCGCCAAAAGGAGGCTGATGATATGTATCGCACCCTGAAGAAAGGTCTTTCAGCCAAAGACAGCATAAGAATATTGTTTGATGTCTATGATTTGGCAGATCAGGACAAAAAGAATGATATAGGGTGGAAGATAATAGGTGTGGCAGAACGTTCGAAAGACTATGAGACATTGTATGATATCATCCCGTTTATGTCGGCGGATGCGACCTTGGATCCGGAATTACAGAAAAAATTGAAGGATGTGACGTCACGCTTGCCGGAGGGGGAAATGAAAAGAAGGATAGAGACGTTCGTGATGATAACAGATGCCACTCAGGAGGGATCATATCTCACTCCGGAAGAGCGCCACAAGCGCATACTGACCTATCTCCAGGATGAGAAGGACAGCGATGACGTTTACAAAAACTTTCTGGATCTTTATAGGGTAGTGGCCTATATGGGGATGGGGCAGAATGGAAATATATATATGGAGTATCTTGACCGTCTTGTGAATATGCTTGAAGACCTCCCTGATAAGGGCTCCCTTTTTCAAAGCAGAATCTATACGACAGCTGCGAACTACTATACACGTAATGGCTATCCGGAAAAAGCGGTCGAGATGGACAGGAAGCTTCTGACAGAGTATATACCCGACAGGGAGAAGTTTCACCGCTCGCAGGGGAGAAAATACAGGAATTATGACCGCTATAAATACTTGTGTTATCTTCGTATGCTGAGCAATTATCGAGCATTGAAGCCTACGGAGGTAGAGGAGTATTATAAACGTTGTGAGGAGCTTGCCCAGAAAAGCGAAGAGATAAGAGAGCATTTCTATGATTATCGGCAGGCGGATTCATATTATCTGATGGCGAATAAAAGGTATGCCGAGGCTATCCCTGCGCTTCATTCCGCACTTGCACGGGCAAAGTCGCGCATGATAAGATATACGCATCTGGCAATGCTGAAGGAGGCGGCTGAGCAGACAAATAATAATGAAGTGTTGGTGGAGTCGTTGAATGAGTATGTCAAAATGCTTGAAGACAGATTGAATGCAAATTCAGAGGGAGTCATGCAGGAGCTTCAGATTCGTTATGAGGTAAGGAAGATAGAGGAAGAAAAGAGGAAGGCAGAGGAGGAAAAGCTGGAGTTGGAGCTAAGCGCTGACGATAAGGTCATCAGTCTTGTTTTGATAACTTTGTTTGTCCTTGTTATCGTGATCATGTTTCTTGGAAGAAAACATTTCAGCCTTATCCGAAACATCAGGGATTATAAGGAGAGTAATGATAAATTAAATGCCGAGATTGAGGAACTGCTTTACCTCCGGGGAGGGATTCCGGGGACAGAGGATTTGCATGATCATGACCAAGACGGGAAGGAAAAATGAATTTAATTATATAAGTGTTTAACTTTTTGTCATGTAAAGGTGTTATACTATTGAGATTTGAAACAGATAAAAATTTAAACACGGAATATAATGAAAAAATCAATATTATTCATAGCAGCCGGACTGTCAATGCTTGGAATGGCCGCATGTGCCGGAAACGGAAAAGGTGGCAATTGTGATGGAAACGGATCTTGCGGCAAGAAGGGAGACAAGGTGGAGGTTTACACCGGTATTCTTCCGGCAGCCGATGCAGAGGGTTTCCGCTATACGCTCCATCTGCAGTTTGACGATGATGATAAGGATGGAGACTACAAGCTCATCGAAAGCGTCATCGAGACAGACAGCACTGCCGTCGGAGGATATAAGGATGTCAAGAGTTTCGTAAGTGAAGGTGATTTCTATATCAAGCAGAAAGACGGTAAGACTTATTATGAGTTGAAGAAAGACCAGAAGGATTCTCAGCTCGGTTCGCTTGACACTCCGGCTTATTTCCTTGTAGATTCTGATTCTACTATCACGTTGCTCAACAACGATATGGAAGTGCCCACTGCCCCGGGGCTGAACTATACTCTCAAACGCACAAATTAAGCAAAGATCAAACCGAGCGAAGTTGCTTATCGGAATGATTTGAAATAATTTTTATAAAAATAAAGAGGCTGTCTAACAAGTTTAGGCAGTCTCTTTTTCGTTCAGTCAGGCTATAAATAAGGCTTTCATGCTGCAATTCAGCACGAAAGCCTTTGTTATGTCATAGATTTTTAGTAAATT
>JAAVDJ010000037.1 GCA_014801875.1 Bacteroides sp. | reverse complement strand
TTCCGTGTTTACCTTTCCCATCGGATGGAATTATTAGAAGGAAAGGTATATGAAATTCTTGCGGTCAAGTAAAAAAAATCATTGCTTAATTCGTTAATATCGCAAAAAAAATTTATCTTTGCGCTGTCAAACTTCCGACAAAAGAGATTGACGGAACTGACAAAAAGATAAAGAGCGTCAGAAAAACGACGTTGTCTTCGCTGGAATCTGGACAATTCTATTCATACGGACAACAAGCAATGACGCTCACGCCGAGTATTGATTCTATCTATCACGATTTTCGGGTTATGATCCGGACTTCGTGAGGAGGAAATCTACTATAGAAAGGTGTGGGCATTTTACTTGAACGTATGAACGGCAGTCCAGAGCCGCAGCGACTCAAGCGAAGCCCACGCCTTTTTCCAATTTACCGAACTATTGTAAATAAAAAGAAAGAATATATCTCTTCATCATCTTCCGCGCAAGCACGAGAAAAATCTAAATTTTTAAAGTTTTAAATCGCGTAGACTCTTGATTTTCTGAGGAGTTTTTATTAACTTTGCAATCTAAAACAAAATTACTATGGCATTACCGATAGCATCTATTCCAGTCCTCACTGGAGATGTGGCACACAGATTCGAGACTGAGGCGCAGGAAAACTACCAGCGAAACCTTAATCGTACAGAGCAAGAGAAGAAAGCAGAAGCGGAGGCTCTTGAAAGAGGCTTCGCCAAACTTCGCCGTATGTTGAATAAAGCTCATCTCGGTGATAAATGAGCTTTTTAGAAGACAAGTGCAGCCTGTTTCCACTGGCAAAACCGGAGGAGATAGTAGGCTTTTCATGTGGAGATTCAGATTTGGATGAGTTCTTCACAAGGGATTGCTTTGCATACGCCAAGGAACTGTTGGGAAAGACCTACTGCTATAAACTTGATGAGGATTCGCATAAAGTAGTTTGTGCGTTTACGTTAGCGAATGCCGGGGTGCGTGTAAGCGATCTTCCTAATGCGAGGAAGAAAAAGGTTGAATCCAAGATTCCCCATATAAAGGCTCTGAAAGACTATCCGGCGGTGTTGTTGGCTCGTTTAGGCGTTTCTAAAGATTTTCGATCGCTCAGTATCGGAAGTGATGTTATAGAATTTGTAAAACTATGGTTCTTGGATCCGTACAATAAGACCGGGTGTCGTTTCTTGATCGTGGATGCGTATAATTCTCCTGCGACTTTAGCGTTTTATGAGAAAAATGATTTCAAGATGGTATTTAGTTCCGAGCAACAGGAAAAAGATTACCGCCATTTAGACTCAGTAACGGCTTTAAGCACACGCCTGATGTTCTATGACTTGATGAGGACTGCCGAGGATTTTATGTAAAGTAATCATGATTGTAACGATTGAAGAGGAATATTGGATTTAGAACGAGATTTTGACAACTGTCTATAACCTTAAAAGACCAACCATAGAAATGAGTGAACCCAAAATGAACCTCAAAATGGATTGGATGAGCCAATGGTTTCAAAACTTATTGCTGGTAGTGGAATAATGCTAAATGGACCTGTTTTAGGTGCCTTCCGCAAAATGATAGAAGAGAAAGGAATAGATATTAACAAAGGGGATGTGAAAAAAGTAAATGATAGTATTAAATTACGTTTTCCTGATCATCCAGAGTTTGATTTCATTGAGTATTGAGATTTATTGATATTTTGAGGAATATGGAGTATCCTTTGATTTCTGAATATAGGGAAGCGATTCTGGCGGCGGAAGATAATTTTAATGAATTAGCTTCGCTTCGACCGGTGCTTGACAGTCATGGTGATCCCGTGATGTCGAGCGGTAATTTTGCTGTCGTTTTCAAGATGAGAGATGAGAATGACGGCAAACTGTATGCCGTCAAATGCTTCACCAAAGACCAGCAGGGACGCGATGAAAGCTACAGGAAGATTGCCGATGAAATGGAAGTAATTTCCTCTTCATATATCCTGCCCCTACGCTATCTGGAGAATGAGCTATTCGTTGACTCCGATCAATGCGACTGTGAGGAGTTCCCGGTTGTCGTCATGGAATGGGTAGAGGGGGAAACTCTTGACGCTTATCTTATGCGCAATCTCAATGACAAGTACGAGTTGGAGATGCTCAGTTATCGCTTCAACCGAATGTCGGCATGGTTGCTCGCACAACCCTTCGCCCATGGTGACCTGAAGCCTGACAACATACTTGTCTGCAAGGACGGGTCATTAGTTTTGGTTGACTATGACGGAATGTTTGTGCCTTCAATGAAAGGTGAGAAGGCACGGGAAATAGGGAGTCCTGACTATCGTCATCCACTCCGTAATGATTCGGATTTAGATGATTTCTCAATCGCCGTAATATCCCTTTCCCTTAAAGCTATAGCCCTTAATCCGGATTTGAAATCTAAAGCAGAAACGGGCGACACACTGCTTGTATCTGAGAAAGACTTCCGTTCTCCGCAAGATTCTAAAGCAATAAAGGCGATCTCAAACCTTACCAATGATTTAGATTTGGCAACCCTATTGGGTATATTCTATATAGCATTTGCCAAAAACAGTCTGGAAGCAGTTTCCTTCAGATTGTTTATGACTGGAAAACCTAAGACTCCGGCAAAAAAGAAACTAAAGATAGCGAAACCAGTTGAGAAAATTGATACTTCATGCTCCGATAAGGATATTACAGAAGGGGTAGCGGATGAATTCGGCGTAATCTATAGTAAAGATGGGAAACGGTTACTGAAATGTAAATCCAATTTGAAATTAAGTGCCTATAACATTAAAACCGGAACTAAAGTTATATGCGATGGCGCTTTCGACTGTTGCGGCTCATTACGGTGTGTAAACATACCCGATTCAGTTACTTCTATCGGAGAATTTGCCTTTTCAAAATGCTCCGCGTTGCAGTCCATTTCAATTCCGGACTCGGTAAATTCTATCGGTGACTGGGCCTTCTCATTATGCTTAGGGTTGCAGTCCATTTCAATTCCGGACTCGGTAAATTCTATCGGTGAATGTGCCTTTTACTCGTGCTCCGCGTTGCAGTCCATTTCAATTCCGGACTCGGTAACTTCTATCGGTGAAGGTGCATTTTACTCGTGCTCCGCGTTGCAGTCTATTTCAATTCCGAACTCGGTAACTTATATCGGTGACTATGCATTTTACTTGTGCTCCGCGTTGCAGTCCGTTTCAATTCCGAACTCAGTAACTTCTATAGGTAAAAATGCTTTCTCGGAGTCATGTAAAGTTATTAGGAGATAGGTTAAGAATAGATTCTAAGATTATCTGATAATCTTAGAATCTAAACGAAGCAAAATTGAGAATATTCCCAAAAAATATCCGGATCCTGTCATCGCGGATGTGAGAAGCGACGGGATCGCCAATAAGACTTTTACCGTCTGTTCTGTCTTGTGAGGAGAGTTGCTATTTGGGTGATTTCAGCAGTTGTCAAAAGATAGGGACCTTCATTCAGAGCTTTAGTGAGATCTATAGGGGGAAGAATCTTTATGGGATAGCCTAATGCGGTGGAATTACCGTAATATTTAACTTCACTCACAAGTTCGGAGAGAATCGTTCTCACCTGCCATGCGTTGGAATCGCCATAATATTTAACGTCACTCATAAGAACAAACAATATTACGGAGGTGATGGCATGTGCGTACTGACGGAGACCAGGGCATGAACAGCTCGACAAACCTTGCTCAAGATTCAATTCAGAGGTTTGAATAGGAGCGCAGGCGACGGAGAGCTTCGTCACGGCCGGAGATAACTTTGGCTGCGTAGTGGGCATCGCTATCTACGGCGAGGGGTACTTCAGCGTCAATCAGTTTCTTCCACCATTTTTCCGCAGGATAGAAACGACCACGCTCAGGGAATGCCTTAGTGTTGATTTCCACTATCACACCAGAGGATTGGACATGACTGATTACATCGTCGACAAGGGCTTCATACCATCCCTGATTCTCAATGTCAGGGTCAGCCTGAGAAGCGTTGCCCGCGATTTTGTCGAAATGGCCGAGGAGATCAAAACCTCCTCTCTCAAGCATTCTCAATACCTGTTCGAAATATTTCTCCACGACGTATCTGAGATCGCCTTGGTAGCCATCCTTCAGATAACGGGAAAACCGTTCAAAACGACCGTCGCAATCAAGGAGGATACCCTCTTGATTAGGGACAAAATGCACGGATCCGAGACGATAATCCAATGGTTGTTTCTGAAAAAAATCGATATGAGGTCCCCAATCGTCGCCAACCCAATCTATCTCCAACGAAGTGAGCAGTTCCATCCTTCCGGCATACTCGCTGCGAAGTCGGTCCGCCAGGTCATAATACTCGGGCAATCTTTCAGCCGCCATATTGCAAGGGGAATCAATAGGCACGGGAGAATGGGGCGTGAAACCAAAGACCTCCAGACCGGCCTCAGATGCAGCGGCCGCTATTTCATTCATAGAATCACGCCCATCGCAAAACTGCGAATGGGCGTGAAAATTATAACGGTCTGTCGATTCTATTATCCGTTTTAAATCCACGGTCTCTTTCATGATCAATTTCGAGCTGTTTTCTCTTTTTCAAGACGATATATTTCACTGCGCTGCTTACGCAAATCGGCAATCATTCTCTCGCTGTCTTTCTCAAGAGAGAGAATCTCCTCCTTTACATTGTCAGGCCGATTCTCAGGATAGCGCCTGCGAAGAACATCAAGCTGTTCGCGCATTGATTGGAATTTCTTCTCCACATTCAGATATTCCTCCATCTTCACCCTTGCTTCAACACTCTGAAAGTCGGAAAGCTCGGTATAGAATTTTCCACCCGGCATCGGGAAGCGGAAACTACCCTTCTGCTCCTCCGCGCCCCCTTCTCCAAGCTCTGAGATGCGGTTCAGCATAGCCTCATACTTGCTTTTGTCGGCAGGGTTCCATGTGGAATGATAGTCTGTCAATCGAGCTTTTTCAAGGATATCATCCTCATCGCCGTCATAGTTTTTACGGAGGTCATTCACGATATAGACGTAAATTGTCACCTTATCGCCGAGCAGGTTGCGGTCAGTTGCCCACCAACCGATCCCCTCCTCCTCATCAATTGCAAGGAGGAAATCATCATGAGGGGAATTGAAAGGCATTCCGATATTCTGCGGCTGGAGGTATTCCCCGGACTGAGCATCGCGGCTGACCACAAAAATATCATATCCACCCATAGAACCGGAACCGTTGGAGGCATAATAAAGAGTGACACCATCAGCCATCATGAAAGGATAATCGGCATATCCGCCGGTATGGAGGAAAGAAGGAACGGGGACCGGCTCCTGCCAAGAGCCGTCAGTAAGCCTCGTAGACTCGACAATGCGGACATTACCGACTTCATCAGGCTCCCCCCACATCATGAAATCATTCCCTTCATTTACAAACGCCATCTCGACTCCATTTCGATGTTTCTCGAGAGGGATATCTGAAGCGGGTACAAACTTACCGGCCGAGGGAGAGAGTTTATAGTATTTGAAAAACTCTTCAGCAGGGACGGCAATAGAATCAATGACGACAATATTCTCGACGCGCTCCAGGGAATTCTCGGCAATTGACAATTGATTTTCGAGTCTTTCGACGGTCTCGCCCACCACCTGCCCCGACTTTTCACGATGACGTTTGAACTCACCGTAAAGGGAAGTAGCCTTATCGAAGTCATAATCAAGGAAAGCAAGGCGACCGAGATAGAGGTTAGCCGGGGAATATCCTTTAGCCTTTGCAGCAGCGAGCAACTTTTGCGCCTCGGGATAATCACCGGTCTCAAACTTGCAAGCGCCGAGGAGATAGTTATATTGAGCCGAAGAAGCAACCTTGGGATTTTCAGCAGCCGCCTTCATCAGGGATTCCTCGGCACGCCACCAATCGCCACGGGTCACCTCGTCACGCGCTTGGTCCATGAGGTCGGCGTAAGCTGATAAAGACAAACCGGCCGCGAGTATAAAAGTGTAGAGTCTGTTCACTTTGGGTGTGATTTGAAATTCAAGAGAGAGAGAAAATAGGAATAGAAAAAATAGAGAATGGATTTTTTAGACCACAATCTCCGAGAATAGGAGACAAAATTACTTATTTTAGCCGGAATTACAAACTTTAACAAAAGGAGAAAGGTTAAAAAGTAATGATTTTTAAACTTTTTTTACTAACTTTGCCCCGTAAAGCATAAGAAAATAACTGAACTTATATAAAATTCCAGATTTTATGAGCCTAAATATCATTGTACTCGCAAAGCAAGTACCTGATACCCGTAACGTAGGGAAAGACGCCATGAAAGCGGACGGCACGATCAACCGTGCGGCTCTACCGGCCATCTTTAATCCCGAAGACCTCAACGCGCTCGAGCAGGCGTTGAAACTCAAAGAGCTCCATCCCGGCAGCAAGGTAACCATCCTCACCATGGGTCCGGCCCGTGCTGCAGAGATAGTCAGAGAAGGAATGTTCCGCGGTGCTGACGGTGGTATCGTGCTCTCGGACCGCGCCTTCGCCGGCTCAGACACCCTCGCGACCTCATATGCCTTGAGCGCAGCCGTGCGCAAAATCGGCGACTATGACCTTATCATCGGAGGCCGCCAGGCCATCGACGGCGACACCGCGCAGGTAGGGCCTCAGATCGCAGAGAAACTCGGAATACCTCAGATAACATATGCAGAAGATATTCTGAATGTAGAAAACGGAGAGATCACAGTGAAGCGTCGCATTGAAAGCGGGGTAGAGACAGTAAAGGCCAAATTGCCCCTCGTCGTGACGGTAAACAGCTCAGCAGCAGACTGCCGTCCCCGTAACGCTAAGGCACTCCAGAAATATAAATATGCTGCCGTGCCTTCAGAAGTAGCATCCGACGAAGCAAAGAAAGAGTTTATCGAGAAGCGTCCGTATCTAAGCATCGGAGAATGGTCAGCCGCTACTGTGGATGCAGATTTGGCTCAATGCGGTCTTGCAGGCTCACCGACAAAAGTGAAGAGCATAGAGAATGTGGTCTTCACAGCGAAAGAGGCACGCCGCATAGAAAACAATGATGAGGAGCTTGAAGGACTTATCAAAGATCTCATCGCCAACCACACCATCGGTTGATCATAGAGTAAACATGCTCTTAACAAATTAACGCAAACATCTGATTCAAAATGGCAGACAAAAATAATCTCATCGTCTATTGCGAATACGAAGACGGGAAAGTGGCTGACGTTAGTCTGGAACTCCTCACCAAAGGGCGCCAGCTGGCCGACAAGCTCGGCATCAAGCTTGAGGCCGTAGTAGCGGGCGACAATCTGAAGGATATAGAGAAACAGATTCTCCCCTACGGCGTAGACACAATCTATAAGTTTGAGGATTCACGCCTCTACCCCTATACCTCCCTCCCCCACTCCTCCATCCTCATCAATCTCTTCAAGGAGATAGAGCCCCGCATAGCCTTCATGGGCGCAACTTCGATTGGTCGCGACCTCGGACCACGTGTATCTTCCGCGCTCCACAGCGGCCTGACAGCAGACTGCACCTCACTTGAAATCGGAGACTATAAGGATGTCAAGACCGGAAAGGAATATAAGGACCTTCTCTATCAGATTCGTCCGGCCTTCGGCGGCAACATCGTAGCTACCATCGTCAACCCGGACTGCCGTCCGCAGATGGCAACCGTGCGCGAGGGAGTGATGAAGAAAGAGGTAAAGGATTCCAACTACAGCGGAGAGGTCATCAGCAAAGAGGTTAACAAATATACCCGTCCGGAGGATTTCGTAGTGGAAATCATCGACCGCCATGTTGAGAAATCCAAAGTCAATCTCAAGGGAAGCCCTATTGTGGTAGCCGGTGGATATGGCGTAGGGAGCAAGGAGAATTTTGACCTTCTCCAGCAACTTGCGGACACACTTGGCGCAGAGGTAGGGGCAAGCCGTGCCGCCGTAGATGCGGGATGGTGTGACCACGACCGTCAGATAGGCCAGACCGGAGTGACCGTGCGCCCGAAACTTTATATTGCCTGCGGTATCTCAGGACAGATCCAGCACATCGCCGGGATGCAGGATTCCTCCATCATCATCTCTGTCAATTCCGACCCCGATGCACCGATCAACAGCATCGCCGACTACGTTATTACAGGAAAAATCGAGGATGTCCTCCCCAAACTCATCAAATATTATAAAAAGAATTCTAAATAATGGCTAATTTCTATAACGACAACGAAGCTCTGAAGCATTATCTTTCACATCCGATGATGGAGAAGATCGTGGAGCTCAAAGAGAGAAACTTCGCCGACGCAGATAAATATGACTACGCCCCCCAGAATTTCGAAGATGCAATAGACAGCTACGACCGTGTTCTTGAGATTGTGGGCGATATAAGTGGGAACGTAATTGCGGAGAACGCCGAGGAGGTGGACCACACCGGTCCGCAGGTTGTCAACAACCGCGTAAAATACGCACCCGCGACAGAGAAAAATCTCGATGCGTGCCGCAAGGCCGGCCTGATGGGAATGTCAATGCCCCGTCGCCTCGGCGGCCTCAACTTCCCGATAACCCCCTATATCATGGCTGCTGATATCGTAAGCCGTGCAGATGCAGGTTTCGAGAACCTCTGGGGACTTCAGGACTGCGCAGAGACCATCTATGAATTTGCCAACGAAGAGCAGAAGCAGAAATATATTCCTCTTGTATGCGAGGGAGCAACCATGTCAATGGACCTCACAGAACCGGACGCGGGTTCTGACCTGCAGTCTGTGATGCTTAAAGCGACGAAGAAAGAGGATGGGACCTATGTGCTCAACGGCGTTAAGCGCTTCATCACCAACGGCGACTCAGACATTCACCTCGTACTCGCGCGTTCGGAGGAAGGCTCCAAAGACGGCCGAGGCCTCTCCATGTTTATCTATGACAAGCGTAACGGGGGTGTCAACGTTCGCCGCATCGAGAATAAGATGGGTATCAAGGGTAGCCCGACATGTGAGCTCGTCTACAAGGATGCACCGGCAGAGCTCGTAGGCAGCACCCGTCTTGGTCTTATCAAATATGTTATGGCGCTCATGAACGGAGCCCGTCTCGGCATCGCCGCACAGTCAGTCGGTATAAGCGAGGCAGCCTATCGCGAAGCCCTCCAGTATGCAAAAGAGCGTCAGCAGTTCGGGAAACCGATCATAGAGTTCCCCGCAGTAGCGGAGATACTATCTTTGATGAAAGCGAAGCTTGACGCGACACGCGCCCTTCTTTACGCCTGCTCACGTTTCGTAGATATGTATAAGATTTACGATGACATCGCAAAAGAGCGTGCGCTCACTGTAGAAGAGAAGAAGGAGCAGAAATATTACAGCAAGCTCGCTGACGCATTCACTCCACTCGCGAAGGGTCTCTCATCCGAATATTGCAACCAGAACGCCTACGACTGTATCCAGATTCACGGTGGCTCCGGCTTCATGAAGGATTACGCATGCGAGCGTCTGTATCGCGACGCACGTATCACCTCTATTTATGAAGGTACTACCCAGCTTCAGGTAGTCGCAGCTATCCGCCACGTCACCACAGGCACTTACCTCAACAAGATCCGTGAATTCGAGGCTGAGGAGGTTAAACCTGAATTTGAAGGAATCAAGAATACTCTCGTCTTCATGACTCAGCAGTATGCAGACGCAGTGCAGGCAGTGATGGGTGTAGACGACACGAAGTATCATGACTTCATGGCACGTCGCCTTGTCGAGATGGCCGGCAATATCATCATGGGTTATCTCCTTCTTGAGGATGCCAACCGGAATGAAGACTTCAAGAAATCGTTGGTGGTTTACGTTAAGTATGGTGAGGCTGAAGTTGCACGCCACGCCTCGTTCATCGGTAATTTCAAGCCGGAACAAATCAACGATTATCTTTACGAGAACGCATAAAACATCAGCTTTCAGAGCCTCGGGCTTATGAAAGCGAAAAAATGGAGGCGATGGAGTTATTTTTCTTCATCGCCTCCTTGATTTTAAAATTGACAAGAAAAAATGATATTGCAAAAATTCAGTCTGGAGACGTTTCGCGACACCCTATATCAATCGCTGGATTTTACAGGAGGCTCGGCATTGGTCACCATAATCCTCCTCATCATGATCACCATAACGGCGATAGGGGGATATTATCTGTCTCTGCTGTTGCTACGAGGAGTGGCGTGGGCAGTGGAATGGACGGACACTGATTGGGATGATGACCTTATCAATGACAAATTCAGGCGTGCGCTATCACAGCTTACCCCGGCTGTCATAGTGGCGGTCATGCTTCCTCGTTGCTTTGACGATTATAATTTTCTTGCAAACACCATCAACATCCTCACCTCCTTCTATATCATTGTGGTGAGTTGCCGAGCACTGAATACGCTTGTGGATAATCTCTTCGCAGCCTTCGCGAAGAGAGAGCGCTTTGCGACCTATGCAATAAAAGGGATTTTCGAGATGATGAAGCTCATCATCATCGGAATAGGAATCATAATCGCCATCAGTCTGCTTGTCGGAAGGACTCCGATAGCTATTGTCACTACCCTCGGCGCCTCCGCAGCCATCCTAATGTTGGTTTTCAAGGATACGATCTTAGGTCTTGTAGCAGGGGTACAGCTTACGGCCAATAAAATGGTGAAGAAGGGGGATTGGATAAAAACCGAAAAACATTCGGCCAACGGGGAAGTTATTGATATATCCCTCACCACGGTAAAAATCAAGAATTGGGATAATTCTGTTACGACGGTTCCGCCCTACTCCCTCGTGGCTGAGTCATTTCAGAACTATCAGATGATGCGCGACGACCAAGCGCGGCGAGTGATGCGAGCAATATTCATCGACGCAACGAGTGTGCGTTTCCTGAATGAGGCTGAGCTTCAATTATTGAGGGAAAAAGGTTGGCTAAAAGGAATAGACGAAAAAGACGCAGATTTAATGGTCAATCTGCGTCTGTTAAGAAATTATCTTGAGAATTGGCTTGAGGAAAGGCCGGAAGTGCGTACAGACCTAACCTATATGGTGCGTCAGCTTGACCCTACACCCTCCGGTCTTCCGCTTGAAATATATTTCTATACCACCGAAACGCGCTGGAAGCCCTTCGAACATATCCAAAGCGATATTTTCGACCATATCTACGCCATAGTGAAATACTTCGGTCTTCGAATCTTCCAGACTCCGGCCGGATCGGACTTCAGGGAAATAAGGGAGAAGGAATAAGGGAGAAGGGATTACCATTCGGGATTCACAGCTCCGCGCCCATCGAGAAGTTTGAATAGCTGGTCGGCGGCACATTTTGTCTCCACCTTCTTCACGACATCAGTAACTGTGCCATCCGGGTCACAGACAAAAGTAGTGCGCACAATTCCCATATACTCCCGACCGGCCATTTTCTTCTTCTGCCACACACCGGCAGTCTGACAAAGCTCGGTTTCAGTGTCTGCAACAAGAGGGAATGGCAAGTTCTGTTTCTCGGCGAACTTCTTATGGCTTGCCTCGGAATCCTTGCTAACCCCAATCACCTGATACCCCATCTTAAGGAAAGTCTCGTAATTATCGCGGAAGCTGACAGCCTCGGCAGTGCATCCCGGAGTGTTATCCTTGGGATAGAAATATATGATGAATTTCTTGCAAGAGAAATCTGAAAGTCTCACATCATTGCCATTGCTGTCTTTCCCGAGATAATCGGGCATCTTGTCACCAATATTCATAATTTTGGATTTTAGATTTTAGGTATTAGGTCTTAGGTTTTGACCTTTTGCCTAAAAGAGTTAAAGAAAATATCAATAAAAATTAAAAGCCGGAGTCGCCGAACAATTCGGAGGCTCCGGCTTATTAAATAAACACGGAAAATGTCAATCAAGTTTAAGGACAGCGAGAAAAGCCTTCTGAGGGACCTCAACCGAACCGATCTGCTTCATACGTTTCTTACCGGCTTTCTGCTTTTCGAGGAGCTTTCTCTTACGAGAGATATCGCCACCATAACATTTAGCGGTCACATCCTTGCGGACGGCCTTAATTGTTTCGCGCGCGATTATTTTAGCTCCAATTGCCGCCTGAATAGCAATGTCAAACTGCTGACGAGGAATAAGTTCTTTCAATTTCTCGCACATCCGGCGTCCAAACCTCACAGCATTATCGGCATGAGTAAGAGTCGAAAGGGCATCGACACTCTCCCCGTTCAGAAGGATGTCAAGCTTAACGAGCTTAGACTCCCGGAAATCATGGAGATGATAGTCGAAAGAGGCATATCCCTTTGAAATAGATTTGAGTTTATCGTAGAAGTCGATTACGATCTCCCCGAGGGGCATATCGAAAGTAATCTCCATACGGTTACCGCTGATATATTCCTGCTTCACCAACTCCCCTCTCTTACCGAGGCAGAGGGTCATTATAGGACCGATGTAGTCGGCAGCGGTGATGATAGTGGCGCGGATGTAAGGCTCTTCGATATGATCGATAAGGGTAGCCTCAGGGAGGCCGGAAGGATTATGCACCTCCGTTACATTTCCTTTCTTGTCGTAGACTTTATATGAAACGTTCGGGACAGTCGTAATGACGTCCATATCAAATTCGCGTCCGAGACGTTCCTGAATAATCTCCATATGGAGGAGCCCGAGGAAACCGCAACGGAAACCAAACCCGAGAGCGGCTGAGGATTCAGGTTGGAATGTCAGGGAGGCATCGTTGAGCTGCAGCTTTTCGAGCGAGGCACGCAGATTTTCGAAATCCTCCGTTTCGATAGGATAAACCCCGGCGAAGACCATCGGCTTAACCTCCTCGAAGCCTTCAATCGCCTTGTCGCAAGGACGGGCAACGTGAGTGATTGTGTCGCCCACCTTTACCTCCTTGGAAGTTTTAATACCCGAGATAATATACCCAACGTTTCCGGCTGAAAGTTCCTTTCGAGGCGACATCTCAAGTTTCAACACTCCGATTTCATCAGCATGATATTCTTTACCGGTAGAAACGAATTTTACGAAATCTCCGGTTCTGAGAGTACCATTGACAATCTTGAAGTAAGCAATAATGCCACGGAAAGGGTTGAAAACGGAATCAAAGATAAGCGCTTGCAGAGGCGCATCGGGATCACCCTTCGGGGCCGGAACCCTCTCCACAATAGCCTTGAGAACATCGTCAATACCCATTCCGGTCTTACCGCTTGCTCGGATGACATCTTCGGGATCGCACCCGAGAAGATCGCAAATCTGGTCTTCCACCTCATCGGGCTTGGCGCTGTCAAGGTCACATTTGTTAATCACGGGAATAATCTCGAGGTCATTGTCAATGGCCATGTAAAGATTTGAAATTGTCTGAGCCTGTATGCCTTGAGAAGCATCGACAATAAGGAGAGCCCCTTCGCAGGCAGCAATTGATCGAGAGACTTCGTAAGAGAAGTCGACGTGTCCCGGAGTGTCAATAAGGTTTAAGACAAACTTTTCGCCATTGAGCTCGTAATCCATCTGGATGGCGTGGCTTTTGATGGTGATTCCACGCTCACGCTCAAGATCCATATCGTCGAGAACCTGAGCCTCCATATCCTTAGCGGAGACAGTGTTGGTGCGCTCAAGGAGACGGTCGGCAAGAGTTGATTTGCCGTGATCGATATGGGCTATTATGCAGAAATTTCGGATATTCTTCATCTTATTATAATTTCAACTGCAAAAATAATCAAATTTTGTGAGAACGTCAAATCGGAGATAAATAGAAGCGGTTTAAAGTTATTCTTTCTTTAATGAAGAGTACACTTTGGTGATCTTCATTTATTTTAATGACGCAGGACAGGGGATGCGATGCGGCTCGCACGGAGTGCGGGCTCTCCCGGTGATTGAGATTTTAGATGGGATAATCTTGCAGGAATAGAAATATATTCCTAATTTTGGGACGGAGAGGCAAATCTATCGCTTTCAAAAGCAGGAAGCGAGCCGTAAGCATCGAATCATAATTATTACCACCCCACTCCCGGAAAAGGATTGGGGGCTTAAAATCATAACCTTATGAACAAACGATTTTTATTATCCATTCTTTCCCTCCTCATGTTCGCCGTCTTTCCGGCTGTCGGGGAAGAGAGATTGAAGTTTTCGCAACCGGACGAATATCCGGCCAGCTATGCCAAGGCACCACGCTTCAACGCTTTGATTTATTATAGCGAGGAAGTGGAAGAAGCGCACCGACAGTTTGCTGAGCAGGCACTTCATTTCATCCATAAACTTTCATATGGAGAGGGCTTCACCTACACAAAGGCTACCTCCTTGGCTCCCTATACAGATAAATTGGGGGAATATGACGTCATCATCGCCTTAAACAATATGCCAGGCGATAAGAAAGAGAGGGAGGCATTTGAAAAGTATATGACCTCCGGAGGAGGATGGATAGGATTTCACGCAGCGGGTTATAATGACAAGTCGACCGGGTGGCCTTGGTTCAACACTTTTCTTGGCGCGGGAAACTTTTATTGCAACACCTGGCCACCACAGCCTGTTTTACTTGAAACCAATACACAGAACCATCCTGTCACCAAAAATCTACCCTCCTCATTTGTAGCACCGGCCTGCGAATGGTATCAATGGCAACCCTCCCCGGTTGAGAATCCCAAAGTAGAGGTGCTGCTTTCCCTATCAGAGAAAAATTATCCGGTCGGAATAAAGGATATAATTTATTTCGGACCATTTCCCGTGGTCTG
This sequence comes from Bacteroides sp., assembly GCA_014801875.1. GTDB lineage: Bacteria > Bacteroidota > Bacteroidia > Bacteroidales > Muribaculaceae > Lepagella. The sequence continues at coordinate 54,388 of JAAVDJ010000037.1, read as the reverse complement.
GACGAACCGAGATTACAGGATGATTTATCTCAACATAGGGCATGGAGATGAGGAATTCACCGACGCGACCCAGAATCTTCTTCTTGTAAATGCACTCCGCTGGATCGTGAGGGATAAACTGACAAAATAATCGGGATGCTCTTTCATCTCTGAAATCCGGCTAACTCCAGATAAATCAAAAGTCTAAATAACTTAAAGATTATTTCCTCGAAACGTCTCCACAAAATATTCCCGGGGAGAGGTTCCGAGGAAATTTTTAGATTTCTACGTCTCAATCAGGTCGAAAGATAAATCCAAGAGGTCGAACACCAACATTTTGTCAGACAAGAGAGGTGTTATCCCAGCAATCGACTTAATCGCTTCCGCTGCCTCAATGCTGGCGGCCACGGCAGCCGCCGGGCCGGCCACACCGTTGAGGGAACAAGGGAGCACCCCACCCTCCTCAATCTGAGGGAAAATATCGGAGTATCTTCTTTTACCCGGGAGACAGGTCATCACTTGTCCTGAAAAGTCGGAGACTCCGGCCAAAACACACCTGACACCCATCTCACCGCATATTCTGTCAACAGTCGTCATTGAATCAGGATTGTCGGTTGCCTCCACAACGAAATCGCAACCCGAGATAAGATTACGAGCGTTCTTCTCGCAGAAAAGAGAGTTATGAACCTCAACCGTCACGTTAGGATTCAGATTACTCATTCTCTGAGCGAGCATCTCAGCTTTCCCCTTTCCGGTCTCGTCAGAAGTAAAAAAGAATTGGCGCTGAAGATTAGACAAATCAATGGTATCGAAATCGACAATTCTGATTCTCCCGACACCGGAAGCCGCCAGCTGCATTGCCGCCATCGAACCCAATGCCCCACACCCTACAACAAGCACAGTCGCGTTATTAAGCTTCTCCACCCCTTCCCTACCGATATTCTCAATAGCAATCAAGCGTGAATATCTCAGGCGATCGTCTGCATTCATGATTAAAAAGAAAAATTGAAGAGTTGCAACAGAAATTCTTTATAGCCGGAGTATTATATCCGGATTCACGGTTTTAAGCTGCTTGATAAATTCTTCCTCTCTTTCAGGAGAAATCACCAGCAGTATCGTGCTTTTAAGAATTTTTCTGTCAGAAAAACGGATTCCTATTCTGTGAGTAAATGAGGTAGCAGGGGCAGAAACATAGCCCTTGACGGGGATTATCTCCGCAATTTTATCAATAGGATAAGCTTTCGGAATATAGAATTGATACACCACCAGTTCCTTACCGTCAATACGATAATAAATTCCTCTCAGTATAACAACCATAGCAATCAGCGCCCAAACACTGACCAACACGGGCATCAACCCATCATCGTCAAAGAAAAAAGGCAATATGCAGCCGGCTACCACCAACAGGAGTAATCCCCAGGTTGATGCATCCCATCTTGACCGATACAACGAACCCTTATACTTTTTCATAAAAACACAGAATTTGCAAGCGCAAAAATACTGTTTTTTCACCAACCACGCAATAACCCTACAGGAAATGGAGGAGATAATCTCGGGAGGGATAATGGGTGAAATTGTCAATAAGGACTCGTCCGAAGAGATATGGTATCTCTTCGGACGAGTCCTTATCTTAATAATTATCTATGAATTATTTTTATCCTACAAATGAAGAGGGGGGAAATCAAAGGTATGTCTTGGCGAGGGTTTCAACGGCTTTTTCATTGATTTTGAGTTTTCCATCCTTGTCTTTGACGACATACTCCTTTATGGCATAGAAGTCAGGGTTCTGAGCCACTTGCCAGTCGGAGGCATCTTCCGTTTCCTCACCTTGAGCAGCAGCCGCCTCTTCTATAGCCTCTTCATTATCAGCAATACCTTCAAGGGCATCCTTTCCGTTTATGGCCACAACGTCGAAAGTAGCGGGATTGATACGAAGCTGCGGATTGGCGTCGAAATAGTCGGGAGCATCCACATATAGAGTGACGGCATGATTTATAGCCTTTATCAAATCTTCACGAGTCATAATCTGCTTTTTTAATATTTAATTTCATTTTTAAAACAACCATCTGACCTTGTTAGTTTACTCCCCTTGCCTATCTACTGAAGCATCGGAAGCCTTCCAGACCACACATCATATGCAATTCCGGTTTCGTGTTTGACAATTCCGAAATATTTCTTAAATTTACATTCAAATAAACGACTAAACACAAAATCGACGAATTATGCCAATGTGGAATCCCTGGCATGGCTGCCGAAAGATAAGCGCCGGTTGCAAGCACTGTTACGTTTATAGGGAAGATGCCGCCTTTGGGACAGTAGTCCCCACGAGTGAAGTGCATAAGACAGGGTCATTCAGCCTACCAATGAAACGAGATCGGAAGCGCAATTGGAAATTTCCATCCGGGACCGAGTTCGCGCTTTGCTTCACATCCGATCTTTTAATTGAGGAAGCGGATTCATGGAGAGACGAGATATGGGAAATCATACGCACGCGCAAAGACTGCCGTTTTTTCTTTTTTACAAAAAGGATTGAGCGACTTGCGGAATGTCTACCCTCCGACTGGGGAGAAGGGTATGAGCACATAGCGATTGGGTGTACTGTCGAGAATCAGGATCGAGCAGACTTCCGGCTTCCCATATTCCTATCTATACCGATCAAACACCGATTGATAATCGTCGCGCCTATGCTTGAGAAAATCAATTTGACAGCTTATCTTGATCCTGAAAAGATTGAAGAAGTAAGTGTCGGGGGTGAATCGGGGAAATATGCGCGACCCTTATACTTTGACTGGGTTGTCGATATGCACAGGCAATGCCTTGAGCGAAACATACCTTTCAGTTTTCATCAAACGGGGTCCTATCTTGTTAAGGATGGTCGCTGCTATCATATTCCGCGCGAACTGCAACATTCACAGGCAAAAAAAGCGGGGTTGAATTTTGGAATAGTTAAGGAGTAAGGAGTAAGGAGTAAGTTAGTGTGTAAAAACCCATGGGTTTTTACACACTAACTTACTCTATTTACTCACTAACTTAATTTTTAAGGATTTACATACTACCATAGTTTATGCGGGTACTAAAAATTATAATACTACTGAAAAAAAATCGGTACTATGTATTGCATAGTACTATTTTTATTCTTAACTTTGCAGCGTGATTCAGAAACGACCTCCGGCCAAGGGCTTTTCAAGAATCATGAAACGTCGCCAAGACACTATAGACATTTAACGCTAAACAGAAAACATTCAACGCTTAAAACAAATGAAAACATTCATCACCTCTTCGCTCCTCCTTGCTTCAGCAGGCGCTTTAGCCCAGACCACGGCCCCTCTCGACACTGTGCCGGAAACGACCACGGATCTTGAAGATTTCGTGATCGTGGCCTCCAAACCAGTTGTGCAGTCAGACGGCGCAAAACTCACCTACAATATGGAAGAGGATCCTTCCTCCAAGGGAAATACCTTGATGGATGCCCTCAAGAAAGTGCCGATGCTCAGTGTAGACGGTGAGGACAATATCCGCCTGAACGGTCAAAGCAGCTTCAAGATTTACGTAAACGGGAAGGAAGACCCTTCGTTGACGGCAAATTATAAAAACGTATTCAAGGCCATGCCCTCAGAAGCGGTTGTCAAAGTGGAGGTAATCACAGAACCGGGTGCCAAGTATGACGCAGAAGGAACCGCCGGGATTATAAACCTTATCACGTTAACGAAGAACACCACCGATGGGTATTCCGGGACACTCTCAGCCTCCTTCTCCAAACAGCAAGCCTCCGCGTCGGCCTACGGAAGAATGAGAAAAGGGAATCTTGCACTTTCAGCAAACATAGATTACGCCGACAATTCCGCCATAAAACAGAAGAACAAGGGGGAAGTGTTAATGGAAAATCTCAATGATCCGGAATCTCCGGTCATAAGAAACAACCAGATGCAGTATATTTCATTCAGATATGTCGGAGGGGGCTTGCATCTGTCATACGATCTCTCACCCAAAGACCTGCTCACAGCTGATGCTACTATCTATGGAGTAAAAGGGAAAGCCTTGGAAGGATCATTCATGTCAGCCTCCACAGAGCAACGGGGACAGCTCCTTTCGTTTCTGAAGCGACGCTTAGGGGGGTATTTGGCAAATACCGGAATCAATGCGGGGGCAGCGTGGCAACACCAGTTTGATGATGAAGGGGAAAAACTCATATTCTCCTATCTGTATAACTACGGCTACAATAAACTCGACATAAATTTCACGAGGGATGAGGAATTTGGCGGGATTTCATCGGTTCCTTTCGAACGGGATGCAACCAGCGGAAAAGAACACGAGCACACTGCCCAATTAGACTATATCAATCCATTCGGAGGAGACCGCCATACACTGGAAGCCGGAGCCAAAGGAGTCTGGAGACGGAACCATGCCCTTTCAATACAATATCTTGGAAATTCCGAGTCGTCATACGCTGAAAATCCGGATAATTATTCCGACCTCACACAAAAACAGGATATCTACGCCCTCTACGCATCCTATACAGGGAATTTCGGTCCATTTAAGGGTGTCGCCGGAGTGAGGTATGAACATACCCGCATGGGAATAGACTATCACAGGGGAAGCTACACGGATTTCATGACCAATCTGAACGACGTGGTTCCGAACGCGGCTCTGACCTACCTCTTCACGCCGGCCTCCAATATCCGCCTGGCTTACCAGATGAGGATACGCCGCCCCTCACTTAGCGCCATCAATCCCTTCGTGATGAATTTCAACACCAACCAAGTGCAGCAGGGTAACCCCGATCTTACGAGCGAGAAAGCCAACAAGCTTACCTTGCAGTATTCAAATTTCGGGAGCGTCTTCGGAGGGAATATCGGATTGGAATATTCACTGAAAGACAATGCCATCACCGCTTATACGTTTATGAAAGGGGATGTACTCTATCAGACGTATGCCAACATCGGGAAAGAGCAATACTTTGCAGTCAAGGGTTATGTCTCATGGTCAATCATCCCCGGCATGCAGCTTACCCTCAACGGACGTTTGCAGAAAGATTGGTTCAAATCCAAGAGTCCGGACTATTCAAATTCCGGATGGAGCCTCGATTACGGCGCCAATCTTAACTACAAACTCCCGGCTGACATTAAGCTCAATCTTTATGGAGGACAGAAGACACGCTCCTATGATCTACAAGGTTATAACAACGGATGGTATTATTATGGACTCGGACTGAGCCGCGAATTTCTCAAGAAAAAGACACTCACAGTGACTCTCTCTGCAAGCAATTTTCTACAGGACAGCATGCAATATCGCGGAGTATCAACGGCAGACGGAGTTCGCACCACCTCAATCTGGACCAATTACAACTGGAACGTCGGGATTTCAGCCAGCTGGAATTTCGGAAGTCTGAAATCCGACGTGAAACGCGCCTCCGCCAAAATCAGCAACGATGATAAGGCCGAGACCGGCAACAAAAAAGGAGGAGCATTCTAAAAAGACAATAACAATATCTCTCATCAATATGACAGAAAAAACAAAACCAACCGATACCAACATCCGCTCGCAAATGCGGAAAGGGATACTTGAATATTGTGTGTTGCTGCTTTTGAGCAGAACCCGAGCCTATCCCTCAGATATCATCAACGGCTTAAAGGAGGCGGACCTCATAGTGGTTGAGGGGACACTCTACACCCTCCTCAACCGACTTAGGAAAGAAGGAAAACTCAATTATGAATGGGAAGAGAGTCCGAAAGGTCCCCCCCGCAAATACTATTTCATCACTCCCGCAGGGGAAGAAAATCTCAGGGAAATGTCGGCAGCCTGGGATGAGATAGTAGCAAACGTAAACCATTTCCGTAACCTGAAAACAGAAAAAACCAACTAATTATGAAAAAGACATTCTCAATAAATGTAGCGGGTTTCGCTTTCACCATCGATGAAGACGCTTATTCCTTGCTCAACGATTATCTCAACACTATAGAAAATGCTTTCAGCCGGCAGGAAGATGCCCGGGAAATAGTGAGCGACATAGAGAGCCGCGTGGCCGAGCTCCTAATGGAACATGCTTCGGAAGGGAGTCCGATCATCACCATCGCGCAAGTGGAAGAGGTTATAAACCGTATCGGGAAACCGGAAGATATGATTGAAGGGGATGAGGAGACTATTATATCAGAGACTTCGGAATTCACTGGACCAACTCCCCCACCCTACATACCACCGTTGCCCCCCGTCAAGAAAAAACTCTACCGCGACCCACAGAACGCCATGCTTGGGGGAGTCTGCTCAGGATTGGCCTGGTATCTCAATATCGACCCCACTGTAGTGAGACTCGTCACCGTTCTACTTACCATCCTGTCAGCCTCAACCGTAGGACTGGCGTACATAATAATGTGGATAGTAGTTCCTGATGCCCGGACCCCGTTGGAGCGTATTCAGATGATGGGAGAACAGCCGACAATGGAAAATATAGCAAAAACGGTCACCGGCTCATTCAAAGAGGAAACAGAGAACGTGACAGACAAATACTGCGGCAATTCATTCAGCGACAGTCTTGCGACCTTTTTCGGAGTACTTGCAAAAGCACTGGTGATTATCGGTCTGATTATTGGGATTCCACTGCTTGTGGTCCTCGTGTTAGGGTTGCTGGGTTGCCTGTTTGCGCTTGTGATGTTCGCCACAGACTTGGGATCGGCCTTTTTCGGAGAGACCACCTCGTTTTGGTATTCAGAAGCAGGTTCACTACCGGTATGGGGCGTACTATGTGGGATTGGTAGTATCCTGGTCGTAGGCATTCCACTATTCATTCTGGTTAGAATGGGACTGAGAAAAAACGGTAACGTCTTATCAAAAGGCGTTCGCAACTCATTGGTCATCATCTGGATATTGGGATTCGTGCTTGCAGGCTTCTCCACAGGAAGAATAGTCAACGTCGCGCATGAGATGGACAGCAATAACTTCATTGATAGAATAGACAAAATAGAAGAGCGGCTTGATAATGTGGATTTTGATGAAGAAGAGATTGTAATCCATACAGATTCAGATCCGGTGCATGATGCAACCGACTCGACAAAAAGGGAAAAAGAGGTGATCAGTATCACACAAGAAGGGATTTACATCTCTACCGATTCCGTAAAAATGAAAATAGGGAAATAGTTATTCCGGCGGAATGGAGGTTGTTTGTCCTGAGTGTAAGTTCATCAAAAACCAACAGATTGTTTGAAAGATTTTATGTTATTAAAAATTTTTCTTAAATTTGCAGATAATAACGTTCCTCCCGCCACCGCTTGGGTTTTTGGGCCCTCTGAAATTGGAGGATCAGGCTAATTAAAAGACATCATCTATGGGATTTTTCAAAAACCTGTTTTCAAAAGAGAAAAAAGAGAAGCTTGACACCGGTCTTCAAAAGACAAAAGAGGGGGTCTGGAGCAAAATCACGCACGCAGTAGCCGGAAAGAGCAAGGTAGACGACGAGGTTCTGGACAATCTTGAAGAAGCGTTCATCACGAGTGATGTGGGGGTTGACACCACGTTGAAGATTATCGACCGCATTCAAGAACGAGTTGCTCGCGACAAATATGTCAGCTCCAGCGAGCTCAACAATCTTTTGTGCGAAGAAATCTGCGACATGATCGTCAGGCCCACGAATGAAGAATTGGGAGATTTCGAACTAAAGGAAACAGGCGAACCCTACGTGATAATGGTAGTCGGCGTTAACGGAGTGGGTAAAACGACGACCATCGGAAAACTTGCCTCACAGTATAAGAAAGCAGGCTACAAGGTTATACTCGGGGCAGCTGATACATTCCGTGCGGCCGCCATTGACCAGCTTCAGATATGGGCAGACAGAGTCGGTGTGCCAATGATCAAGCAGCAGATGGGAAGCGACCCGGCAGCGGTTGCATACGACACCCTGACCTCAGCTAAAGCCCAAGGAGCGGACGTTGTCATAATAGACACAGCGGGAAAGCTCCACAACAAAATCGGATTGATGAACGAGACCTCCAAGATCAAAAACGTCATGAAGAGGGTAATCCCGGACGCACCTCAGGAGGTTCTCCTCGTGCTCGACGGCTCGACCGGTCAGAATGCGTTTGAACAGGCCAAGCAATTTATCGCCGCCACGGATGTCAATGCGCTTGCGGTCACCAAGCTCGACGGCACAGCGAAAGGGGGCGTTGTCATAGGGATAAGCGACCAATTCAAGGTCCCGGTCAAATATATCGGTATCGGGGAGGGTCTTGACGACCTTCAGATTTTCCGACCGGAAGAGTTTGTGAGGTCTCTCTTCCTGAATACAACCGAAAAATAACAAGACACTTAATGTTTAAAAAAAATACCATAGACGTAATTTCACTGGGCTGCTCCAAGAATCTCATTGATTCGGAGCGGCTCTTGAAGCAATTGGAGGGAAAGGGATATTGTGCCCGCCACGACTCCGAAGCTCCGGAGGGGGAATATGTTGTTGTGAACACCTGCGGATTTATAGCCGATGCAAAGGAGGAATCAATCAACACAATCATCGAATTGGGTCAGCTCAAGGAGGAGGGTCGGATAGGGAAACTCATAGTGATGGGGTGCCTGTCACAAAGATATATGGAAGAATTGAAAGAGGCTCTTCCGGAGGTGGATGTGTGGTATGGGAAATTCGACTGGAAAGACTTTATCTCGGGGCTACCTGACCGCAACGCAGAGAGCGAAAAACCGGCGGGGTGGGAACGCACCCTCACAACGCCTCCGCACAGCGCTTATCTGAAGATTTCCGAGGGTTGCAACCGATTCTGCGCTTTCTGTGCCATCCCGCTTATCACAGGGCGCCACACCTCGCACCCAATCGAGGAGATTGAGGAGGAAGTGCGCACTCTTGTGGGGAAGGGAGTGAAAGAATTCAACATCATCGCACAAGATCTCTCCTCCTACGGCACCGATCTCTACGGGCAGCAATCGCTTGCAGAGCTCATCGACCGCCTTGCAGATATTGAAGGAGTGGAATGGATACGGCTCCATTATGCCTATCCGGCAGATTTTCCGATGGATATACTTGATGTCATGGCCAGACGGGATAATGTCTGCAACTATCTTGACATAGCCCTTCAACATATCTCAGACCCGGTTCTCACCAATATGCGTCGCCATGTTGATAAAGGACAGACTCTCCGACTGCTTGAAGAGATACGCAAGCGAGTGCCAGGCATCCGGATACGCACCACCCTTTTGACGGGATTTCCCGGAGAGGGGGATAAGGAATTTCAGGAGCTTGTGGAATTTGTGAAAACGCAGAAATTCGACCGGATGGGTGCCTTTGCCTACAGCGAGGAAGACGATACCTTCGCGGCCAAGAATCTCACGGATGACATCCCCGAAGAGGAGAAACAGAGGCGACTTGATGAAATCATGCGTATTCAGGAGGATATCGCCCTCGAACTGAATGAAAAGATGGTGGGGACTGTAGAGAAAGTGCTCATAGACCGTATAGAAGGTGAACAAGCAATCGGAAGAACCCAATACGATTCTCCCGAAGTAGACCCGGAAGTTATAATTAACGAAGCGGAGGGATTGAAACCCGGAGATTTCGTTAACGTCAGAATAGAAAAAGCCTATCCCTTCGAACTTGAAGGAAGGGTAGTTTACAACTAAGACAGAATAAGGAATGGGATTAAGATACGACCGCGACACCAACCGACGGAAGAACGGACCGACAATATATTTTACAGATCCGACATCGTTGATAATGCTTACCAACGAAATCCGGAGTGCATTGAAAAATGGGTTGCCAACGTATGTCTATAAGCGCCCCGGCGACCTGACCATAACCTTCGGGACAGGATCAGAAGTTGTTGTCGGAACTTCCACACCGGGATTTGTGATTGCGCCGTTTCTTCCGGAGCTTCCCTATCTGACCATCCCCTACCGGGACTCTAAAGGGGGTGAAGAATCCTCAATGACCTTTCCCTTTCCGGAACAATCCACAACGGAGGCAGAGCACGAAGAGGAAATCACAGCCATCAAACAAGCGTTGGCAGCCAACGGGGGTGGAAAAATCATAGCCGCTCGAGAAATAGTGGAGGAAGGGAGAGTGGATGTGCCGGCCACATTCTTTGAACTTTGCCGTCTTCATCCGGATGCATTCGTGTTTTGCTTTTCCACAGCTCAAACAGGGTGCTGGATCGGAGCTTCGCCTGAACTTCTACTTGAGGGAAGAAGAGGATTATTGACCACAATGGCTCTTGCCGGGAGCAGGAAAAGCGGGAGTGCCCAACCCTGGGATAAAAAAAACATAGAGGAACAGCAAATTGTGGCCGACTACATTTCGGAAACATTCGCACGCCATAACATCAGCATGGAGCGCGATGAAACAGTAACCCGGCGAGCAGGAAAAGTGGAACATCTATGCACACTCTTTCAAGGAGAAGCGGAAAGCCCCCTATCCGATTCCACCCTCTCGGCCCTTCTACATGACCTCTCCCCTACTCCGGCACTTTGCGGACTACCGCGCTCCACTGCCTTGAAGGTTATAGGGGAACAGGAGAAGAATGGGCGAGGTTGCTATGGAGGGTTCTGCGGTCCTTACCGCTCACCTTCCGACTTTACATTCCAAGTCACGCTTCGTTGTGCGCGTGTGGATAAAGACCGCTACTGTGTCTACACCGGTGGAGGCATCACGTTGCTATCAGATGCCAAAGAGGAATGGGAGGAGACGACGCTAAAAGCGAGCACGATCCTTGAATCTCTATGCGTGTATCCTGGAAAAACAGACAAAACCAAACCAAATTAATTCACTCAATAACAACACAATGAAAATTTCAAAAGCTTTACTTTTCCTTGCACTCGCAGGCAGCGTAAGCAGCCTGTCGGCACAGGAACATCTGAAGAGCCTTGATCCGAAAGGAATCGACCCTTCCACACCGGCTTCGAAAGACTTCTATCAGCACGTTAACAAAGGCTGGATGGAGTCACACCCGCTAACACCGGAGTACGCGCGCTATGGTCAGTTTAACATTCTCAACGACTCAAGCGAGGTGAGAGTGCAACGCATCGTTACGAATCTGGCCGCAAAGAATCCCGAGAAAGGGACCACCGCCTATAAGATAGCCGCCATCTATGAATCGGCAATGGACTCAGTGCGACGCAACGAGCTCGGAGCAGAGCCCATCAAGGGAATCTTGGCGACAATCGAGAATACCCCTTCCAACGGGATGGAAGACCTCTTCATCATGATGCATAAGGAATATGCATCACCTTTTATCGGCGCAGGCCACTCTGAGAATCTCATCAACAGCAAGGAGTATGCCATGTATGTGTCAGGTGGTGGACTCGGGCTCGGAGACCGCGATTATTATCTTAAAAACGATAAGAGAAACAAAGAGGTTCGAGAGGCGTACAAGAAGCTGATCCAGACGCAGATGATGAATGCGGGGTACAGCAAGAAAGATGCTGCCCGCATCGTAAAGAATGTGATGAAGATCGAGACCCTTCTTGCTGACTCCACATGGACACGCGAGGAAAGACGTAACATCCCGGCAATGTATAATCCGCGCACCAAAGAACAGGTGAAGGAGATGTATCCCAACACCCCTTGGGACCGACTCTTCAAGGAGACTATGAATATCGAGATGCCCGACCAGCTAATCGTTATGAACATCAACACGGCGAAGCAGGGAGACAATCTGATAAAGAGCCTAAGCGACAGAGAAAAGAAGGATTACTATCTTTGGAAGCTGGTGAACAGCGCGTCCGGTACTTTGAGCGATGATTTCACAAATGCAAATTTTGAATTCAGCAAAGTCATGAGCGGAGTGCAGCAGCAGCGTCCACGCTGGAAACGCGCACTCGGAGCTGTTGAAGGTGTACTCGGCGAGGGTGTCGGGGAGCTCTATGTAGCCGAATATTTCCCCCAGAGCTCCAAAGACTATATGGTAGGTTTAGTAGAAAATCTGCGAAACGCGCTCGGGAAACACATCATGCATCTTCCTTGGATGAGCGATGACACCAAAGTGCAGGCACTTAAGAAATTGAATGCCATCACCGTGAAGATTGGTTATCCTGATAAATGGCAAGATTATTCCAAGTTGAATGTCGATCCCTCTCTCTCCTATTGGGAGAATATACACAACGCGCAGATGTGGGCTCAGGACGAATATCTTGCAAAATGGGGTAAACCTGTAGACCGTACTGAATGGGGCATGACACCACAGACCATCAATGCCTATTACAATCCTCAGAACAATGAAATTGTGTTCCCGGCAGGTATTCTTCAGGCACCCTTCTATGATCCGGAGGCAAGCGACGCAGAAAACTATGGAGGAATCGGTGTCGTTATCGGCCACGAGCTGACCCACGGTTTCGATGATCAGGGATGTAACTTTGATGCTGAGGGAAATATGATGAACTGGTGGACAGAACAGGATGCAGAAGCCTTCGCCAATCTGACAAAAGGTCTTGCGGACCAGTATTCAGCAGTAGAGGTTCTTCCCGGTCTGAATGCGAATGGTCAGTACACCCTCGGTGAGAATATCGCAGACCAGGGAGGTCTCCGTATCGCGATGACAGCCTTCCTTGATTCACAGAAAAAGAAAGGAGTAGACATCAAGAGCGAAGAAGCAAAAATCGACGGACTTGACCCGCTTCAGGTGTTCTATCTCAATTTTGCGAATCTCTGGGCGAACAATATCCGCGATGAAGAGATACGCTCCCTCACGACAGGTGACGTACACTCACTCGGCAAACTTCGCGTGAATGTCTCTGTCCGCAATCTTGAGCCCTTCTTCGAGGCATTTGGCATTCAGGAGGGAGATGAGATGTACCGTCCGGAATCAGAGCGAATAATCATCTGGTAAATATTAAAAAAAAGATACAATCGAGTCATAAGACTCTGAATAAAAAGGAGAAGCCACGCAGCCCGAGAACGGCAACCGTGGCTTCTTTCTTATCTCGTAATGAAAAAAGCACTTGAAAGAATGACGGGGATTTACAAAATTCGGAACGTTTTGTTATATCATATTAATATATTATCTTTGTATCATTATATTAATAGTATTATGTATATAAACAGCAATAGTAATAATATATTATCTGTATTAGATAGTTTTATGCTCGATAATTGTGACGATATCATGATGCAGGTTGCCGAGAATTTCCGCAAGCGTAGAGTTGAGAAGAATATTACCCGACAGCGCATTGCTGAGCTGTCAGGAGTGCCATTATCCACCGTAGCACGCTTTGAACAGAAAGGTCTTATTGCATTTGAATCGTTGATTAAACTTGCTATGGCACTGGGATACACTTCTGAGATAAAGGAGCTCTTTTCTGCTCCAAAGTTTAACACAATTGAAGAACTCGATTTGATTCGTCAGAAAAGTAATGACAAGAGGGCTTACATTAAACGTAATAAGGTATGAAGAAGACTGAAAAACTTAAGATCCTTTTTCATGGGCGACCTGTAGGAGTACTTTCACTTACTCCTGATAATCGCCTGAACGTCTTTGAGTATGATAAATCGTGGCTTGCCGACGGATTCAGCATTTCACCGCTTGAACTACCGTTGAAATCAGGTGTTTTCATTGCCAAACCACAACCGTTTTATGGAAATTTCGGTGTCTTTGAAGACAGTCTACCCGATGGTTATGGTCGTTATCTTCTTCATAAAGCATTACTCTGCAAAGGAATTAACGATGCAGATCTATCTTCTCTCGACAGGCTTGCATTAGTTGGCGACAATGGTATGGGAGCCTTGACTTATTCCCCTGCCGTGTTCCTTGAGCAAGAGGAATCTGTAACAGATTTTGACCAGCTTCAGGAGATTGCACTCGAAGTTCTTAAGGAACAGCAGGATAAAGATGCCGGACTACTTCTCTACAATAGTGGTAATAGTGGAGGTGCAAGACCAAAAGCTGTATTCTCTGATGAGGCGGGACACTGGATAGTTAAAGTCCGTCACACATACGATCCAAAGGATATCGGACTGCAAGAAGCACGGTATAATGAGGTAGCACGAAAATGTGGTATTATTATACCTGACTTCCGGCTTGTCAATGGACGATATTTCACGTCCCGGCGGTTCGACATCGACGATAATGGAAACCGAATTCATACTGCCACTGCCGGAGGATTGATGTGCATTTCACTCCGTGATCCGTTTATGGATTATTCAAATTTACTCGCATTGACAGGATATATAACTCAAAGTCGCGAGGATGTCGAGCAGATGTATCGCAGAATGCTGTTCAATTATCTCACTGATAACAAAGATGACCATTGCAAGAATTTCAGTTTCTATGTTGTCAAGGATAATGATCAGAAGATTTGGAGGTGGCGACTTGCTCCTGCATACGATCTTACCCTTTGCACAGGAGGCTATAACGGAGAACACGCTACCTCCGTCAACGGCACCGGATATCCCCGGCTGTCTGATTTCATTGCTGTCGGCAAGAAAATCAAACTTTCGGAGGATAGATGCCGGGAACTAATTGAGGAAGTCCGTTTCGGCTGCACGGAATTGTCTCGATATGATATAAAAGAATAATGGTTATGTGGATTCGATAAAAATCTCATTCGCTAAGCAATATTCAACTAAAGTAGGCTAATACAATAATGCCCATGTCGGGCGAACACACACAAGAAGCCACGGTTTCCGGCAACCGTGGCTTCTTATTTATCAAACCTGCAACCTCTGGCGAGGCCGCAAGCTTATATCATAAATTTAAAAGTTTCTTACGAAACCCATAAAGAGGATACTGCCTGTGCTTGCTTCATCAATCATGAAGAAGAAGGGCTTATCAAAAGTGATCTTAGGCACTCTTACCACACCTGAAAAGTCAACAGTGTTAAGAATCCCATTCGAGATTGAGGCTCCCTCGGCTCCATCCTCATCAATCTGAAAAACATTTTTTTGATGAATGAGGTTAATTGCGGTGTTCGTGCCATCCAAAATTCCGGAAATAGGAGAATCAAACAGCTCCTTGACTCCTGCATTCAACACGACATCCTTCATATTCTCGAGCATACAATCCACCTTAAATTTCGGCAAATTGACTTCGAGTTTATTATCGAAAAAGAATTTATCAGTCTTGAATTTTTCCGCCGTTGCCAGAATTTGCCTATTTTCATAACTCAGAAGGTCTTTAATCATCTCCAGATCCATATCACCATGTGGCATGAAAAAATATGCAGAGAAAGCTTCATTACCGAATGGGAGGTGAACCATGTCACACTCGTTGGAATGGAAATAGTAAAGATTCCCGTGCTTCAATTGCATCATATCAACTTTGGAAAGCGAACCATCGGCATTAAGGAAATCCTCCTGCCTTGTAAGAGATTTATCAAACGGAAGAGTCCACGCTCCTTTGAAGTATGAAGTGTTTGAAAGAATCAAGTCACCACCCGGCATTGTCTTATACATTTCCGGCACGAGCCCATGAGTTGCCTCATCAAACCATCTGTTGAGTTCTGCCAGCGCTGATGATGAAGAGAAGTCCATTGATTTGAGAGAGGCGGAATAATCTTCCGAAGTCTTACTCTCAAAAGCCGGGGCAAATTGATATGGAAGGTTACACCATCCGGCATTTACGAAACCAAGTTGGGCGGAATTATCGAGATTGACAAGTTCTTCAGCAAGTTTCTTATTCAGTGCATTCAAATTCTCAATATTCCCGTCGGGATCACCCAAGACCCTGGCTATTTCCTGACGTGCTGTTTCCTCCGCACCGTTAGCGGTCATTGAAAGAAGCATTGAAAGGCTCAAAGGAGAAAAGGCAAAGTTGCCCTTTTGAGAATCAAGAAGGCTTTGAAAACAATTCAAGGCAAAGCTTTCCTGCCCGGCCACCATCTTCTTCTGAGCCTCACTTATCTGAATATCCGACTTCTCCTTCAGGACAAACTGCTCATCGACAGGTTCCTGATTATTGTCTATCACATCGTTTACGTCATCCTGACAAGCTGAAAAAATACTCATCAAAGAGAGCAATGTAGCGAAATATCCAAACGAAATTTTCATAAGATGTTATTTAAGAATTTGATTTTAAAAGAAACTAATTCATAACAGTATATAATTTACTGTTAGCTATAATATCCACAATCATCTTTATAATAGAAAAGGGAGAAATCACCGTTGCCTCAAATCCAAAACTTTAAAATAAATTCTCGAATACAAGCAACAGTTTGCGCAATCGTTAGGTGGTAATGCATAATGCACAATTGATAATGCATTTAATTTGAACAACTACTTGTTTTACCTGATATTGCAAAATTAATATTATTTTAATTAATTTCTCTATCTCCCCTGAGAATTTAAATAATCTTAACATATTAAGGTGTGACCCGTAGAAAATTGCAGCAGATTGGGTGGTTTCCATGGTTTCTCGATGTGGCTCGCACAGAGTGCGGGTCTTCCCGGTGTTAGTCGGAGTGGTCAAAGAATAGTCTCTTCAATTTGCGAAGGATTAGAAAATAAGGGGCGTGGAAAGCATATTATCCGGAAAGGAACTGTGGGAAACGGTTATAATAATCTTAAAATATTTTTTGAGGTAAGAAACAGGCATTTAAACAAGGTTAGCGGATAATTTGTTAAAGAAATATAAGTAGGGGTTTACGATTCCCCCTACCTCCTAACTAAACTTAAAAATATGTGGTTTGTAGAAGCATTGAGACACACCCCCGCATTGGCCGTGTTTCTCACCATCGGCATCGGGTTCTGGCTCGGCAAGTTAAAATTCAAAGGGATAGCCTTAGGCACAGTCACGGCAGTGTTGATTGTCGGGGTGTTAGTAGGGCAGCTTGACATTTCAGTAGGGGGACCACTGAAGACAGTATCTTTCCTTCTGTTTCTATTCTGCATCGGCTACAGTGTGGGGCCTCAATTTTTTAAATCACTCAAGGGAGAAGGATTGAAAGAGGTGATTTTTGCAGTAGTGGTATGTGTGTTGATACTCGGAGTGTCCATCCTTGTGTCTTATCTGTTCGGGTTGAATCCCGGGCAAGCAGTAGGAATGATGGCCGGAGCATCCACGGCTTCACCGGTGGTCGGAGCCGGTGAAGACACAGTCAATTCCCTCACAGCCGACCCGGAACTGATAAAGAACATGACAGCTGCCATACCGGTGTGCTATGCGATGACCTATGTCTTCGGCACCCTCGGAGCAGTCTGGCTGTTAGGGTATGTGGGTCCGGCCATGATGGGGGGAATAGATAAAGTAAAGGCAATGACGAGGGAACTTGAAAAGACACTCAGTCAGGGAACCTCCAACAGCAGTCCGGCGAGCTTCAATGCATGCAGACCGATTGCATTCCGCGCCTTCACAGCGACAGGGAGCTGGATGACAACCGCACGCAGCGTTAAAGTACTGGAGGAATATTTCCAAAAGATGGGGAAAAGAGTGACAGTAGAACGCATTAAAAGAAGCAAAGACGACACAGTCATAGACGTCACAGACAAAGGGTTGACAATCGAGAAAGGAGATATTGTTGCCATAGCTGCCCGGCGAGAAATGATCGTAGGTGATTATGACTGGTTTGGGAAGGAAGTGGCCGGAATAGATATCCTGTCTTTCGCGGTAGAAGACGTAGATGTGACAGTATCGAAGAAGTTTAAAGAAATCACAGTACGTGAACTCATGACCTATCCCTGGATGGAGGGGGTCGACATAAAGAAGATAGTAAGAGAAGACGTAGCCATCAATCCCCTTGACGGTGCAGTAGTTAAACCGGGAGACATAGTAGAGCTTGTAGGGATAAAAAAATACCTGGATCGCGCATCGAAAGAGATAGGGTATGCAGATCCGAAGACACTTGCAACGGATTTTGTATTTATCGGTCTTGGCATACTTTTAGGGGGTCTTTTGGGAGCGATAGCCATCAAGATTGGAGCCGTCTCAATAAGTTTAGGGGCGAGTGGAGGCGCCTTGGTTTCAGGCCTCTTGCTTGGTTGGCTAAGATCAAAACGCCCAGTTTTCGGAGCGATACCCAAAGCATCGTTGTGGGTTTTCAACAATCTCGGATTGAATATGTATATCGCAGTGATCGGCATAGCCTCCGGACCATCGTTCGTAAGTGCTTTTGATGAAGTCGGGCCAAAAATTTTCGTTGCAGGTCTGATCGTGACACTTGTTCCGTTATTCCTGGCCATTCTGATAGGACATAAGATTTTCAAATTTCATCCGGCTGTCACCTTGGGATGTTGCGCGGGAGCAAGAAAGACAACCGCGGGACTTGGCGCAGTGCAAGAGCGCCTCGGAAGCACGGTTCCGGCATTGGGATACACAATCACCTATGCTGTCTCCAACACATTGCTGATTATATTCGGCATTGTGCTTGTGCTCGTGACAAGTATGTAAAATTGAATTTGTTTAAACTTTTTACGGACTTGTTTATTTTATTCTGTGGTGTGAAAGGAATTTCAGGGTTGCAATTGCAAAAAAAAATTAGTAGATTTGCAACGCAAACCAACATTTCCTTTCACACCATGAAGCTTTATAAAGGATTATTCCTAACAACGTTTTTCTCATTCCCCTTCATGACAGAGGGAAGAGAGACTCAAAGCATAAACGACAGCTGGCTATTCACTCAAAACGACAAAACAGTAGCAGTACATCTCCCCCATTCATGGAACAGCGATGCCTACAGCTCGGCCGAATATTACCGGGGAAACGGAACATACACGCGAGTACTCCATTCCCCTGAGGGGGCTGAAGGGAAAAGGATTTTCCTTCGGCTTGACGGAGCTGCCTACAAATCCAGAATCTTTATAGACGGAATCGAAGTCGGGAACCACGTAGGAGGGTTTTCGTCACACATACTTGACATTACACCCTATCTTTCAGACGGTCTTGACCATGAGCTCCGAGTGGAGGTAGACAATTCCGACCCGGCCGTCCCACCCTATTCAGCGGATTACTCGTTTATGGGGGGACTATACCGTGATGTGTCGGTCATCGTCACAGATCCGGTCTATCTTGATTTCACAGAGGGACCTGCCGAGGGATTCAAGATTACGCATGAAAAACGAGGAGAAGGGCTTTGGGAACTCAATGTGAAGGGAAAAATCAAGAATACTTCATCAATTAAAAGGGATTTGAAAATTGAGGCTGTCTTACTCGACGCTTCCGGAAAAGCTATTGCTGAAAAGAGCCGCAAACTGACAATCAATCCCTCGTCTTCAAATGACTTCACCCTAAAAATAGACGACATTCGGAATCCCGATTTATGGTCGCCGGAAGAGCCCAATCTCTATTCTGTCGAGGTGAAACTGGTGAGTGGCGGAAGGGTGTTGGATGAAACCGTGGCAAGCACAGGCTTCAGAACTTTCGGATTCGACACAGAGGGGAGATTCCTTCTGAACGGAAAACCGTATAAACTCAGAGGTATGTGTCGGCATCAGGATCAAGCCCCGATGGGAATAGCGCTTACAGATGAGATGCACAGGCGGGACATAAAAATGATTCATGACATGGGAGCCAACTTCCTACGCATCAGTCATTATCCACAAGACGATGCCATTCTTGAGATGTGTGACAGACTGGGTCTTATTGTCTGGGAGGAGATTCCCGTCATAGACTATGTACCGGAGACAGAATATTTCGACGACAATGCGGAGATAATGGCAAGGGAGATGGTTCAGCGCCATTACAATCACCCGTCGATAGCGATGTGGGGGTATATGAATGAAATCCTGCTCAGAGTTCCCGGAGAGAATCGGGAGGAAACATATGAGCGCACCCGACGTCTGGCCAAACGGCTTGAAAAAGCGGTGCGTGAGGAGGATGCAACACGAATGACGACCATGGCATTTCATGGGAGTGATGTCTACCACGAGGCCGGGCTTTCAGAGCTTACTGACATAAAGGGGTGGAACCTATATCAAGGATGGTATGGCGGGGAGCTGAATGAATTTGAGAAATTTCTCAGCCGCCAACATAATGAACATCCTGAACATCGACTTATAGTCAGCGAATATGGAGCCGGCTCAGACCGCCGACTTCATTCCCTTCAGCCGGAGCCTTTCGACTTCAGCATGGAATATCAGCAGGATTATCTCGAACACTACTTACCCGTGATTGAAGATTCCGCTTATGTAGCAGGTGCATCCCATTGGAATTTCATTGATTTTTCAAGCGCCAAACGAGCCGAATCCATGCCTCACATCAACAACAAAGGGTTGGTCACGAACGGGAGGGTTCCCAAGGATATCTATCACTATTACCGAGCTTATTGGCATGACAACGACACCGTGGCACATATCGCGACCGAAGATTGGAGCTACCGCCGGGAAGTGCCTGATTCGGATGGAAATGTTATACGCCCGATAAAAGTCTATACAAACCTTCCGGAAATAGCAATGAGAGTGAACGGCAATGACTACGGTTTACGACCTGTGGAGAACAGGACCGGCTTATTCGATATAAATCTGAGCAATGGGAAAAATATCATCGAAGTCTTTGATAGGGAAGGGAGACTGCTCGATTCAAAAAGCGTGACGGCAGAGATATTCAATACTGCAAACGGTCGTTTCAACCTCGACAAAGATGAATTGGCGATAAATGTCGGCTCAAACTGCTATTTCCAATCGGATGAGAGCGGAATGGTATGGCTTCCGGATTATGAATTTGGGGAAGGGAAACTGTATGGACACACCGGAGGGAAAAGAGTTACGACCCAAGACGAAATTTTGCTTACAGCTGACCAGCCGCTTCTCCAAAGAGCACTGCAGGGGGTGGAGGAATACAAGATTATGGTTGAGCCGGGCAATTATGAAGTGGAACTTCTATTTGCAGAACAGGGAAAACCATCAGTTGCATCGGCTTATATGCTTGGCCACAATGCCGGGACAGGCGCCGAATGGAGCATGATGGATATCCAAATCAACGGCAAGGAAGTGGAATCCAACTTCAGTCCGGGAGACACAGCCGGACCAAAGACAATGGTGCGACGTCGCTACACGACTAAAGTAGACAACGACACTCTATCCATCCGATTTGGAGGAAGCAGTTCGTTAGCCGGTCTCAAAGTGAGAAAACTCTAAATGGAACGTCACCCATAACCAAAAACCAACCAATTTTCATGAAAAGATTCAGCTTGATTATAACCGGCCTGATGGCGGCTAATATCTGTAGCGGACAGGCAATATGGGATAAGTCGCATCTTGAGAGAGTGCGCGGTGAATTGAACAGACCTATGTATGCCGTGGCTTATGAAAACCTGCTCAATGATGCGGACAGCCTATTGCGATTAAAGCCACTGTCAGTGATGGACAAGAAACGACCCTCCCCAAGTGGCGACAATCATGACTACACCAGTCTTGCCCGCTATTTTCACCCCAATCCGGAGGGGGGAGCCTATATTGAACGCGACGGAGTGACCAATCCTGAAATAGCGTTATATGACCGCACCAATTTCGGCACGACAGCAGACCGAATCGCCGATTTATCGTTGGCGTGGTATTTCAGCGGAGACCGGAGATACGCGGCGAAAGCCACTGAACTTCTAAGAGTATGGTTTCTTAATCCGGCAACGCGGATGAAACCCAATATGAACTACGCCCAGATGGTGCCCGGGGTGAATGAGAGCAAGGGGCGCCCCTTCGGAGTGCTTGACAGCTATTCCCTGGTTAAAATGCTCGACGGGGTTGCTCTTCTTGAAAATTCCGGGGAATGGACAAGGAAGGATGACAAAAGTCTGAAAAAATGGATGAATGAATTCCTTGATTGGGTTCTCACTTCCGAGCAAGGGAAAGCGGAAGCGAAAATGGCAAACAATCATTCCACAGCTTATGACGCCGAGGTGCTTGCCCTCGCCTATTATACGGGGAGAAAAGATGTTGCGCGGAGTGTCGCAGAGAGTTTCCCGGATAAACGCATCTTCAAGCAAGTAGCCCCGGACGGAAGCCAACCGCACGAGATGTGGAGAACATTGTCTTTCGGATATTCGCAATATAATCTTTCCCACTTCATCGACATACTCCTGATTTCAAAGAAACTGGGCATTATCAATGATAAAGCAGAAGACGAAGAGGGACGCTCTTTCTACAAAGCTATTGATCACATGGCCGGATTTTTAGGGAAAGATGTATCCGCGTGGCCCGGGAAACAAATCGACGGTTGGGAGGAAAAACAACAGCTGTTGGCTCAGGATTTATGGAGGGTATATTCCCGACTCGACAACACGCGCAAAGATTACGCAGAGTTGTATCAGAATCACCGCATATTCAATCCTTCAGACCGTTTCACACTGTTATACTACACCCCTGACGCTACAGACGATGCATATGCCCGAGCATCGCAATCGCTCAAATATGCAGTGGGCCAAGCGAGGAAAGCAAAAAATAATGCTGACAATCTGAAAAAACATAATGTGAGTCCGCGCACAATCAACGAGAGAGGAGATCTGGTGCTCGTTCATCCGCATGACTGGACATCAGGTTTCTTCCCCGGTGAATTATGGATGATGTATGACTTTACCAAAGACCCATACTGGCGAGAGGAAGCAGTCTCCTTCACATGGCCCATCGAGGAGGCAAAATTACATAAAGGGACACACGACCTGGGCTTCATGATGGACGACAGCTTCGGGAAAGGTTGGGAGCTAACCGGAGAGAAAAGTTTACTGGACGTGGTGGCACGTTCTGCGGAAACACTGACCACACGATTCCGTCCCGAAGTAGGGGCAATACGGTCATGGGACCACAATGGCGAGGTATGGAAATATCCTGTCATCATAGATAATCTGATGAACCTGGAGATGCTTTTCAAGATGAGCGAAAGGAGCGGGAATCCCCTCTACCGCCGGATAGCGATAGAACATGCCGACAAGACATTGAAAAATCATTTCAGGGAAGACGGGTCATCCTATCATGTTGTGGATTATGATCCGACAGACGGCAAGGTGAGGATGAAAGTCACGGCACAAGGTTTTGGGGATGACTCCTTCTGGAGCCGTGGGCAGGGATGGGCCATCTACGGTTATACCACCTGCTACCGGTACACCGGATTCGAACGCTACCTGCGACAGGCTATCAAAGTGGCGGATTGGTGGATTATGCTTGACAATATGCCGTCAGACCTAATTCCCTATTGGGATATGAAAGCACCCGGGAGCGACAAGAAGGATAATCCGGAGGTGCCACGCGATGCATCAGCGGCTGCCGTCATCGCCTCCGCGCTGTATGAACTCTCGGGATATGCAGACCAAGAGCGAAGGGAACGCTACATCGCATACGCTGACACTATTCTGGATAATCTTTCGGCAAAATACATGATTCCACTCGGAGAAAAACAGGGATTCATTCTGGATCACTCCACGGGACATCTTCCGGCCGGAAGCGAAATAGATGTGCCTATCGTCTATGCCGACTATTATTTTCTTGAAGCCATGAAGCGGCGCAGAGACCACACACCGCCCTTAATGCAATAATACCAGTATTAAAAAGCGGACGGCATGAAAATGCGGTCCGCTTTTTTAATGATATTGGAATCTAAAATATTATTTGAAAAGGTATTGAGAGGAGATTGACTGATTGTTGTGGATGCGGCGGATAGTGTCGGCAAACAGTTTGGCCACCGGAAGGACAACAGCTTTAGGATTTTCCTTACCGTAAGGAATTGAATCAGTGAAAATAATCTCAGTCAGGCCTGAATTCTTAACACGCTCGGTTGCCGGGTCGCTCATGACGGCATGGCTGCAAAGGGCGCGCACAGATTTCGCACCGAATTCAAGGAGAAGGTCTGCAGCCTTTGTGATTGTGCCGGCAGTGTCGCTGATATCGTCAACCAGCACGACATTCTTATCTTTGACATCGCCGATTACGGTCATGTTAGCCACGACATTAGCCTTTGCACGCTGCTTGTGGCAGAGGACGAGGGGGACATCGAAATATTTGGCGTAGGAGTTAGCTCTCTTGGCTCCGCCGACATCGGGCGAAGCAATGACCATTTCCTCAAGATGCAGGCTCTCGATGTAAGGGATGAAAATAGAAGAAGCGTAGAGATGGTCAACAGGAACGTCGAAGAAACCCTGAATCTGATCGGCATGGAGATCCATAGTGATGAGGCGGTCGATGCCAGCCACACTAAGAAGATCGGCTACCAATTTGGCGGCAATCGAAACTCTCGGCTTATCCTTGCGGTCCTGGCGCGCCCAACCGAAATAAGGGATAACGGCTACAATAGTAGCAGCTGAGGCACGTTTGGCAGCATCAATCATCAGGAGGAGCTCCATTAGATTGTCGGAGTTGGGGAATGTTGACTGCACAAGATACACTTCTGCTCCACGGATTGATTCCTCGAAACAAACTTCGAACTCACCGTCGGCAAAAGTCTCAATTTTCATTTTGCCTAATTCTATGCCCAGGTCTTTGCAGATGGACTCTCCAAGGTAATGGCTCTTGGTGCCGGCGAATACCTTGATGGGCGGAAGATAATTGCTCATATATGAATTGGTAAAAATTGGTCTACAAAATTAGAACTATTTTTTGGAATAACCGCAAACAAATGCAGAATTATTTCTTTTCAGCCTCAGAGGAGGTGTTATCCCCACACTTTCCAATCGGAAGCACGACAGCATCTGCAGCGCTGAGATATACTGAGACAGTGTTGTCTGCGGCGAGCGTGAGCTTGTGGGGTTTACCCCACAGGAGGTCGCAGCTTGTCACGTTTCCTTCCGGAATACCGGCAGCCTCGAAAGCAGCCCGAGGAATCATTACGCTGACGTGGGCCGTTTCTCTGGAGAAGTTGGCGATAATCAGAAGGACATCTTCCCCCTGATAACGCAAGAATGCAAACTGGCGGTGGGGGTCAAAACCGGGCTGGCGCAGATTTGCATACATGAGATCGAAGAAACCACCCTCACGCAGGGCATCCCTTTCATTGCAAAGCGTCAACACTTTCTTATAGACATTGCGGAGCCATTTCTCATGAGGCGTCATCAACTCATCGTTGCATTTACCCCCGTTCATCCATCGTCTGACAGTAGAGAGCGACCAATAGTCGAAAATCGTCGTTCTGTCGTTATCTCCGGCGAATCCTTCACAATCGCGTCCGGGCTCGCCCAATTCCTGACCATAATAAATAAGGAACGGTCCGCGCGAAATCATGGCTGAAGTGACAAGGGAAGGAATCACCCGCAGGGAATCGCCCGCATAGGCCTTTGAGCCGAAACGCACTTCGTCATGGTTCTCAAGGAAGTTGAGCATAGAATCGCCAATGCCGTCGACCGTCTGCCAGCATCCCGTCAACTGAGCCGCCGACCATCCCTGGGTCTCAATCCCGACAAGTGTGTCGTAAAGGTTCACTTTATCGTAAAGATAGTCGAAACAACCATAGTCAAGGAATGGTCTGTAGAGACCGACATCATAAATCTCACCGATGAACATTAGGTGAGGATAAACGGACTTAACCTGAGGGATAGCCCAGTGCCAGAAAGCGAGCGGCACCATAAAGACCATGTCGCAACGGAAGCCATCCACCCCTTTGGAGGCCCAGAAACGAAGGATATGGAGCATCTTGAGCCATGTGTCCGGCACGGGGTTGAAATGGTCGGAATTATCGTTGTAGTCATGGCCGTAGTTTAGTTTTACGGTCTCATACCAGTCATATTCCCCGCAGAAAGCATTGAAGCAATCGTTACCCGTAGCCTTAGCGGGAAATTCCACATAAGGCTTGTCACCCTCCGCTGCCAGATTAATTGTCGGACAAAACTGCTGGTTGGTTATGTAGTAGTAATTATTGTCTCGGGCAAATCCCATGTCAATCCGGTCATTGGCACCGAAATCATCGATACCTTTGGGAGCGGAATCTGAATGATAGACACGGGCCGTATGGTTAGGGACAAAATCTATTATCACCTTCATCTTCTCCTTATGAATACGGCGGACAAGATTCTCAAACTCTTTCATTCTGTCAGGCACCGATTCAGCCAGAGCCGGGCAGACATCGTAATAATCCTTAATTGCATAAGGAGACCCCGCCTCCCCTTTCACGACGTTAGGATTGTCTTTCTCGATGCCATATTCGGTGAAATCGGTCTTCGTGGCATGTTCTATCACGCCGGTGAGCCAAAGACAGTTTACACCCAGCTCCTTAATCGACTTGAGGATATGAGGTGTGAAATCATTGAATTTTCCACTACCGTTCTGTTTGAGGGTGCCCCAAGGCACGCAGTTCGGGTTCAGGTTTGTGAAAATTCTTGGAAAGAGTTGATAGATGATAAGTTTTTCTTTACGTCTTGTCATTATTATAGGTTTTGTCAATGTTTAAATAATTCAGATTCCCCTGCGTTTTTCACCGAGAATTTTTTCAAGCACACGGCATGCCGTCTCATATCCGACGCCCACACCGTGGTGGAGCGCGGAGAGGTCGAAAGTCCGGATGTGAGAGAGGGAGGAAATAGTTATGACACGGTCGCAGAGACGTATGTCCTGGAGCGTGTTGGCTTTTGTCATCAGATGGAATGAGCGGTAAGCGATATCTATGACAGAGGGCTTGTATTCAAATTTTCTATTCAGCGGGCTACAGTCCACTCCATAAAGGGTCGTGCAATAAGGACGAATGGCCCAAGCCGGAAGATTGCGCAGCACACCGCCGTCCACATAGTTCACACCGTTGATTTTCACAGGCTGGAAGATAATCGGGATGCTGCAAGAGGCTAATACGCGGGGCACAATCTCACCCTTGCTCCACCCCACTGACTTGCCATGGTCAAAATCGGTGGCACATATGACAGTCGGAATCTTCATGTCTTCAAGATTTCTGACCGGGAGCCAGCTTTCGAGAAGTTTTCCGAATCTGTTGAGTTTAAGGAAACCCTCTTTCGGGATTGCCCATTCCGTGAAATCACTCATACCACCGGCCTCAGCAAAGCATCTTATTATGTCATCAGGAGTAAGCCCCGCGCCATAAAGGGAGGCGGCAATCGACCCGGCCGAGACACCAGAGATGATATCCGGATGAATATCAAAAGATTCAAGAGCCTTGAGCACACCCAGATGTGAGAAACCCTTGGCGCCACCTCCGCTCAAAGCAACGCCTATCGTCTCGTCTTTTCTCAACCCAAAGCGGTCAAGCAACCCCTCGATTTTCCAAACCATAGAAACTAAAATTATTGGCCGGAGAGCCCGGCTTTTCTTTTACATTTGCAAAATTAGTTAATCCTCTGGAGAAATCCCACTATTATTATCCTTATCTTCCGATTTTTTTGGCATATCCTCCTTTTTCCTCCGTTTCAACCATTTGAAAGCATCATCAAAATCCTTTCGGAAAATCACACCGAGACCTTGAGTGGTGAGAGCTTCCCGCAGGAAATAGTTTTGATCGTTGAAATGGTTGTAGGCCTTCAGTCGCAGGTTGCCACTTCTATTCAGAAGATATTCAATATCGAAGTCACCCACGAATGTGGTCGTGGATGTGCTTCTGTCACGATAGCCGAAATTACCGTTGATCAGTAGTCTGTTGTTGAGCAGCCGGGAAGAGAGGGCCACATCAAACTCCACATCAGAAAAATCCCCTTTGTCACTACGAATCGAGGGGGCGAGTGTGAATTTGTCTGTCAGCTGCCCTATCATATTTGTGAGCTGGGAAGAGAGTGTGCTTGAAGCGACGGAGGCCAATTCACCCCCATTGCTGCTTGACCCCATATATTCAGGAGTATAGAACCGGTTGAGGGCAAGGAGATATATTATCTGTCGGCTCATCATATCTTCAGTGGATATGATGCTCTTCACCTTCCGCTCCACATCCTGAGTCAGCGTTGGAAGCTCAAGGTCAAAAGTGATGTCGGGATGTTGCATATCCCCTTTCACCATCAGCAACGCATCAACCGGCACATTCGTGCGGTTGAGTTCACGATCGGTGGAGAAACTTTTATCGAGATCAGAGAGATTAGTATTGACCCTATAGCTCGCGGTTATGTCGAGAAGGGCATTCATCGGGTCACCGTTGAATGAAATCGCGCTCCCCTGCTTTATGATGAAATCACGCAGGATAAGGTCTTGAAGCGAGAAATTATAGTTACCCTCCTCAAGAATATATTTTCCGAACATCTGCAATTCATCACCCTTAGTGTCGTATTCCATCTGGAGGGCACCGTTCCCACGGGCGGTGATTTTGTCACCCGCGGCAGGGTCCATCACGAGAGTGAACAAAGCATCGGGTGACACAGAAGCACGAAGGTCAAGGATGAAGTTTGAGGGAGGTCCCATCTCCGCCTCCATTTTCTTGCGGAACATCGCGGGGATATCAGGGAGGGAATCCTTCTGCTGCTCCAAGAGGCGCTCCTTTCTGTGGTCGGAGAAGGTTAGGAAATGATAGTCTTGAGCTGCCTCGGTTTCGTTAAGGACGAAAGTAAACGAAGAGCGACCAACTATAGCCATATCCACACTCACACTGACAGCTCCGGGCCATCCTCTGATTACAGCCCCGCCATTTCCATAAACAGTGCCATACCAATCTGGATTCAGTCCGGAATTTGTGTCATAGCAAAGGAGATGACGGGCATCCGAAAGGCGGAAAGTGAATTTCGGGTCGTGGAAAAAGCGGTGTTCAAGATTTCCGGTAAGGATAGCAGAGTGACCATCACGGTCATAAAGACGGAAAGAGGGGATCTCAATCTTGCCGGGACGGAGAAATACGGAGTCGCTTCCGTGATAATATGTGTTGGTGTAGTCGAGCTTCATTGTCAAAGAATCAGCGTAAAGATCGCCCGTTAGATCGATGTCGCTGAATGTGCCGAAAAGCTTGGCCTTTCCGCTCGCATACCCCTTTACCTCAGAGGAGAAGGCACTCATGAAGGGGGCGAGGAAATCCACGGGAATACGGTCAGCCTCGATTCCGAAACTCAGAGAGTCACGCCCAATCCAGATGCCACCGTCCACCTTGGCTTTGCGCTTACCATCACGCGAAATGTCAGCCAAAATCTCCACCTCCTTGCGGTCGTTGATCCAACGGCTGCGAAGGTCGCCGTCTCCGAGGAGAGCCCCGTTATAACTGAGGTCTTTGACAAACAGACTGTCAGTGGACAAAACCGGGTCGGATCCGAACACTCCCCTTCCGGTGATTGAGCCTGTTGCCGTTCCTCCGAAAGTGACGTAATTTATATTAAGCGTGTCGAAGATATATCCGAGGTCGATGTCGGCAAGACGGACGCGCACCGAGTCAAGGGGTGAGGCCGAGACATTACCATCAATCTCAACGTATTGCCCGTCGTGCCACACTTTGAGACCCTCAATCTCCACTGCCTTATCTTTATATCCAATCCTTGAGTTCCCAATGTTCCAGCGAGCAGAACCGACATCGAAAATGGAGGGTTTAACCTCAATTTCCACATCCGGGACGGAAGAAAAATGATTTTTTTCCAAACGAGCGTCCAGACTGACCCCACCCTTGAAAGAGGTATTCTCCGGGGTTATCCAACCTATATCAGCGGAGATATCATCCCGCTCTCCCCATAAATTCAGACTAAGGCTCATGTCACCTTTTTTGGCCGGGAAAGTTGTGGCCAGATTCAGATTCAGGGTGCCGTCAGCTCCATCGGCCGTAGCGACGAGATGATTGTCTCTCAGAAGTTTGTTTTTACCCTGTTGTAGATAAGGAATATCCACGTCTAATTTCGCTATTGACGAGGCGCCATCTATGCTTCCCGACACGGGCACAGGCACAAGGAGGCGCACAGGGAGGTTAAAAAACTCAGTAAGGGTATTGTCCGGATGTATGAGCATTGAGAACTCCGCCTGTGTCTCAGCCGAAGGAGACTTTCCCGGAGGAGGCACAAGACTCGGAAGCACGGCCGCCACTATTTGTTGCAGCTCCAAAGGGATATCGGCCAGTCTGTAGTGGCCCGAAAGCTCCAGGTCAAACCAATCGCCGGCCAGCTCAAGCAATTTCTCATCCTCCGTCTCCGAGGAGCGAAGACTCAAAGCTTTAAGAATCAAGGCAGCACCCTCCGGCGAGGCGAATCGAAAATTACGAATCTCGAGGTTGCCTGTCATATTGTCAGGCGTATTACCCTTCAAGTCGGCCTGAATGGAGGTAGAAAGGGAATAATTGGAATATTTTGGAAGGAGACCTATCGCACCCGGACGCAGACGTCTGATATCGCTGTTGACCCTCCACTCGCTATCTGCCCCTGCAAGCAATGCGGAGGCATCAATAGTGGCGGAGCCAAATTGATTGTCCATCTCAATATTTGTCTCGAGCTCTTTCCCGGCTTTACTTGCAAACAGACTCAGTCCCCCCAAATCCATCCCTTTATAAATAGCTTCCGTTATTTCAGCATTCCCTTCCCCGGAGAAATCATTCCCCGAGAAGCTACCCTTCACTTCTATGTCACCACTGACCTGCGCAATGTCATGACGGTCAAGTATCGCGCCGATATTCAACTCTTCAAGAGAGAGTGTTCCGCTGACACTACCCTTTTTATCCTTCACTCCGAAAAGTTGTGTTTCCGTCCGGACATTTCCGGCGGCCGTCGTGATATTTAATTCACCCTCATAATCACCGTTGGCGATATTCCCCGCTCCGTGCCCCTTAATGGAGAACGGGAGAAGAGGCTTTATATAAGACCTTGCGCTCGCAGCCGATGCGGGAATCATCTCCAGCCACCCCTCGGCACCTTTTCCGGAAAGAGAGACATCCAAATGGGAAAGTGCAAAACGCGCTTTGCGGAAATCCCCCTCCCCTTCAAGACTTCCTTTTGCCTCAACAGAGAGGCCGTCCGGTTCAGAAAGGGTCAGGCGTCTCAACTTCACGTCATAAATGTTTCCCTCCGCTTCCAAGGAGAGATTGATAGGATTGTGGAGATTATAGAGAGGATACCAGAAACAAGCGAAATCGGAAGGAGTGATACTGTTGTCGAGCAAAACGAAATTATGGCTCCCTGTCTTCAAAGCATCCGCGATATGGCCGAAATCGTCAAAATTCAAAGAAATGTCGGCAGGCAGGATTTTCGAGCCCGGCAACTCCACCATCAGGTTGGCAACTGAAATAGAAGTCGGAGTTATATGGGTTCGAAGAGCAATTTTCTCCACCTGAAGCCCCCCCGAGAGTTTAAACGCGAGGCGACGCAGGTCAATAACAAAATCATCGTTTTTTAAGCGCGGGACATTGATATCGGCCTTGAGGTCAGACAGAGAAAGATGATTGAAGTCAGTGCCGGGGGTATTTTTCAATGGCTGCCATTCCCGGTTGAAAGAAGCGGCGCATCGACGGAGCACGACGTTGCGCAATTTAAGGTCGAACTTGGCAGGGGGTTTCCCGGGCTCTTTCGGCTTGAAGGCGTCAATGATGAAAGCAATGTTCAGGGTCCCCCCCTCCTGCGACTGAGAGATATCGGCGTTCAGGCCTATGATCTCACCGTAAGTTATCTCAATTTTCCTTTCAGACCAAAGTCGCCACAGACTAATCCCTGCACCAAGAGTCTCCACATAAAGACATCGTTTGCCGTCAGGGTCATAGACCCTGAGCCCGGAGATAACCACTTCATTGAAAGGCTTCACGACAAGATTCTCTATTCTTACGGAGCCACCGAGAAAAGCCGAGACCTCTTTCTCGACCTCAGTCTTTATCCGGGTCTGCACAGCAGGCACCGAAAGGGTGACGTATAAAATCAGGTAGAGGGACACCACGAGGAGTATAGCTGAAAAAAGCATACTCCGGGCCACTCTATATATATTTCTATGAAGCTTCATACAAAGGAGTACGGAAAAGTGATGCAAAATTAAATAAAAATAGTCAAAACACAGCAAAACCCCAATTCAATTTTGAGAATCCAACAAAATAAGCTATCTTTGTAGAGAAATAGCGAACACAGATATGAGTGTAAACATTCTTGGAATAGAATCATCTTGCGACGACACTTCGGCAGCTGTCATATCCGACGGACTGCTTAGAAGCAATGTCATTGCGAGTCAGAAAGTGCATGAAGCCTATGGTGGCGTAGTGCCGGAGCTTGCGTCGCGCGCACATCAGGAAAATATAGTGCCGGTGGTTAGCGAGGCTCTAAAACGCGCAGGCATCGACAAGACTGAACTAACGGCAATAGCCTTCACACGCGGTCCCGGGCTTCTGGGGTCACTTCTCGTGGGGACCTCCTTCGCCAAAGGTATGGCGATAGGGCTTGACATCCCCCTTCTTGACGTAAACCATCTCCACGCGCATGTGCTTTCACATTTCATCCGTCAGAAAGAAGATGATGAAGTGCCGGAATTTCCTTTCCTGTGCCTCCTTGTGTCCGGGGGAAATTCTCAGATTGTTGTCGTAAGGTCGGCCTACGATATGGAGATTGTCGGCAAGACGATTGATGACGCAGCGGGAGAGGCATTTGACAAATGCGCGAAGGTCATGGGTCTCCCCTACCCCGGGGGTCCTCACATCGACCGACTTGCAGCCGAGGGGAATCCGAAGGCCTTCCGATTCAGCAAACCTCATATCCCGGGACTCGACTATTCTTTCAGCGGCCTCAAGACCTCCTTCCTTTACACGCTACGAGACCGGTTGAAGGAAGATCCGGAATTCATTGAAAAGAACAAAGCCGATCTGGCAGCCTCTCTTCAGGCCACAATAATAGCGATTCTCATCGACAAGCTGAAAAAAGCACTTGAGGCTTATCCGGTAAAGAGCATCGCCATAGGGGGAGGTGTGTCGGCCAATTCCGGGGTAAGGAAAGCCGTGGAAGAGTTCTGCCTGCGCCACGGTGTGCGTGCATGGATTCCGGAACGCGCTTTCACCACAGACAACGCGGCCATGGTAGCCACGGCCGGATATTTCAAATATCTGGAGAAGGATTTCTGCGACCTCTCCCTCCCCCCCTTCTCAAGAGTGACCGTCTGAAAGGGATTTATCAGTAACCATAAATTACCAATGAAGGAAACAAATCAACCAGGGGTCCCGACCGACGAGCGAAGCCTACACACCGAGACCCGTCATCTTGTCATCTACGGATATACGCGTCAGGAGCTTCAGAAAGTGATGAAACACTTTGAGGCTCAGCTACCGGAATTTGTGAAAGTGACGATAGACACGAACCATCTTGTTTCGAAAATAACCATCACCGGCATAGAGTCCGGTATCGAGTTGTTGCGCTTCAAGATGAACCGTTATCAGCAGAACCTTAACGATATTTTCACGCAAGATGTAGTCAGCAAAGAGGATAAATCAGTTGGCCAAGTGCTTGGAGAACTACTTCATGAGCGGGAGCTGACAGTATCGTGCGCAGAGAGCTGCACGGGAGGGAATCTGGCCCACAGGATAGTGCAGGTGCCGGGGTCATCCTCCTATTTCTTAGGGAGTGTTGTGAGCTATGCAAACAATGTCAAGACAGAAGTGCTGGGAGTCCCGAAGCAAGATATATCGACAATGGGGGCAGTAAGTCAGGAAGTAGCGGAGGCGATGGCAAAAGGAGTAGCGAAACTCATGCGAAGCGACTGCTCGATAGCGACCACCGGGATAGCCGGTCCGGACGGAGGGACCCCCTTCAAGCCGGTAGGGACGGTATGGATAGCGGTAAAATACGGAGAACAAGTGGTCAGCGAGTGCCTTCATTTCAAGGGAGACCGCAACACGGTAATCGAAAGCGCGACAAACCACGGGATGGTCATGCTGATAAATCTGCTTCGGAACAGCTACGTCATGCAGGAAGATTTCAATGATGAATGAGCATAAAAGTGTAAAAATAAAAATAATGAACTAAATTTGCGTATTTTTAAAATTTTCACTAACTTTGCACCCGGTTTGTGGCACATCCTTTAAAGTCGCCTTTCCGATGCAGCTGGCGATGATATGAGAACTGAGATGGCGGCCACATGACCTTCAGTCTTTTTTAATAGCATTAAAAAACAACAGCCATGTCAAAAGTTTGTCAGATTTCAGGCAAAAAAGCTTCGGTGGGCAACAATGTTTCCCACTCCAAGCGTCGCACCAAACGCAAATTCAACGTCAATCTCCACCGTAAGAAATTCTATTGGGTGGAGCAGGATATGTGGATTGAGCTGCTCGTATCAGCTCATGCCCTCCGCACAATCAACAAGATCGGCCTTAACGCCGCTCTAAAGAAAGCCGAGAAGGAAGGTAACCTCGACTTCAAAGACATCACAATCGTTTCTCTTTAAATCATTCTAAACTATGGCAAAGAAAGCTAAAGGCAACAGAGTGCAGGTGATCCTTGAGTGCACTGAACACAAAGCGAGCGGGATGCCCGGAATGTCGAGATACATCACCACCAAAAACCGCAAAAATACTACAGGACGTCTGGAGTTGAAGAAATACAACCCGATCCTCAAAAAAATGACCATTCACAAAGAAATTAAATAAGCTCTGAACCATGGCAAAGAAAACCGTCGCGTCTCTTCAGAAAGGTGAAGGCCGCACATTCAGCAAAGTAATCATCATGGAGAAATCTCCTAAGACAGGTGCTTATGTCTTCAAAGAGGAAATGGTGCCTAATGATGCAGTTCAGGCTGCTCTCAAATAATTGAGTGCCCCTGAAATAAATCTGATTTTATCTCTACAATATAGTCGGCAAGCACCTCCGGGTGTTTGCCGACATCTTTTTATAGCGCTTATGTCAGAAATTTTTATTGCCGCTGCCATTGCTTTTATTGTCGGGGGTATCGCCGGCTTTATAATCTCAAGAATTTCTTTCCGCAGTATAGTCGACAATCATGAATCACTCCTGAAGAAAACTGAGGAAAGGCACAAGGAGGAATTGACCCGAATCAACGATAACAATCAGCGGGCACTCAGCGACAGAGACAGACTCCACAACGAGGCTCTTGAACTCCTGAAAAGGAATTTTGATGAGACATTAAGAAGAACAAAGGAGGAGCTCAACAATGTTTCCGCAGAAATTCTCCGGAGAAGACAGATGGAGTTTCAGCAGTCTTCTTCAGAAAAAATCAATGCCGTGCTCTCCCCTCTCAACGAGACTATAGCCGGAATGAAGATTGCTATGGAAAGAAACTCCCGTCTGCAAAACGAGTTTTCAGGAGTGTTTTCCTCTAACGTTGAAAATCTGCTCCGGCAAAGCGAAGCCGCACGGCTCAGCGCGGAAAAATTGGCTGACGCTTTAGGAAAGAATACGAAAGTGCAGGGTGAATGGGGAGAGACCGTATTGACAGAACTACTGGAATCTCAGGGTCTGACAGAAGGAAGACATTTCGACACTCAAAATGTCTTTAAAGGGGATTCAACCTTGCGTCCGGATGTGGTGCTTCATCTCGACAATGAGCGAGATGTGATCATCGATGCAAAAGCCTCCCTTTCAGACTATATTTCTTATCTCAATGCCGAAACCCCTGCGGAAAAGGAGTTGGCCTTGCGAAAACATATCGCGAGCATTGAAAATCATGTGCGTGAATTGGTCAGAAAAGATTACTCATCCTTGATTGCTCCCCCGCGGAGCAGCATAGGGTATGTCATAATGTTCGTGCCCAACACCTCCGCGCTGCTTCTCGCCACGAATGCTCGTCCTGATCTCTGGAGAAAAGCCATGGAACAGAATGTATATATCGCTGACGAACAAACTCTCTATGCAGCCTTGAAAATCGTAAGACTGACCTGGAGCAGGATAGCGCAAAATGAAAATCACCGAGAAGTATATGCTCTCGCCAATGAGATGCTTGACCGCGTCGGGAAATTCATGGAGAAATATGTGGAGTTGGGGATGAAGCTTGAGGCCACATCGAAAGCCTACTCTCAGGGACTTGACAAAATCAAGGAAGGAGGCCACAGCATACCCGGGACCTGCCGTAAGTTAATCCGCATGGGGGCGAAGATGGAGAAAAGGAAAAATGTGCCGGATTCAATGCTCGGGCTTGACGACGCAACCGACCTTATCGACAATTAGCTTCTTAGGATAAAAATAGATTCTCAGTATAAAAGAGCGAGGAGACTCAATGAGCCTCCTCGCTTAATTTTTGGAATTTATGGTGTGTCAGGGGGTCATACGGCCGAACGAATCACACCGCGGTTGGAGTTTGTGACAAAATTTACAATCTCATCTCTGTAAACTGATTCCGGAAGAGTTTCAAGAATGAGTTTGACAGCGTTTGTAACATTCAGGTCGCTAAGATAGAGCACACGATATATTTCAGCTATCTTCTGAATATCCTCCTGAGAGAAGCCGTTACGATGCAGACCGATTGTGTTGAGTCCGACATAAGAAATCGGTTCACGAGCAGCCTTGACATAAGGGGGAATATCCTTATTGACAAGTGCCCCACCCTGGAGCATAATGTTTTTTCCAAGATGACAGAACTGATGGATAAGAGACCCCCCACCAACAACGGCAGCATCGTCAATGATTACCTCTCCGGCCACCTGACAAGCGTTTGACATGATGACACGGTCACCGACCTTGCAGTCGTGGGCAATATGATTGTAAGCCATTATAAGGCAATTACGCCCTACGACGGTCTGTCCTTTGGAAGCAGTCCCACGGTTTACTGTCACGCATTCACGCAGGGTTGTTCCATCCCCTATAATAGCAAGAGTCTCCTCGCCCTTGAATTTAAGATCCTGAGGGATTGCCGAAATCACAGCACCCGGAAAAATCTTCACACCAGCGCCGATACGCGCACCTGGATAGATGGTGACGTTGCCATGAATCTCACAGTTGTCTCCTATCTCTACATTATCGTAGATATTGGTGAAGTTTCCAATCTGAACATTATTCCCGATTTTGGCCTCGGGATGCACATAATACATATTACTCATTTCTATTATGATTATGAATGAGGTGCGTAAACAGCTTATTTATTCTTGATTATCTGAGCCATGAACTCAGCTTCACAAACAACTTTCTCACCTACGAAGGCGAATCCCTTGACAACAGCACACCCTCGGCGAATTTCAGTCATCAGCGAGACGTTAAGAAGGAGAGTGTTGCCCGGCACAACTTTCTGACGGAATTTGACATTGTCAATCTTCAGGAAATAAGTGCTGTATTTCTCAGGCTCGTCAAGGTAATTAAGCACCAGAACCCCGGCCGCCTGCGCCATAGCTTCCACCTGAAGGACTCCCGGCATGACGGGCTCCTGGGGGAAGTGTCCCGGGAAGAAGGGTTCGTTGACGGTGACATTCTTCACAGCCACACAATGTTTCTTATCTATGTCGATGATTTTATCGATAAGCAGGAAAGGGTAACGATGAGGAAGAAGCTTCTTGATGCCATTGACATCAATGATAGGCTCAATGTTGGGGTTATAGTAGGGAGATTGAATCTCTGTATGGCGAACCTCCTTACGAATCATGCGTGTGAACTTATTATTGACGGTGTGACCCGGACGAATCGCTACAACACGCCCCTTCACAGGACGACCAATCAAAGCAAGGTCGCCAATAACATCCATGAGCTTATGGCGGGCAGGTTCATTATCCCATTTCAGGGGGTTCGGATTAATATAGCCAAGCTGAGACACCTCCATTTTCTCCACATTCATCAATTCGCAAATGCGGTCGATGTTTTCCTGAGAAACCGGTTCGTCATATATAACGATGGCGTTGTCGATATCTCCACCTTTAATGAGGCCGTGCTGAACGAGCTGCTCTATTTCACGGACGAACACAAAAGTGCGCGCACTCGCCACCTCCTGACGAAAATCAGCGAGGTCGTCAAGAATAGCGAATTGATTAGGGAGAATCTTGGAGTTGTATTCCACCATTACCTCTACGCTGAAATTGTCGTCAGGATAGAAAGTGATGATTGACCCGGATTCATCATCCTTGAGCTGAACCTTCTCCTTTATAATATAGAAATCCTTATCTTCTTTCTGCTCTTCGAGCCCGACTTCCTCGAGCTTGTTCACATATTCGATTGCGCTTCCGTCAAGGATAGGCATCTCAGGACCGTCGACTTCAATGAGACAGTTGTCGACGCCGGCTGCATAGAGAGCGGCGAGTGCGTGTTCGACAGTGCTCACACGCACATCCTTCTTACCGAGCACTGTGCCTCTGGTTGTTTCAACCACATTCTCAGCGAGCGCATCAACAACAGGCTGACCTTCAAGGTCTACTCTCTTGAATTTGTAGCCATGATTATCGGGAGCAGGTTGGAAAACTGCCGTGATTTCAAGTCCTGAATGAAGACCCTTTCCTTTCACAGAGAAAGGGGCCTTTAAAGTGAGTTGCTTCATTATTGTTTCAGTTTTTTTATTTCATCGTAAAGTTTAGCCAGATTCTTTATATAAACCTGGTTTTTGGCAAACTGTCGATAGTCAACCGCCGGGTACCCCATCAGGCGGTTGCGGTCGCCGACACTTTTCGGGATACCGGACTGTGCACCAAACTCATTATAGTTGCCCACGGTGATATGACCTGCGAACCCGCACTGCCCGCCGACCATATTTCCGTCTCCGATATGTACAGAACCTGCGATGCCGGTTTGAGACGCGAAGACATTATTTTTTCCAATAGTGACATTATGAGCCACCTGAATGAGATTATCAAGTTTCGTGCCCTCGCCTATTGTTGTCTGTCCGAATGTAGCACGGTCAACGGTCGTATTTGCACCGATTTCCACGTCATCCTCAATAACGACAATTCCCGTCTGGGGAATCTTCTTGAACTTTCCGTTGTCGGGAGCAAAACCGAAACCGTCACCACCGATGACGACACCGGAATGTATTATGCAGCGCTTCCCGATATGGCAACCTTCATAAATTTTGACTCCGGCACGAATAATCGTGTCGTCACCAATGACCACACCATCCCCTACATAAGCCTGGGGATAAATCTTAACATTTTTACCAAGAGAGACCCCCTTTCCAATGTAGGCGAAGGCTCCGATATATGCGTTGTCAGGAATATTGACGCCTTCGGAAATATAGGAAGGCTGTTCTATCCCCACGGGCTGCGGTTTTAGGCTCTCGGCATAGCGCATAAGCTGCGCGAGAGTAGCGTAAGGGTCAGCCACACGGATAAGTGTGGCTGAGAAATCTCCGTCCGGATTGAAATCGTTACCAACCAGCAAAGCGCTTGCCTTAGTGGTGTGTACGTAGTGTTCATATTTCGGGTTGGCGATGAAACTGAGGTCACCTTCACGAGCTTCCTCAATCTTGGCAAACCCTGTCAATCTGACATTTTCATCCCCCTGAATCGTCCCCCCGGTAAGGGCTGCGAGCCCCTTGGGTGTTATTTCCATAAGTGTTTTACGGTTATTTTTTTGCAAATATCGGAATTTTTTTAGGAATACACATCATATTGCCCCAATTAATATATCAATCACCCCCTATTTTGATATTATTTCATTTTTTTCTTGATTGAGTCAGGATAAATTCTTACATTTGCACAGATTTTTGCCCGGCTCCGGCCCGGCGGAACAATTCAACATTTTCTTTTTAGAATTAACAAATTTCTTAAATCACATGAAAATTTCTCACATCGAGCACATCGGGATTGCAGTTCCCGATCTCGCCAAAGCTATCGACTATTATGAAAACGTCCTCGGCCTGAAATGCTACAAGCAGGAAGTGGTTGAAGATCAAAAAGTGACCACCGCCTTCATCAAGGTTGGGGATGTCAAGATAGAGTTGCTTGAAGCCACATCACCCGACAGCACCATAGCAAAATTCATCGAAAAGAATGGCGGTCGCGGCGGAATGCACCACATTGCATTCGCAGTAGAAGACGGTGTTGACAACGCTCTTGCCGAGGTCGAGGAGAAAGGTGTGAAACTAATAGACAAGGCACCCCGCAAAGGAGCGGACGGGCTTCAGATAGCCTTCCTGCATCCGAAATCCACCGAAGCAGTGCTCACAGAGCTCTGTGAGGATCCATCCGGGAAAGGGTGTTAAATTCTCTCCATTATCACAACAAACATTTCTTAAATCCTAAGAATAATGACCACAGCACAGGAAAAAATTCAGGAGCTGATCGACAAACGCGCCCAAGCGCGTCTCGGCGGTGGCGAGAAAGCCATCGAGAAACAGCACTCCAAAGGGAAATATACAGCCCGCGAGCGTATCGCCCAGCTGCTTGACGAAGGAAGCTTCGAAGAGCTCGATATGTTTGTGACACACCGTTGCACAAACTTCGGCATGGAGAAAAAACATTTCCTCGGCGACGGCGTCGTGACAGGTTTCGGCACAATCGAGGGTCGTCTCGTCTATGTCTTCGCTCAGGACTTCACCGTAAATGCAGGTTCTCTTTCCGAGACAATGGCTCTCAAGATCTGCAAGGTGATGGATATGGCCATGAAGATGGGCGCTCCCGTCATCGGTCTTAACGACTCAGGCGGCGCACGTATCCAGGAAGGCATCAACGCTCTCGCAGGATATGCGGAGATTTTCCAGCGCAACATCCTCGCGTCCGGCGTGATTCCCCAGATTTCAGCAATCCTCGGCCCGTGTGCCGGCGGCGCTGTCTACAGCCCTGCCCTCACCGACTTCACTATCATGGCCAAGGGTATTTCCTATATGTTCCTCACGGGGCCGACCGTCGTGAAGACCGTAACCGGAGAGGACGTGACTCAGGAGCAGCTCGGCGGAGCTTCAGTACACTCTACCAAGAGCGGCGTGACACACTTCGCAGCTGAAAACGGAGAGGAAGCCCTCTTCATCATCCGTAAGCTCCTCAGCTACATCCCCCAGAACAATATGGAGGAGACACCACTTGTGGCATGCGACGATCCCATCGACCGTCTTGAGGACAACCTCAACGACATTATCCCGGAGAGCGCAAAGATGAGCTACGATATGTATGAGGTGATCGGGTCAATCGTGGATAACGGAGAATTCCTTGAGGTGCAGAAAGATTTCGCGAAGAATATCATCATCGGCTTTGCTCGCTTCAACGGTCAATCAGTAGGTATCGTGGCCAACCAGCCCAAGGTGCTCGCCGGTGTGCTTGACTCCAACGCATCACGCAAGGCAGCGCGCTTCGTCCGCTTCTGCGACGCCTTCAACATTCCGTTGGTGACACTCGTAGACGTTCCCGGCTTCCTCCCCGGCACCGGCCAGGAATACAACGGTGTGATTCTCCACGGCGCAAAACTTCTCTATGCCTACGGCGAGGCAACTGTGCCTAAGGTTACAGTGACACTTCGCAAGAGCTATGGCGGCGCCCACATCGTTATGAGCTGCAAGCAGCTGCGTGGCGACATCAACTACGCATGGCCAACCGCCGAAATCGCAGTCATGGGAGCAGAAGGCGCAGTTGGAGTGCTCTATGCCAAGGAAGCAAAGACAGCAGAAGATCCCGCTGCATTCAAGGCAGAGAAAGAGGCAGAATACCGCAAACTGTTTGCCAATCCCTACAATGCAGCCAAGTATGGCTACATCGATGATGTTATTGAACCGCGCAACACCCGTTTCCGCGTGATTCGAGCACTTCAGATGCTTGCCACCAAGAAGCTGAACAATCCTCCGAAGAAGCACGGCAACATTCCTCTGTAATCTGTCGTGACACTAAAGTCTAATCACCGCTATATGAAA
This sequence comes from Bacteroides sp., assembly GCA_014801875.1. Taxonomy (GTDB): domain Bacteria; phylum Bacteroidota; class Bacteroidia; order Bacteroidales; family Muribaculaceae; genus Lepagella. Next base: position 13,035 of record JAAVDJ010000037.1, on the reverse strand, counting down.
AAAATAATTCTTACAGCGGCCTTATTCCTGACCCTTGCCGCCACCCCCACCGGGATAAAGGCGGCAGGGGCTCCGGAAGACGGGCAAGCTGTCGTCGTCGAACAGGTTGTCGCCATAGAAGAGGCAGCCCCCGCGAACGACGGACAGACCCAAATCGAGGCCGACCCTACTCCAAGCGAGGAAGTCAATACCATTGAGGAAAGCTCCGTAGCCAAGAAGATGACCCAGGCAGAGAAAGCACACAACGCGGCCGTAAACGACTCCTGGGGAGGTGCCATCACAATCATTGCAATGTGTATCGTCATCGGCGCACTCGTGATTCTCTCGCTCCTCTTCATGTGCTTTGGAAAAATATCAGAAAAACTTCTCTCACGCAACAAACGCCAGGCAAAATCGGCAAACATTATTGCAGAAGAAGAACATCATGAAGTAGACTCCGGCGAAGTTATCGCCGCGATTTCCATGGCTCTTGCCGAACATTTCCAAGGCGGACACGACTATGAGGACACCATCCTCACCATCCGCCGGATGAAACGCGCCTATTCCCCCTGGAACTCCAAAATCTACAACATACGACGAGAGCCGTCAGTAAAGCGTAACGGCTTCGGCCTATAACCTCCATCTTTCCTCTTTTCCATTTAACCTTTCAACGTTAATACCCGACATGACATTAAAAGAATATAAATACACCATCAATGGCACCAAATTCACAGTAAAGGTTGGCGAACCGGAAGGCGACCAGGTGCATGTAGAAGTTAATGGTGTGCCCTATAATGTGCAGCTGGAGAAAGCCCCGGCCGCCAAGACAAGAATATCCCAGCCGGTAAAGAGCCCCATGAAGGCCCCCCGCACAGAGTCCGGAGAAAAGATTATCGCTACTCCGACCGTACCCACGGCAGCGGGCTACAAGGTGCAGGCGCCGCTTCCCGGCACTATCACAGGCTTCAAGGTCAAAGTAGGCGACACAGTAGCACCCGGCGACACCGTATGTGTGCTTGAGGCCATGAAAATGGAGAACGACGTCCACACACAGAAGGGCGGCGTAGTTAAACAGATTCTTGTCAACGTAGGAGATGCAGTGCCTCAGGATGGCGACATTATGGTGCTTGGCTGATGCTCCCTGCTCCCTCAATTAATTCATTATGATTTTAGCAGAAACTTATTCGTTCGGTGAGTTCATGCGCCAGACGGTGCAGACCTTCTGGGAGTTCACCGGCTTCTATAATTGCGAGTGGGAAAACTTAGTGATGCTCGCAGTGGGTTGTTTCTTCGTGTGGCTCGCCATCAAGAAGAATTTCGAACCCCTCCTTCTGGTGCCCATCGGTTTCGGTATGCTTATCGGCAACATCCCCTTCCAGCCGGGTATGGAGATCGGTATCTATGAACCCGGCTCAGTGCTCAACATCCTCTACAATGGTGTGGAGCGCGGTTGGTATCCACCCTTGATCTTCCTTGGCATCGGAGCGATGACCGACTTCTCCGCGCTTTTGGCCAATCCGAAGCTGATGATTATCGGAGCATGCGCGCAGTTCGGTATCTTCGGGGCGTATATGCTCTCCCTCCTGTGTGGCTTTGACCCTCTTTCAGCAGGATGTGTCGCCATTATCGGCGGTGCGGACGGCCCGACAGCCATCTTCACTACTTCCAAGCTCAATCCCAATCTGTTGGGAGCGGTTGCAGTGTCGGCCTATTCATATATGGCTCTCATCCCATTGATTCAGCCGCCACTGATGCGTCTCTTCACCAACAAGCAGGAGCGCCTGATAAAGATGAAACCGACCCGAGTTGTTAGCCAGAACGAGAAGATTATCTTCCCAATCGTAGGGCTTATGCTCACTTGTTTCGTCGTTCCCTCAGGCATACCCCTTCTCGGTATGCTTTTCTTCGGCAACCTTCTTCGCGAGAGCGGGGTGACTACCCGTTTGGCCAAGACAGCCAGCAACGCCATGACCGATATCGTCACTATCCTCCTCGGACTCACCGTAGGCGCCTCCACCCAGGCAGACAAATTCCTTACGTTTGACACACTGAAGATATTCGGCCTCGGTTTCCTTGCGTTCATCATCGCATCATCAGCCGGCGTGCTGTCAGTGAAGGTGTTCAACCTTTTCCTATCAAAAGACAAGAAGATCAATCCGCTCATCGGTAACGCCGGAGTATCGGCAGTGCCAATGGCAGCGCGAATCTCCAACAATCTTGGTCTGGAATATGACCCCACCAACTATCTTCTGATGCATGCCATGGGTCCGAATGTGGCAGGTGTGATAGGTTCTGCTGTTGCAGCCGGCGTACTGTTGAGCTTCTTAGGGTGATCAGCCCATCTTATAACGCAATCAGGAGAAATTCTAAATACCTGAATAAAAAGCACGGAGCTGACAAAAAAATAGCTCCGTGCTTTTTTAACATTCTGAGGTGAACCGTATATGTTTACTAAATGTTATATAGATGTAGGTTTAGCATGACCAAGATTCCACGTCAAAAACTATGCCTCAGCTTTCTTCTGATCCGATTGCTTGTATGAAATGATTACTGATAGCGTAATAAAAGAAATATATAAGAAATTCGGGAAGCCGCATAAGAGAAGGGAAGACTTAAGGCTCGACTATTTTTTGCCGATGCTGCAGGCTCACCACTCCATAGAGTCGGACGATTTTGAAATCATCCTGAACGATTTGGAGGAATTCAACCCTTTCAGACGCTTCCTTATAAGGAGCATGAATGCCGTCCTGGAATTCGACAAGATGGTGGCCTTCGTCTTCCGCGACCATATTCTTTTCCTTGGGAAAGAGGATGGCCAGATGAGGGTCCATATGAGGCCGGAAGAAAAGAAGTCTCTTTTCGGCAGATTGTTCGGTAGATGATTTAGAAACCCAGATTTAGATATTATAAAAACGACGCGCCCCGGCTTTTTCCGTAAGCCGGGGCGCATCTTATTTTGTCAAATCTTATGGAGCCTTAATTTGAGAAGTCCATTTCATCGAAGCCGGTGAGTTCGTCGTCGTTGAAGCCTGCTTCGTCATAAGGATTGTCAATATCAAGATCGAAATCATCAATCTGAGTCTTTGCAGTGGCGGCCTCAACCTGCTTTTCAAAATCATCCATTGGAGTATGCTCCGGAGGAGGCGTTCCACGCTTCATAGTGCATATAGGCTCCGAAAGGTTTCTGCCGGGAATCTCCTGCTTCATCTCCATGAAGAAGGATCGTTCGGTCAGATATTCGAAAACGAAGGTGAGTTTCTGACCCTCTTCCTCGATAAACTCATTAAGAGGAGTGTCTTCCATCACCCACACATCCTGATCGCTTGAGCTACCCATGTCGATATATGTTATTTCCTCTTTGCGGTTCCACTGATCATCACAGAGGAAAAAAGAGTTGATCTCATTCTTAGAATACCCTACACTGTCAAGAATGGCATTACGGAGCTGAAGGAAAGAGGCAGTGGAATCAATTTCTATTTCTCGCGAGAAGTTGCTGACCTCATCGCTGACTAATTTAAATTTATATACCATCGTCTATATTGAGTTTTTGATTTTTCTCTTTTATTTTTATGAGAGAGGGTTTATTTTGCGAAATTAATTCAAATAAGCAATCTTGCAAAATAATTCCCACATTATTTTACCTTCTGTAATAATTTTCTTTCAGTTTAAACCTCAATATACTTCGGGCAATCAATTGTCAACCTTTAAAATCAATTCTGAAAGGGGGCGTTTCGGCACATGGTGAGTCCCGTCCGACGTGCGGTAATACTTGAAGTCGGCATCCTCGGAGCCATCCATATCCTCTAACTCGACATTTTCAGCCGGATACCCTACTGCAAGGACGTAGCGCGGGAGATACCTCTCCCCCACTCGGAGCTCTTCATGAAGTTTGATGGAATCAAATGCTTTTATGATACATCCCGCTATCCCTAATGTGCGAAGTCCCAGAGTCATGGCTTCAAGTTGCAATCCATCGTCGCAAAGGCAATTGTTGCCATATTTTGTGTCGAGACATTGGATTATATATGCGGCAGGTCTTTCCCCCTTTTCAGGACCGTCCCAATCTGAGAAATATCCGGCCCATTTAAGCAAAGGATACACTTTCTCTTTATCATCCTCAGAGGTGACAATCACATAGCGTAAAGGTTGTGCATTGCGGCCGGAGGGACAGTAGCGCACAAGTTCGACGACTTTCCCTAATGTCTCTACCGGAATATGTTCGGACTCTCTGAAACGACGTACGGTACGGTCAGACATCATCAAGTTTTTCAAATCATTAAATTCCATATGTTATCATGTTTTTTAATTCAATCATGAGACTCACTTTTGGAGAGAATACCCCCTGTCTAAATTAGAAGTTGTTTAAACTTTTTCTTTGTCAGGATTTAGCCAGATTTCGGAGGTGATTTTTTAGCTCGAAGAGGAAGTTTAGCGAGCTAAACGACCGATGAGAGATGAAAAAGCATCCCGAAAGATGGCTGAAGACGGGCAAAGAGGTCTCTTTTTTAAAGAAATCTTTATAAAAATAAACAACCCCGTAAAAAATTTAAACAACTTCTTAAACTGAGTTTCTTACCGCGAAATTAATTCAATCATTCTTTCCTGCAAAATATTGTCCCCTCAAATTCGCTATCCAACCTTTTTAAATAACGATTTAGTTTTTAAAACCCTTCGATAAATGATTAACTGCATATTCCGGTTAAATCTATTAACCTAATAGATTTGTTAAAAAGTGTTATATATAATAGTTTTTTTATAATTTTAACTATATTTGTATTGTAATAATTAAATCATGAATTCTTCTGTAACTATTTATAATTATTCGTAATTTATTTACATAGTTAGTAAATTTTGGATTTGATTTATTATAATTATTATCTTTTTGGATATATGACAAAATAAATAATAGATCACAAAGCTAAAAGAATTATTTATATGAGAAGAAATTCGGTATGTGGGTTTGTTGGATTGTGGTTACTGCTGGCAGGAGCAGAAAATGGCTTCGCTATTACTTTGGAAAATAATGATTCCACTCAGGCTTTAAAGGAGATTATTGTGAAAGGGAAAGTTCCGGTAGTAAAGACTGAGGGGAGCGTCACCACTGTAAGGGTCAAAGGGACTCTTCTTGAAAAAATGGGTTCAGGAGAGGATATGCTTGCTCAGACCCCGGGATTACATTTAGGACCCTCCGGAATAGAAGTGAATGAACTGGGCACTCCTATTTTTGTCATGGCAGGAAAAGAGGTGGATGCTCAAAGAGTCATGACGATGGTTCGGAGCAATATGGTAAAGGAGATAAAAATTGACCGGAATCCGGACGCTGAGTATTCCGCAACGGGAAAACCTGTTGTGGAAATCATATTAAATAAACCATTAAACGATTTTCTTTCTTTAGATGTGCACAACTCACTGACTATAAAAAGAAGAGTAAGTGACTTCCCGGGATTTACATTTGGATTCAAAGCAGGGAGATTCTTAAGTGAGCTGGACTATTCTACCGGGCTATCCCAGAATGAAAACAGGGAGTCCTATTTCCGAGATATCTATACCGACAACGGCATTCTGTCGCTTACCCAAAACCGACAAGACCGCTTGAAGTCGGCCGGTCCTCAATGGGTCAGATGGAGAACGGATTTCAATATCAATAGACGAAACCGTCTGGGATTGGAATATTATTATAATTATGAGAACGACATTAATAAAATTATCGGCACAGATGATGAGGAAACCGATGGCAATGGTAAGGAAATATCATTATACGATGATTTTCAAAAGCAGCAAAGCAATCTGCATAATGTAACCCTCCAATATAATCATATCGGGAAAAAATGGACATTGGCATTCATTCAGGATGCCTTGTTTAAAACCGGACATGAAAATTCCACCTCCACTTCTATTCCGGAAAACATAGAGACAACGGAAGAAAACATCGCCCGAGGGGAAACTTACCGACATAATAACTACACACTGCTGAAATCAAATCTGAGACTAAACGTCAACCTCCCGTTGAAACTCCGTCTTAACAGCGGACTTAGATATTCCTACATTCACTCAAAAGGTATCACTGACTCAAAGGAGTCCGGCTCAGTGTCAGGGAAGTACGGTCTGAATTCAGACATCGATGAACATCAGCCCCAAGCCTACGCTACATTAAGCGGGACTTACGGAAAGTTCAGACTTTCGGCCGGAGTGACCTATATCTACCTTCATCGTTCAGTCAATACCATTCAGTCCGGAGGCAATTCAGCAGAGAATAACTATCACCAATCGGAATTTTACCCATCCTTGTCTATGACGTATTCAGGGAGTGCAGTCAATGGTTATGTACGCTACAGCCGGTCGGTCTCGCAACCTAATATCGGTGCTATCGGAAACGGGCTTATCTATCAAGACCAGTATACATTCAGCGAGGGAAATCCGGAACTGAGAGCATCCATCACCAATGCCCTGCGCGGAAGCCTGAGCTGGAGGGATTTCACTTTTAGCGTCAACTGGAGGCATACGGACAGTCCGCGCGTCAACATATCGGAACAACTTTATCCGGACAGCCCGGTGATCGTGATGAAAGAGGTGAATTTCACCAAGCAATCCAACACCACTCTCAGTCTGTCATACTCCAAATCCATAAATAAATTCAATCTCTATGCCGAGGGCTCAATGAGGTTTTCCAGGGGGAAGTATTCATATAAGGACGAAGTCAACAACAACAACAATATCTCCTTCTATGCGAATGCCAACCTGACCTACCGTCTTTCCAATACAATAGGATTCTATGCCTCGTTCGCCTTTCAAGGAAGACATTCCGAGCTAATCTTAACACAAAGATCGGCAAACGACCTTACTGCGGGAATGACAGTCTCTCTCCTTAAAGACAGGCTTAACATCAATGCAAAGTTCACAGACATTCTGCATAAGGCCCATTACAACAACAGCTGGTATGCCTATGGAAACATCACGCGAGGGACAAGAGGAACCAATGATTTTCATGGATTCGGGTTGTCGATCAGCTATCGCATCTTTACTAAAGATATCAACGTGAAAACTTCCAGAGGAACAGAAATGGAAAGCTTCCGCCTTCAATAAACTTCCGCCTTCAATAAAAGAGAAGCCATCAAACAGAAGGAGCCGCAGACTGATTTGTCTGCGGCTCCTTCTGTTTGATTTATCGGGATTATCACTTGATAATTTCGTGTTTCTTGAAGACCTTGCGGATAGCCTCGATGGAACGCTCCACCTGCTCCTTGGTGTGAGTAGCCATAAGGGAGTAGCGGATTAGCGTATCCTGAGGCGCAACAGCCGGAGTAACCACCGGGTTTACAAACACACCCTCATCGAGGAGGTCACGAGTGACATGGAAAGTCTTGTAGTCATCGCGGATGAAAAGAGGGATGATGGGAGTTGAAGTATGTCCGATTTCACACCCCATCTCGCGGAACTGCTCAAGCGCAAAATTTGTGATATTCCAGAGATGTTCCTGACGCTCGGGCTCGTTGATCATGATGTCAAGAGCGGCGTTGACGGCTGCGGTAGCCCCGGGGGTTATACTTGCAGTGAAAATATAGGAACGTGCGTGATGACGGAGGAAATTTGTAATTACTTTATCAGTAGCGATAAACCCGCCGATAGAAGCGAACGATTTAGAGAATGTGCCCATTATGAGGTCAACATCCTTCGTGACGCCGAAATGGTCGCACGTGCCGCGACCACCTTTACCGAAGACACCGATACCGTGAGCCTCATCCACCATCACTGAAGCGTTATATTCCTTAGCGAGACGAACAATCTCAGGAAGATTTGCGACGTCGCCCTCCATAGAAAACACACCGTCAGTTACGATAAGCTTCACCTTGTCAGGATCGCATTTTTTCAGCTGAGCCTCGAGGCTCTCCATGTCATTATGGCGATATTTGAGATATTTCGACATTGAGAGGCGTCGACCTTCAATGATAGAAGCATGGTCCTGCTCATCGAGAATGACGTAATCTTCGCGTCCTGTAAGAGAAGAAACCACTCCGAGGTTCACGCCGAAACCGGTGCTGAACAACATAGCGTCTTCTTTTCCTACATAGTCGGCAAGCCTGGCCTCAAGCTCCTTATGAATATCAAGCGTACCATTAAGGAAAGGGGAACCGGCCATACCGGTGCCATATTTTTTAGTAGCCTCGACAGCGGCCTCAATCACTTTCGGATGATTGGTCAAGCCCATATAGCTGTTGGAACCGAACATCAACACTTTCTTGCCGTTCATAAGCACCTCAGTGTTCTGCTCGCTGGATATAGGGCGGAAATAAGGGTATACTCCGGCTGCCATCGCCTTCTGCGGCGCATCATATTTCGACAGCTTCTCTTGCAATAATTTCATATTCATCAAGTATTTTTCTTGCTGAAGACCCCGCACCCCTACGGGCAACCAATAAATAGGAAAAGCGGAATATTCAGGCTGCAAAGTTAACAAATTTTTATTTATTTTTCACTTGCTCAATACATTTTTTTAATAAAAGGCTGAAAAAAATCTCAACCCTACTCTCAACCACGCATATTCTCCTTCCCCGCCCCTCCCCCATCTTCAAGCTCCCCTTCCTCCGTTTTGAGCGAGCAATAATTTTGCTGATAATGTCAGAAAGATTGCCGTTTTTGTCATTCCGGCGCATATCCCTGAAATTAGGCTATTTAAATTTACTTATTGAGAATCTTAATTTTACGTTAAAAATCGTATAAATCCGGTATTCAAAATGAAACATTTAGCACGCTATTTGTTTATAAATTGAACGGATGGGAAAACGATCCCACCAAGATAAAGCTGAAAAATCAAAATTACTAATTATAGACAATATTATGGGAAAAATTATTGGTATTGACTTGGGTACCACCAACAGCTGCGTTGCAGTTCTCGAAGGTAAAGACCCCGTTGTGATTCCTAACAACGAAGGACGTAACACCACTCCTTCCGTAGTGGCATTCGTAGATGGCGGCGAGCGTAAGGTAGGTGACCCTGCAAAACGTCAGGCTGTTACAAACCCGACCCGAACAATTTATTCTATCAAACGTTTCATGGGCGAGACCTGCGAAAAGGTCGAGGATGAAATCAAGCGCGTTCCTTATAAAGTGGTTTGCCAGAACAATATGCCGAAGGTAGATATCGACGGCCGTGATTACACCCCGCAGGAGATTTCAGCAATGATTCTTCAGAAAATGAAGAAGACAGCTGAGGATTATCTCGGTCAGGAAGTGACAGAGGCAGTTATCACTGTACCGGCATATTTCGATGACTCCCAGCGTCAGGCTACTAAAGAGGCCGGCGAGATTGCAGGTCTTAAGGTAAAACGTATCGTCAACGAGCCTACAGCAGCGGCTCTTGCATACGGTCTTGACAAGAGCGACAAAGAACAGAAAATCGCAGTGTTCGACCTTGGTGGCGGTACATTCGATATCTCTATCCTTGAGCTCGGCGACGGCGTGTTTGAGGTGAAATCAACAAACGGCGATACCCACCTCGGTGGTGATGACTTCGATAACGTTATCATCGACTGGCTCGCTGACGAATTCAAGAAAGATGAGGGTGTAGATCTTCGTCAGGATCCTATGGCCATGCAGCGTCTTAAGGAAGCTGCCGAGAAGGCTAAGATTGAGCTCTCAAGCTCTTCCTCCACAGAGATCAACCTTCCTTATATCACGGCTACAGCAAGCGGTCCGAAACACCTTGTGAAGACCCTTACGAGAAGCCAGTTCGAGCAGCTCGCACACAAGCTCATCGACGCAGTTGTAGCTCCTTGTGTGAACGCTCTTAAGGATGCAGGTTATTCAGCATCTGAGATCGATGAGGTTATCCTCGTTGGTGGTTCAACTCGTATTCCTGCCATCCAGGCAAAGGTTAAGGAAATCTTCGGCAAGGAACCCAACAAGGGTGTTAACCCTGATGAGGTCGTAGCAATCGGCGCAGCCATCCAGGGTGGTGTGCTCAGCGGCGATGTGAAGGATGTGCTTCTTCTTGACGTTGTGCCTTTGTCAATCGGTATCGAGACTCTCGGTGGCGTGATGACCAAACTTATCGAGGCAAACACCACTATCCCGACCCGTAAGAGCGAAACATTCTCAACTGCACAGGATAACCAGCCTGAGGTTACTATCCGTGTCCTCCAGGGTGAGCGTCCTATGGCAGCTGATGACAAACTCCTTGGTGAGTTCAATCTTTCAGGTATCGCTCCCGCACCGCGTGGCGTTCCTCAGATTGAGGTGACCTTCGAGGTTGATGCAAACGGTATTCTTAACGTATCCGCTAAGGATAAGGCTACCGGTAAAGAACAGTCTATCCGTATCGAGGCTTCAAGCGGTCTGAGCGATGCAGAAATCCAGCGTATGCGTGACGAGGCTAAGGCTAACGAGGAGGCTGATAAGAAAGCTAAGGAAAGAATCGACAAGCTCAACCATGCTGATTCAATGGCATTCCAGAGCCAGAAGCAGCTTGATGAGCTCGGCGACAAGATTCCGGCTGACAAGAAAGCAGCTATCCAGTCAGCTATCGACCGCCTGAAAGAGGTTCACAAGAACCAGCTTGTAGAAGACATCGATTCTGCTGAAAAGGCAGTGAACGATGCATTCCAGGCAGCCGCTCAGGACATCGCCAACGCACAGCAGGCAGGTGCTCAGGCAGGACCTCAGCCTGGTGCGCAGGCTCCTCACAACGAGGAAAAGGATATCACTGACGTAGACTTCGAGGAAGTGAAGTAATCTCCGCGTAGATTATTGAAATCATAATAAAAAGGAGTGCGATTCGATTGGATTGCATTCCTTTTTTATTTTAACCGCTCTTATCCACGAATATTCTTTAAGACCTCAACCCACAAGGAGGATTGGGGTCTTAAAAATTTCTCTTAAATTTTTTGATGTGGAGATCTCAAATTTGACGTCATCACATGTAAGGTTAGGGAATGGACATATGCACGAAATCGTGTCAGAAACAATACCCTCTATTACGTACTTTTTTTATAACTTTAGCGTTTTATCATAAAAGAAGACAAGATATGTCAGAAGAACAAATGAACAGTTATCGGCTTACGTCGATGGAGGAGCCGGGCGATGAGCGTATGGCACAGATCATGCGTGAAGTTGCCGAGGATGCCCGCGAAAGCACTCGCCGGGCTGCCGAACGTGTAACTGCCGGTATAGAGGCTGCCTCGCATGAAGCTCGCCTCAGAGTTGAAGAAATGATTAATCGACTTCGCAGTGGCAACAAGTGAACATCGTCCCGTGCTAATTGTAATTGCCGGACCTAACGGGTCGGGCAAAACTTCTGTGACTTCCAAAATTCTTCATCACGAGTGGTTAGAGGATTCGGAATATATCAATCCGGATAATGTAGCCCGTGACATTTTCGGAGATTGGAACGACCGAGAAGCTGTTCTCAAAGCGGCTAATTATTGTAACGATTGGCGAGAAAAATGCCTTGCAAAACGTAAGAGCCATATCTTTGAGACTGTGATGTCTGCTACAGATAAGGTCGCTTATATTCTCAGAGCAAAGGAAGCCGGATTCTTTGTTCGCCTGTTCTTCGTTTCTACTGAATCTCCTACAATCAATGCAAAGCGTGTTGCAAACCGTGTTCTGAATGGAGGACATGATGTACCTATTCCCAAAATCATATCTCGGTATGACAAATCTATAGCCAACTGCACAGCGTTAGCTCCATACGTTGATAGGCTTTATGTATACGACAACTCAATCGAGAATACCGAAGCCAGACTTTTGTTCCGGATGAGCAATGGAGAGATTGCGAAATCTTACACTGACAATCTGCCGAACTGGGCCAAAATTATCCTCCAAAAGTAAGAATCGGGAAAGTAAGTAATATCATTCTTAACAATTTGTCGAGTTGGTATCTTTGATAGAGAGCTCTTTCTGAAAAATCTGCATCAACCTATCACGGGTTTATTTTGTTATAATAGTGAAGTTGCTTTTGATATAAACCCAATATATTATATAAAATCCTTGTTTCAAGATGCCGGAAGGCTGTTTGAAACTTTAATAAAAATAAAAGTTATGATAAGACTGAATGTATCGCTCATCACTGAGACTGAGGAGAAAAGAAAAAAGGCAATAGAAGCTGCCACCGAACTCGTAGCATTCTCTTTGCGCGACAAGGGGTGCATCTCTTATGACCTATATGGCTCGCTGACCAATAGCGACCGTCTGATGATTGTAGAGACCTGGGAATCGGAGGAAGCCCTCAAAGGACACACCGAGACTGACCATTACAAACGTCTTTCTCCCGTACTGCATGATGCAGCCAGCATGACTCTCGAAAAATTCGATTTCTAAAGGAATCGATAAGTTTAAGATATCGGAAGCGCCGGAAAGAGGAATCTGATCCTTTTTCCGGCGCTTTTCTCATTTTGAATTATTTATACCCTTTTTGACCTCTTCGATAATGGACTCAGGATTATCGCAACCGAGAACATACTTTCGTCCGTTTTTCAACTCTATGAGGAAGCAGGAGTTGGGATCACCGAAGTAGGCGAAATATGTGCCGATATCAGCTGCGGAATACCAGCCCCAATATCCGCCAAAGCCACCACTGCCACATAATTTCAAACCGCTGAATACTTGTGGAGTATAATAAGAAATGCTCTTTATATCGGAAAACTGCAATTTCTTTCTCTTCAGCCGGCGGCAAACTACGATAGAATTATCCTCCGTGGCTATAGCTCTTGGGGAATAAAACCAATTCATTGCCAGCAAACCCAGCAGCAGGAAGCCGAGAAAATAATATTTCGTAGGGTCATCGCGTGTGGCCATCATTCCAATCACCAAAAGCAGCATTGTTCCGAGGGTCAGGATTACGGCCAGCCAGTTCCAAGTTACCTGTTGTTTCATTCCGGATAGTCCTATATTGAAGCCACACATTCGCACAGCTTCATTAATTTTTGCAAATTTAATAAATAATCGGATATTTAGTGCTATCTTCCGGAGTTTGGGAGTTACACCATATAACAATCGGGCACTCAGTATATTACGAGTGTCCGATTGTTCTAACAAATATAGCGCGCTATATATTTAACT
>JAAVDJ010000036.1 GCA_014801875.1 Bacteroides sp. | reverse complement strand
GTAGCGGGTCTGTTCAGGATTCTCACCTGATTCCCTTTTAATTCATGGCATCTTGCGATGCACACAAAACCTGAGACGGCGCAAAATTACTCATATTTTTTCAAACAACAAGTAAATCTGAGAGAAAAATAATCGTAAGCACACGGCTCTTTCATTTAAACTTAAAATCACGACATAATCTCCCTTACCCGGTTCAGTTCGAATCGGATTTTTTATATTAGTATTTCATAAAGTTATTTTTTTATCAAAATTCCATTTTTTTCATTTTTGGCTAAAAAGCGAATAAGCTGAGAAAAGCTCATCGAGATATTTTTCATTAGTTCTGCCATACCTTTTTGCTTATCGGCTTTCTTTTTGCGCCGTCCTTTCCATACGGAAAATCAGGAAAGGACAGTTCTTTGAATAGTATTGAGGTTGCGGGCAGCGCTTGCCGACTTACGTTTAATCTTATCTTGTAAAAGATTTACGTCAAGCCGCCAATGCATAATCCCTATAGACCAGTGGTTCCGGAATTTATTTTGATTGTGTCTGCCAAACGCTATTATATCGGCACGTCCTACATGCCCACAGGTCCGCCCAAGTATCATAAGAATGATCATGACGCTGAGTTGGTGGCGGATGTTTCCTTAAATGAAAGAGCCGTGAGGTCTTTTTCTCTTTCTCTATATTTTTTGCCTCAATGGTTTTTATTTATTAAATTTGCTTCTGAAAAAACATTCAACATTATGATTTATCTTGAAAAATTCCTCTTCCCTGATCTGCAAGCAGACAATCTAAGCAATATGCAGCCAAGAGGTTCGTTCTTCGACGAACATACCTACCCGTTTCATCTGACTTCTGAAATGGAGTTATGGTCAATAGATTTCGAGCCTATCACTATCCTATATGGTGGAAACGGTTCTGGAAAATCCACTATCATCAATGTAATAAGTGAGAAACTGCACGCCGACCGAAATTCTATGTTCAACTCCAGTCCATATTTCCAGGAATATGTCTCCCGATGCCAATATAGGGTCTCTCCGGTGGTTATTGGTGATTCTGTTGCAAAATCCAAGAAAAAAGTGAGGGATTATAATATTTCCGATATAACCACAGTTCTCACCAGCGACGACATATTCTACTGGATGCACGAACTTCGGCGTGATAACGATCGAAAACTTCAGAAGAGTCGTTGCCTAATGGATGAATATATCGCGCCGGAAGAACTACCGACTCATCTTAACTTCGAGACCGGCTACAACGTTGAAAAATTCAAACTCGGAGTGGAATTGAGAAAGGCTCGGAATCCGCAGCGAAGCCGTTCAAATTCTTTCAACAAACTCCTAATCAACTCCGTAGGAAAAATGGAGCGTGGTTTCTCCAACGGGGAGACAGCTTTGATGAAACTCTCCGAACTCCTTGAAAAGCCGGGACTATATCTCCTTGACGAGCCTGAAAACAGTATGTCTTGTGAATTTCAAATCAAATTGGCTTCCATCATCACCTATCTTGCCAGATATGGCAATTGCCAGTTTCTGATTTCCACCCACTCCCCCTTTATCCTATCGATGGAGAATGCTAAAATTTACAACCTTGACCACACACCGGTGGATATATGCAAATGGTGGGAACTTGAAAATATGAAACGCTATTTCGAACTCTTCTACTCTGCCCGTCATAATTTCGGAAAATAATTTAATTATAAAACGATACCCGGCTCTTACGAGTCGGGCATTGCTTTTAATTTCTGAACATGGCTTCAAGTTTCTTATCCTCAAGAAGACAATACACTCTGTTGCCGTTAGGGGTGTAAGCAGGGTCCGGAAGGGAAAAAAGTTCTCCGACAATATGCTCCATTTCATCATCAGAAAGTTTTTTGCCTCTTTGAATCGCCGATGTGCGAGCCATGACGAGAGCCACTTTCTCCGTAAGCCCTATCGACCCCTTGCCGTCAACTCCATAATTCACTCCATCCTCCATGACAGACTCAAGTATGCGGAGAATAATATCACGCGGATCGATGTTCTTGAGGATGGAGGGCACAGCCGTAATCCTCCATCTGTCCCCTTCATCATATTCGAGAGCAAAACCCATTTTCACGAGTTCTTCACTCACTTCGTTCAAAGCCTCACGATGCTCCGGATCAAGAGTAAGAGTTTCGGCAAACATTATCCCTTGCGAAACCAGACTTCCCTGCTCGGCTTTCATCTTATACTGCTCGAAGAGAATCTTCACATGGGCACGATGCTGATCAATTATTATCAATCCCTCGCGAGACGACGTGATGATATATTTCAAGGCATGTTGCATACAGAAAGCATTCACCACCGTCTGCTCTCCCATTTCGGGCAAAGTGGCCGGAGCTTCGTTCTCCTCTTCGCGTATCTCCGGAGGGTCAAAGGATTCAGCTTCCTTTTTCCCTCTCAGAAAATCAGCGTAAAGTGTGTCCCAGTTTGAAACCGGAGTTTCCTGCCGCCGGAATGACCCGCCTCTTCCTCTCCCATGCCCACTCCCGTTAAGGGATGACCTTCCGAGAAACTCTCCGCCGTCAAATGTGCCTCCCGGCACAGCATCCGCGAAAGGATTATAGTTTTCCGGGATATCAAGCGTGGGCTGTTCAGGTATTTCTCCGGTCGGAAGCGGGTCGACAGGGAGAACATCGCTTGAAAAATCTATTGAAGGCACAGCTCCATATTTCCCCAAGGCCGCTTTCACTGAAGCCTGAAGGATTGGCCATATCTCCTGTTCATATTCAAACTTGATTTCATTCTTCGTCGGATGAATATTCACGTCGATCGAACCCGGGTCAACCTCGAATTTCAAAAAATAGCACGGCTGCGTGTCAGAAGCTATCAACGACTCATAGCAGTTCATTATCGCCTTATGAAAATAAGGATGCCTCATATTCCGGCCGTTCACTATAAGATATTGCAGCGGATTCCTTCTCCGGGCATACTCGGGGCGGGAAATAAAACCGTTTATCTTTATCAAGGAAGTGTCTACATCGATAGGGAGAAGATGAAGGTCGAGATTATTCTTCCAGATATCTCCGATGCGCTGTTTGAAAGAGCCGGGACGAAGGTCAATAATCCTCGAACCCGTGTCAATACTCATCCTGATATGATTGTTGACCAAGGCAAGCCTTTCAAATTCCCTCATGACATTCGAGGTCTCCACACTGTCTGATTTAAGGAATTTACGGCGGGCGGGAGTGTTGAAGAAAAGATTCTTCACCATTATGTTGGTGCCCTTGTCGCACACTACCGGCTCCTGCGTTTCCACAAGCGAACCGTTTATGACAAGCCGCGTACCTATCGCCGACCCCTCCATCCTTGTCTTCAACTCCACCTGAGAAATCGCGCATATGGAGGGAAGTGCTTCCCCACGGAAACCCATTGTGGAAAGGGCAAAAAGGTCTGCGGCCTCGGAAATCTTCGAGGTGGCATGACGTTCGAAAGCCATTCTTGCATCCGTCTCGCTCATACCCTTGCCGTTATCGACCACCTGCACGAGCGTTCTCCCGGCATCCTTCAGATAGATTCGTATTTCCGTAGCTCCGGCATCTACGGCATTCTCCACAAGCTCCTTGATTACTGCCGCCGGACGCTGAATCACCTCTCCTGCCGCTATCTGATTAGCGACTGAATCGGGAAGCAATCTGATGACATCACTCATTCCTTATTCTCCTTTAATGTGTTTTCCAATGTTTCGGGTTCCTCTTTTTGTTCGGCTCCCTGTGTCTGACCTGCCTCCTGCGATTCTTCCTTTCCTTCAGGCTGCTCAGTTTCTTCAGTCTGCTCTGACTCCTCTTTCTTCACCGCCTCTTCTATTTCGCGAGCCTCTTCCTGAGTCTGTTGATTGAGATTTTCAAGCTGTTTTTCCGATTCTTCAAGCGCGACGGCCTCATCAGTCACAGTAAGAGATGAGACAGGACGTATGAATCGGGTCGCTGCAAAAGTTTTCGGTTCGCCGAAATCAGAGGGTGACAAGAAATAATTTTCAAGTTCATCGGGCACTTCTCCCAAATTATCTGCCCAACGGACACGGTCGCCATACCATTCACGCACAGGACGGAGCGATTCCCACCAACGGAAATTTCGCAGATACATCTGCGACCTCTTGACAAGGAATAGAGGGGTAACCGTACCGGTCACCTCGGGCCACATCTTGAGCCTTTCCATCCGGTTACTGTCCATATCGATAGTCAGGTAAGAGCTCTCCGCGTTCACGATTCGGTTATATGTGGAATCGCTCTCCTGCGGGAGGAAGATAGCTTCGACATTGCCCGACACTTCCAGAGTGCGCAGCCCGTTACCGGAGAACTTCGCCAGAAGTTTCTTCCCGGCAAGCTGATTATAGAAGTCCTCCCCTATATATTCCGACATCATACCGGATTCGGGAAGAAGCGCCCAATCGGCTGTGGAGTCGTTGAAGTGTATGTCTATACGGTTTCCTGTCACCTGTCTCTCTCCGCTCCATACGATAGGTTTGCGGAACATATACATCATCGAGTCAGCCTCCACAAACACAAGGGAGTCGGCCACACCCTGTATGTCCTGCTTGAAGAAGCGGGCTCTGTGATAAGCGAGAGCGACATGAAATTCCTTCGGTACGAGAGGTATGGAGTCAGCTGTCAAAGTTAAGGAATCTGTCTTATTCAGCAGAAAATCACCTTCTGCGATAATAATATGACCTTCATCAGCAGCCTGAGCCTGTTCCTCTTCCGCCATGACATTCGCATCCTCTTCTTCACCGATTGGTTCTAAAGCCGGAGTTTCCTCCATCGGAGCCGTCGGCACGGCTTTCACTTCCTTCTTTGGAGCGGCAGCTTCAAGAAGGCGAATAGGAAGCGCTCCCATGGGAGGCATAAGGGCAAAAGCATCTTCATCAAGCCAAAGTTCCGTAGAATCCGCCTTGATTATCGGTTTGCCGTCTCGTTCTGGAAGTCCGGATTTTGTCCAACGTCTCGAAGCAGGCACCATCTCAGTGATAATATATGTCAGGATAGTGTCTGACCTCAGGAAGAGGGTATCGCTTTGCGAATATTCCATAAGGAGAGGATAGATTGTAGCCATCGCCTCCCTGGTCGAGTCGTTGTAGACACCGTATCCTCCTATAAGTGTGATCTTGTGGGCTGTGTCTGTCAAGACCATAGGCATCCCGTGTTTGGACGGGTCTTTGAACATATAAGCACGGCTTATGCGTGTGGTCTTGTCGTAGATGATTGAATCTCCCTCAAGAGTTGTGACATTATCGCTGGAGTCTTTATGTACGATCATTGACCGCGACATAAGTTCCGCGTTTCCCCGCTCGGTGTCATAGAGTCCGCGGGTGGTTATGATTGTGTCGTTCTGCCCCTGTATTGTCGTCTTGCTTTCAATGCGGGCGATGTGGGTGTCAGTATTGTAATGGAGAGTATCAGTCAGGAGGGTATATCCGTCGCGGTTGTTTACGAGCACGACATCATGGTAGAAGTCGGCATTCTTTGTTCCCGGGGAATATTCACCATAGAGGGAGGTCAACGTGTTGACCTTATCATCTATCGTTCCCCACCGGGAATACCATCCCAGCTCCATTGCTATGCTGTAGTCAAGGCTGTCTGTAGTCAGGGTGACGTCCCGGTTGATGAGCTTCACCTTGTCTCTCGACGGTCCGTTCTGCAGTTTCGCAAGTCGCTCGTTCCCTTCATAAAACAGTTTGTCGGCATAGACGAAAAGAGTGTCACCCTGCTCCATCTTGACATTGCCGAAAGCATCCATGGAGTTGAGGGTGGGATAATAATAAGCCGAATCGCAATACATCCACATACCGGCCTGCCTGAATTTGACATTTCCTTTGACAATCTGGCGTTCCACAGTGTCGAAGACATTATCTACTTTGAAAAGGCTGTCGGCATACTCAAGGAAAATCTTATCCTGACGGTAACGGTTGGCCGAAGGTATTTCCGGTTTTATAGGGCGTGAGGGTTTCGGACGAGTGTACGTCTCCTCCTGCTTTTTTTCCGCCTCCTTCTTCTTTACCTGCTGGGCATAGGCTCTGCTCCCAAGATTAAACACAAAACCGGCCGCCGTCAAAGAAAGGACGGCGACGGTCAGTAGACGTCGGTCGTGAAGATTTTTCCTCATCTGTCGTGGTGTAATGTCCGGCTCAAAAATGCTTTATCAGTTGTATTCCTTTATCCAGCCGTTATAACGGAAATCACAATTGTTCCATCCCTCTTCTATTCTGACGTAGGTCTCCTTTATCTTCTTTTCAAGCCACTCCTTGAGAATCTCCTCGCGGCAATGGTCTTCATACATTTTCTTGATAAGGTTATAATCATCTGAAAGATTGGCGCGATGGCCCGGGATGCGGTTGGTCAGGCGTACTATGGCTGCTACATCCTTATTCTTGTTGTTCTTCATGACAAACGCCTCGCTAATGTCGCCCGGGTTCATGTTTTCCACTTTTCTGGATATCTCGGGTGCAAGCTCTTGCATCTCGAAGCGGCTGCTTCGGTCGTTTTCGTTAATCATGATGCCGTTGTTGTTGCGGGTGTCTTTATCTTGAGAAAGCACACCGGCTGCCTCCCCGAACGAGAAAGCGCCACCCACTATCTCCTTACGGATGGAATCAAGACGATTGGTCGCGTCTGAGAGATCCTTGGAGCTGACTTTCGGAGTGAGCAGAATATGGCGCACATTGGCCTGCTCCCCCCTTTTCTCTATGAGCTGAATGATGTGGTAGCCGTATTCTGTCTCCACTATGCGCGACACTTTCTTGGGATCGCTCAGATTGAAAGCCACATTCGCAAATTCGGGCACATAAGCAGATTTGGGACGGAAACCAAGTTCTCCTCCCATCATTGCACTTCCGTCTTCGCTATACATGATAGCCAGAGTCGAAAAATCTGCTTCTCCACGGTTGACACGGTCAGCATATTCGCGCAGACGGGCCTTTACATCCTCTATCTCCTGACGCGGTATATTCGGATTCATGGTGATGATCTGCGTCTCAACCTTCATCGGCACATATGGGACACTGTCGGCCGGAAGTGAATCAAAATATTTGCGCACCTCGTTAGGGGTCACCTTTATCCCTTCGGTCAGACTTTTCTGGACCTCCTGCACTATCGCATTGTTGCGCATATATTCCACATAATATTCCCTGAGCACCGGTATCGACTTATGGAAATATTCCTCAACCTTCTCTTTTGATCCGAGCTGGTTGATGAAATTGTTTATCTGCTGTTCGACACGCGCTCGGACAGTGCTTTCAGACACTTCTATCGTGTCAAGTTTCGCCTGATGCAGATAGAGCTTCTCGACGGCGATCTGCTCCGGAATCACACAGTAGGGATCTCCGGGTATCATTGTTCCCGACTGACGCATCTCCTGATACATATCCTCCACATCCGAGCGGAATATCGCTTCGTCGCCCACTACCCACGCAACTTCGTCGATGATATTCTTTTTCGACTGCGCGAATGAGCAGACTCCACCCAATGCGGTGATTGCCAATACAGGAATTATTAATCTTCTATTATTCATTATTGTCGTTCTTTTTTCTTTTCCAATTTGCCGTGGTGAGTCAATCTGTGGGAAACCGGATCATATTCTCCCTTGACCACCTTTCCATCTTTTATCCCCTTTTCAAGAAGGGAAACCACAAGATTCTCCTCATAGGCCGAAAGACTGATTTGCCTCAGGATAGCCTCGATTTTGCTTTTCGCAAATTCAAAAGGCTGTTCGCTCCCGGATGGAAGATAATCGGTTATGTGAAGAATGTATGTGGAGCCATTGTAGGAAGTCTCGAAATCCCGGGTGGACTTCAGAAACGCATCAGGGTCATAAAACCGGTAGGGAAT
Organism: Bacteroides sp.; assembly: GCA_014801875.1. Lineage (GTDB taxonomy): Bacteria > Bacteroidota > Bacteroidia > Bacteroidales > Muribaculaceae > Lepagella. The sequence continues at coordinate 16,559 of JAAVDJ010000036.1, read as the reverse complement.
AAGGTCTGCGACCGTCTGCCAGTCAACCCATACATTTGCAAAATAATCATATTGAAGCACCTCGCTGCCGAAATGGGATTCAATCCTTTCCATGCTCTCATCCGAGGCGTCGGCCATAAGGCGACGCACCTCGTCAAGCCATTCAGAAGATGAGGGAATTTTCAGATATAGACCTTTCACCAAAGGTCTTTCCGTCAACAGCTCGCTTTTGTGGACATCATAAAAACGCCTTACGCTGTCAGACGGCACCTTTATCTCCTTGCTTTCTCTCATTTGACGAAGATACTCCCTTGCTATCAGACGATTGCGATAGGAAGCCACTTTCCGCTCTATCTCTTCAATGTTAGGGAGCTGCCTTTGGGCAAGCTCCCCCAATATCCTCTCCGAAACCCACACATCTACAATCTCCTTGAATAAGGCGGCGCTGTCGGCCGGATCTATTCCCACGGGGATACGGCTAACGACAGACTCCATTGTCAGCTGCTCGCCGTCGATTGTCAGAAGCACTCTCTCCTCGCTCTCCTCCGCGGGCGTGGTTTTCTTGCGGCATCCCCCCGTTAGCAGAAGTGCCGCTGTTGCAAGAAAAGAGAAGACAAGGCTGGAGCGCATCGATTTAGGGTTTCACTTTTTTTAGTTGTTTCCTGTTTATCTTAACCGGATAAGTGCTACGCAACTGCTCCACCCACTCTTTCTCAAGCTCGTTCTGATAGTCGCTGACTACGGATGGACGCACATCTTCCACTGTCTCCGGAGCTGACAGCTCTTTCGCATCCAAGAGGAATGCGGTTTTGAATTTGCCGTTATTCCCCTTTCCCGTTTCCACTCCATAGAAGAGTTCATCCACAATTGGATTCTGTCCTTTAGGGGAAAGCACCTTCTCTATGACGGCCACCCCCTTGAAATCTTTCTTCAAGGCATCCATATATTGGTCCGCCGGGAGATTGATTAGAGTCTCCTTGGCAAGCGCACCGACTGAATCATTGACGGCCTGCACGAGATAACCCTTCACTCGCGGGGTGTGCCAGTGATAATCATCTCGATGTACTTCGAAATATTTCTCAAGACCCTCTGTGTCTGAGGAAGCTTTGTCCCATACCTTATCCACGCTTATCTCATATAGCAGCGTGCCGTCATGATATTCATTCAGAAGATTCCTGTAGTCAATATTTGTAGCATACAGTCGGTCTTCCTCCGCCTCGACGAGTTTAGAATTGAAGAAAACATCCACACCGTTTCGAAGAACAGTCTCTGCCATCTCTGCCGGAACTCCCTCGGCACCCTTCATCCCATCAAGGAACTCACCGGCTGAAAATTTCTTTCCCCCGATTGTAAACAATGTGAGGCTCTCCCCTCCCTTTGGTGAATATGAGGCGAAGAACGCCGAATCAAGACCATTTATCTTTCCGGCCGCAACAAGATTATCGAGAACTTTGTCGTTTAGTTTCCCCTTATGGCGCATGGCGAGACGCCTTGTCTGCGCATCTCTCATCATACGCGCACGTTCATCCTGTGGATTCGAAACATGGCGTTTGATGATATCCTCAGCTTCATCGACATCCGGTCCCGGAAGATTCTTATGTTTTTTGATGATATGCCATCCGTATTGACTGCGCACCGGCTTACTTATCTCACCGGGAGAAAGAGCGAAAGACACCTCCTCGAACTCCGGCACCATCTCGCCTGTGCCAAACACGGGAAGCAAACCACCCTTGCGCGCGGAGCCCGGATCGGCTGAGTATTTACCGGCTACTTCAGCAAATTTCTCGGGATTTGCTGTCACGACATTATACAGACTGTCGATCAAGCTCTTTGCCTCCTCCTGTGTTTCGGCGGAAGCATCCGGACGCACCATTGTCATTATGTGAGACACCTCTACCTTACCCCTTGATTTCCTTCGGCGCCCACTCTTGATCAAATGGTATCCGGCTGAAGACTCAACTATCTCGGAAAGCTGACCTTCAGGAAGGGTCCACACTGCGGTCTCAAAAGAATAAGGGTAACGACCGGCCGGAATGAAGCCAAGATTCCCTTTGTTGGCACGCACAGACGGATCATTAGAGAATTTTAGAGCCATCTCGGAAAAATCAGCTCCATTCAGAATCTCTTTCCTGATTGAGTCGAGGCGAGCACGCAGTTTGCGGTTCTCATCCGCGCTGCGTGTCTTGAATAGCATTATGTGCGACGCCTCAACCTCCTCTTTCATCCGCTGCGCATACTCTTCTGCAAATGAACGAATAAGAAGGGAGTCGGTCAGATACGGGAGGGCGAGCTCATGACGATATTGTGCCATTTCGTCGATAAACTTTTTAGTCGTGTCAAGACCTGCTTCTTTGGCGGCTGCCACTTTCAGCTTGTAAATCTCGAACATCCCTATGTATTCATCGATTGTCTGAGGCGCGAGCTGCTGCTTGCTGTTCTTGCGGAATAGATATTCAAATTCCGACAGCGGAACATCCACACCATTGACGGTCATCACAATGGGGTCTTTAGCGCCCCATGCCGCGAGGCATGCCGTCAATCCGGCGCCCAAAAGGATTTTATTCTTCATCTGCTTTTTATTAAAATATTGCCGGAGTGGATATCAATTTCCCATCTCCGAAAGGAATTTCACCCTTACAAGGCGTATCTCCTCCTCAGAATAGACATCTCCCAGCTCCTGGATAGCAGCCTCAAGATCATCTTCCTGACTTTCCTTGAAAAAATCAATGATTTCAACCTGATGATCCTCATCCATTATCTCATCGAGGAAATAATCGATATTAATTTTGGTGCCGGCTTCAACGATTGCATCCAATTCGTCGATCAGCTCCCCAAACTCAAGACCCTTGCTCTCTGCAAGTTCCTCAAGATCAATCTTCCTGTCGATGGCGTGAATGATTGATATCTTCATCTTGCTGCTGTTGGCCATCGTCCGCACCCTGATATCTTCCGGGCGGTCAATCTCATTCTCATCGACATGGAGTTTGATGAGCTTCACAAACTCATCGCCATATCTCTTGGCTTTTCCTGCTCCTACTCCCGGAATATTGGCAAGCTCGTCGATAGTGATGGGATAGGTCGTCGCCATAGCCTCAAGTGAGGGTTCCTGGAAAATGACGTAAGGAGGGAGATCAAGTTTCTTTGCCATCTTCTTGCGGAGGTCCATCAACATGGAGTAAAGCACAGGGTCTGCCGCGCAGGAAGCTCCACCCTTTATCTGTGGTTCGCTTTCCATATCACTGAAGTCATTGTCTTCCACAATCTTGAAAGAAGTCGGACGATTCAGGAATTTCTTTCCTTTGGCTGTGACCTTTACGTTGCCGATATTTTCTACATCCATGGAAAGATAACCGGCTATACCCCCCTGGCGAATCACCGAGGCAAGCATCTTTTCATCAGCGTTTGAAAGACATCCGAATTCGTCGAGCTGGTCGTGGTTATGACTCCTCACCTCGTCGGTCGGACGTCCGATCAGGACGTTCACCACATACTCTGGGGCAAACTTCTCCTTAAGCGCAAGGACCGTCTCAATGACGGCGCAAAGTTCTTCTTTAGCTTCCACTTGTGTTTTTGGATTTAAACAATTGTCGCAATTTCCACAGTTGTCTGCTTCGTATTGCTCACCGAAATAATGTAAAAGAATTTTCCGGCGACAAACCGAAGACTCAGCATAGTTCTTGGTTTCAGCAAGCAGGTGTCTGCCGATTTCCTGTTCGGTCGCCGTCTTGGTCTGCATCAGTTTCTCAAGTTTTTGCAGATCTTTATTTGTATAGAATGTCAGACATTTTCCTTCCCCTCCATCGCGCCCGGCGCGCCCGGTCTCCTGATAATAACCCTCCAGACTCTTCGGTATGTCATAGTGGATGACATATCTGACGTCCGGCTTGTCTATACCCATCCCGAATGCTATCGTTGCCACGATGACGTCTACCTTCTCATGCAGGAAAGCATCCTGATTTTCCGAGCGTGTCGCTGAATCCATCCCGGCATGATAGGGCAACACTGAAATTTCGTTGATGCGCAATGTCTCCGCCAGCTCCTCCACTTTCTTACGGCTAAGACAATAGATGATGCCCGATTTCCCGGGATTCATCTTTATATAGCGGATGATGTCGCGATCCACATCTTTTGTCTTGGGACGCACCTCATAATATAGATTATGGCGGTTGAAGCTTGACTTGAAAACATCGGCTCCCAACATACCGAGATTTTTCTGTATGTCGTGTTGCACCTTCGGAGTCGCGGTAGCCGTGAGAGCTATCAGCGGACGCTGGCCAACTTCGTTGATGATGGAGCGGATTCTGCGATACTCCGGACGGAAGTCGTGTCCCCATTCGGATATACAGTGAGCCTCATCTACGGCGTAAAACGAGATATTTATTGAACGCATGAAAGACATGGTCTCCTCCTTAGTGAAGGATTCAGGAGCCACATACAGAAGCTTCGTGCGCCCGGAGATTACGTCTGCCTTAACCTTGTCGGCCGCCCCTTTGTTCAGGGAGGAGTTGAGGAAATGGGCTATCCCGTCATCTTCGCCATAATTACGCATAGCGTCAACTTGATTTTTCATCAGGGCTATCAGCGGAGAAATAACTATCGCTGTCCCTTCCGACATCAGGGCAGGTAGCTGATAACAGAGGGATTTCCCTCCGCCGGTGGGCATAAGCACAAACACATCATTGCCGTCAAGAAGACTGCTGATGATTTCGAGCTGATTCCCTTTGAATTTGTCGAAGCCGAAATTATATTTCAATGCCTCGGTAATCGCTTTGATGTCTGCCATAGATTTGATGTTGGAAGAATTTCTTTGATATACAAAGTTAAAAAATTTTCCTGACATTCCATATATCCTGACCAAAAAAAATTAAAAGTATCACGCATGTTAGAAAAAAATCAGGTGCCACCCCGTCTTATATCCGGAGTGGCACCTGCCTTTTTTTCTCGCTCAGACCCGTTATTTATTCTCTGAGATATGGGTCTTCTCAAAATGAGCTTTCTCAAGTTTTTCCTGCACGTAATCAGCTGTCACTGTAAACGTTTCGGTCGGTTCGGATGGAACGTCATACATTGCGTCAACCATGATGGTCTCCACAATCGAACGCAGTCCGCGTGCTCCAAGCTTATATTCTACCGCCTTTGACACTATCAGGTCAAGCGCATCGTCCGTAAACTCGAGCTTCACACCATCAAGAAGGAAAAGTTTCTTGTATTGGCGCACGATAGCGTTCTTCGGCTCAGTGAGGATGCGACGTAAAGCTGCCTTGTCAAGAGGCTCCAGACTGGTGAGAATAGGAAGACGCCCGATTATCTCCGGAATAAGACCGAACGATTTCAGATCCTGAGGCATGACATAACGCATCAGGTTCTCTCGCTGCTTCTTGATTCCGGCGCCGTCATGACCATATCCGACAACGTGGGTATTCAAGCGTGAGGCAATCTTTCTCTCTATGCCGTCAAATGCGCCTCCACAGATAAAGAGGATGTTCTTGGTGTCTACAGCTATCATCTTCTGCTCAGGATGTTTGCGGCCTCCGTTCGGCGGCACAAGCACTGTGGAGCCTTCAAGAAGCTTGAGAAGACCTTGCTGCACACCCTCTCCGCTGACATCGCGCGTAATGGAGGGATTATCGCTCTTACGGGCTATCTTGTCAATCTCGTCGATAAACACTATCCCTTTCTCCGCACGCTCCACATCATAGTCGCATGCCTGGAGAAGACGGGTCAGGAGAGATTCTATATCCTCTCCTACATAGCCGGCCTCGGTGAGGACAGTAGCGTCGACAATGGCGAAAGGCACGTCAAGAAGTCTTGCTATTGTCTTTGCCAACAGTGTCTTGCCCGTACCGGTCGGACCAACAAGGATGATGTTTGATTTCTCGATATCTACATCGTCAGACGCAACCTCCTGATTTACGCGCTTATAATGATTATAGACCGCAACCGAAAGATATTTCTTGGCTTCGTCCTGACCGATGATATATTGATCGAGAAATTCCTTGATCTCTCTCGGTTTGGGTATGCTCCCCTTCTCCCCCTCTTTGTTATTTTCCTTTTTTCCCGCCTTTTTCAGTTGGGAATCGCGTGCATCATCGATAAACTTGATGCAGTCAGTGCAGAGGTTCAGTCCGTCGAACACCTGCACCACCGGATTGTCGGGGCGGTCGGCACTCCCGCACATCGAACAGATGAGTCCTGTTGATTTTTTTGCCATTATTTAAGGTAATCTTTTATTTTTCCTCTTTTTTAGGATTGATGAGAATCTTGTCAATCATGCCGTATTCCTTTGCCTCTCGAGCAATCATCCAATAGTCACGGTCTGAATCCGCCTCCACTTTCTCGAAAGGCTGACCTGAATGGTCGGAGATGATACGGTAGAGTTCCTCTTTTAGTTTGAGGATTTCGCGGGCGGTTATCTCGATGTCGGAAGCCTGACCCTGGATGCCTCCCATGGGCTGATGGATCATAACCCTTGAGTGAGGAAGGGCGTAACGTTTTCCTGCCTGACCTGCCACGAGAAGCACCGCCGCCATAGAGGCCGCCATCCCTGTGCAGATTGTTGAAACATCGCTGGAAACATACTGCATGGTGTCGTAAATACCGAGACCCGCATACACTGACCCACCGGGAGAATTGATATAAAGGTTGATATCTTTCTCCGGATCAATTGAGTCAAGATAAAGGAGCTGTGCCTGGATAATGTTGGCTGATGTATCTGACACCTGTGTGCCGAGGAAAATGATGCGGTCCATCATAAGGCGAGAGAATACATCCATTTGCGTAACGTTCAGCTGACGCTCCTCAAGAATATAGGGGTTCATATAGTCAGCTGAAGGTGTGGTGATATTCACGTTTGCCGCGTTCTTGTCGAGATAGCGGGTATAACCGTCGAGGGTGTTGGAACTGATTCCAAGATGGTTGACGGCAAAATTTCTAAAATCTTTCTGCATATCTTTAATATTTAACCTTTCAGGATTATCTCCCGACAGGCGCTTTATTACTTAATACCCTTTTTCCGGAAAAGTAAATCCCTTCTCCGCATTCAGAGCCATATATGAAGGCAGCAAAAAGCGTGCCAAATACAAATTCCGGTGCAAGCGCCTGAAAAAGCGCTTACGCCGGAATCGTTTCATTCTGTATTATTATCAGGCCTCAGCCTTGGGAGCGAAGAGCTCGCGGAACTCCTCTACAGACACTTCCTTGTTGTCAAGGCTGACATTCTCCTTGATTGTCTCGAAGGTCTTGCGGGTGAGGGCGTTCTGGCCGAGCATCTCACGGCTCTTGGGGTCTTTGACCACCTCCTGAGCATATTTCTCAACCATCTGCTCTGCGAGTGCGTTCGGACCATACTGCATAAGCTGACGAACCACTACGCCACGAGCTTCATCAAGAAGATCCTCTTCCGTAACCTTGACATCATACTGTGCTGCGATGCTGTCGCGGATAAGATCCCATACAAGCTGCGAACGCATCCCTGCAAGCTGCTCATCGACATTCTCAGCTGTTATCCCCTCGTTCTGACGGATGAGGAAATCCTTGAGAATCTCCTCGGGGAGCTCGATGTCGCCGACTGCTTTCTCAACTGCATCCTTCGCATCGATAGAGAAGCGGTAGTTGGAATCGTTCTGAAGGTTGAGGCCGAGAAGCTCTCTTATCTGAGCACGGAACTCCTCCTCATTGTGTACCTTATCCTTACCGATAGAGTTGTCGAAGAACTCCTGATCCATCTCAGCGGGCTTGAGCACGATGATCTCCTTAATCTCGAAGTTGAAATCACCCTTATGGTCGTTCACCTGATCTTTGTCGATGTTGAGCATTGATGAGAGCTCCACTTCTGAACCGTCGCAGGTTGCTGAAGGATTGAAGCGCACAACATCGCCGGGGTGTTTTGCCTCGAAGAGTTTCTTCTGGTCATCGTTCTTGAAGTGCATGGGAGCGATGATACCGTTTTCTACGACGATGCCACCCTCTTTCACTGAACCGTCGGGGTTAAGCTCGGTGATTACACCCTTGATAACTGCATTCGGCTCTGTCTCCTCGCCGGCCACCTGACGACCGAAACGCTGACGAAGACCGTTGATCTGCTCCTCTACCATTTCATCGGTGATGCGGATATCATAGTAAGGAATGTGGAGGTCTTTGTTCACGTGGTTGTCAAAGTCAGGAGCTACGCCTACCTTGAAACGGAATGTGAAATCCTTGTTCTCAATCTTGAAGTCGTTGTCGGCCTGAGGCACAGGCTGACCGAGAACCTGAAGTTTGTTCTCCTTTATATAATTGAAGACTGCGTCGCCCACCTCTCTGTTGACTACATCGTATTTCACGGATGCACCGTATTTCTTAGCGATCAGACCGGCAGGTACGTGGCCGGGACGGAAACCCGGTTCAGCATGCTTCTTTCCAATTTCCTTGAGCTGCTTGCTCACCTTGTCTGCATAGTCTTTCTCCTCGAGGGTGACGGTGATGACGCCGTTCACGTTGTCGAGTTTTTCGTAATTTACGTTCATCTTGGTTTTTATCTTGATTTTATTTATTTTATTGCTTGATAATAACTGGAGAGAGCCTTCGCATGAAAACTCCCGCGCTCACCGCGGACGACGGCGCGGGAAATTCCGGCTGCAAAGATATTAAATTTTTATCATCTCAGCAAATTTCGCATAAAAGTTGTTTAAACTTTTTCTTTGTCGGGATTTAGCCGGATTTCGGAGATGATTTTTTAGCTCGAAGAGGAAGTTTAGCGGGCTAAACGACCGATGAGAGATGAAAAAGCATCCCGAAAGCCGGCTGAAGACGGGCAAAGAGGTCTCCTTTTTAAAGATATCTTTATTAAATAAACAAGCCCGTAAAAAGTTTAAACAACTTCATAATTTAAGTGGCGGACGATAGATGCTTTCAGCTGAAAAATTCTGTAAAGACAGTCACGATATCGGCGTGATCGGTCACTCCGGCCGTCTCTCTCGCCGAATGCATGGCCCATATTGCTGCTCCCATATCAACACCTTTCAGATCAAGCTGCTTGGTCAAAATATTGCCGAGGGTCGACCCGCCGACCACATCTGAATGGTTGACGAACATCTGCACCGGCACTCCGGCCTTCCTGCACAAATTCTTGAATACAGCCGACCCTTGCGCGTCGGTCATGTATTTGCAGTTGGCGTTTATCTTTATCACCGGTCCTCCTCCAATCACAGGATGGTTGGTCGGGTCGCATTTCTCGTTGTAGTTGGGATGCCAAGCATGGGCATCGTCTGCTGAAATCATGAACGACTTCGCAACCGCTCTGAAGAAATCCTCATGGTTACCCCCGAGGCAGGCGCAAAGACGCTCCATGATGTCGCGCAGAAGGGGTGAATGAGCCCCCTGTTTTGTGCCGGACCCGGTTTCCTCGTTATCAAACACCGCAAGCACTCTTGTGTCGGGGGTGCTCTCTGCTCCCGCGAGCAACGCCTCAAGACCGGCGAATGCCATAGAGAGATCGTCTATCCGTGCTGACTGGAAATATTCCCCTTTGGCACCGCACACTCCGGCCGGCTCAAGGGGATAAAGGTTGATTTCATATTCTATGATATCTTCCGGACGGATGCCGAGATGATCTGCCACAATCAGCTTGACGAAACCGCCGTGGCGTTTTGCCTCAGCTATCTCCTCGGGAGAATAATACCCGATGACCGGCTTCATATCTTTCTGAACGGAAAGCTTGTTCCCTTCGTTGACCTCTCGGTTGAAATGTATGGCAAGATGCGGGATGGTGGCAACGGCTCTCTTGAGATCGAATATCTTGGTTTCCGGATTGAGCAAATCCCCCGAATCAACCATAACACGCCCGGACATGGAAAGCGGACGGTCAAACCAGGTGTAAAGAATACCCCCTCCATATTTCTCGACATTAAGGCTCACCACTCCCCCGTCGCCGTAGATTTCTGCATTTGGCTTGATCTTGAAGCAAGGACTGTCAGAATGGGCGGAGACTATACGGAATCCTGCCTCTCCCGGACGCTTGGTGCCCGCGATGAAAGCCATGACTGCGGAATCGTTTTTCACTACATAGTGCTTACCCCCGGGTTTCACTTCCCAGGCGTCTTCCTGACGTAGTTCGGTGAATCCCGCTGCGTCAAGCTCTTTCTTTATAGTTTCTACCGCAAGGAAATTGCAGGTGGAGGCATCAAGCCATCCAAGAAGTTTTTCAATCATATCGTTTAATGTTTTAAGGAAGTTTGAATATCTCTGGCTTATTCGAAGCCTCGGTATTTTACATGATTCAACGCGCGGAGAACATTGCAGAGGGTCTGGCTCCAATAAGCCTCGAAATCCCCCTTGCAGTCAAGGAAAGCATCGACTATGCGATCCCCCTCCGTGTCTTTCACGATTGACACAAAATTGAACAACGGCTGGAATATGTCTGCGAGACACTCCGCTATTGAAGCCGCTATCGGAGTGTCGCTATATTTCATATCCTCCTCGAAGGTTTCGAGAAACGTATCGTCAGGACCAAGAAGCACCTCGATATGGCGGCGCACACTTTCATAATAATCCTCATCTACGTAATCGTTGAAATCAGGAAACTCCTCCAAAGAGACCATCTCGTCTGCCGAGATGTCGAAAAATTCCCAATATAGTCTCGGGAGAAGGTCAAGCATCCGGTCGATGAAGTCTTCTCGCTCCATCTCGCGGGCGTTCTCGCAGGCGCTGCAGTATTCCACAGCCAATTGGGTCAACCCTATCAACCTGCGGTTCATATTATTGTCTTCTGTCATTTCTTATCGCTTGTAAAGACCATGTGTGTGGATGTAGTCGCTGACACACAAAGGCACGAAATAATTAATGTTTTTCCCTTCACGCACCATCTCCCTGACAAAGGTGGACGACATATCTATCGTCGGCACCCCTTCCAGCAACGTCACCCCCTTTGGTAAAGGACCTTCCGCAGGATAGCCGGGGCGGGGATAAATGAGCAGACCGAATTCCCGTATGATTTTATCAGGGTCGCGCCATCGGGATATCTCCTGCCAATTGTCACTTCCGATTATCAGACGGAAACTATCTCCGGGATATGCCTCGCGCAGCCGACACAGGGTCGTGTATGTGTAAGATGGTATGGGGAGTGAAAATTCGAAGTCGGAAGCTTTCACCCCCCTGCATTGTTCGGCAACCTCCCGGGCCATTGCAAGACGATGGAGGTCAGGCGCCGGGAGTGTCCCTTTTTTCAATGGGTTCAGCGGACTGACCATCAGCCAAACCTCATCCACCTCCCCTGTCTGCGCTATGTAGTTGGCAAGCATGGCGTGGCCGGTGTGTATGGGGTCAAAACTTCCGCCGTAGATTCCTATCCGCATTTTATCGTTGAATGGAATTCAATTATCAATAGCGAATACCTGGATTTTCGTCTCCACCTCCTCCACAGCCCTTTCAAGGTCGTCATTGACTACCACTGTGTCGAAATCTCCGGCAAATCCCATCTCATATTCAGCTTTTGCAAGGCGTTTGAGGATAGTTTCCTCGGAATCAGTAGCTCTGCCGCGAAGCCTCTCTGCAAGCACATCTATGCCGGGGGGCATTATGAATATTGCCAAGGCATCGTTGCCGTAGCGACGCTTGATGCTAAGCGCTCCCTTGACATCCACATCCATAATAAGGTTGTCTCCCCTCCCGGTGACTCTCTCAACTTCGCTGACGAGGGTGCCGTAGCAGGTTCCCTGATAAACCTCCTCCCACTCCACGAAATCACCCGCCTCCACTTTTTTCATGAAGTCGGCATGAGAGAGGAAAAAATATTCCTTTCCATCTTTCTCCTCTCCGCGGGGCGCACGGCTTGTGGCCGACACCGAAAACCCGAGCCTCAACTCCGGCTTCGTCACAAGGCGGGATATAATGGTGGATTTTCCCGTGCCTGACGGGGCGGAGAGAATAATAATTTTTCCTTTCATAAGACGTTGAGCACCTGTTCTTTTATCTGTTCAAGCTCATCTTTCATCCTCACGACAATCTGCTGCATCTCAGCATGGTTGGATTTAGAGCCGAGTGTGTTTATTTCCCTTCCCATCTCCTGGGCTATGAATCCGAGTTTCTTTCCTTGCCCTGACACCGGATATGTGTCTTCTCCGCCGAGAGTCTCCATGAAATAGTTGAGATGAGCTGACAAACGCACCTTCTCTTCAGTGACATCAAGTTTCTCTATATAGAAGATGAGTTCCTGTTCAAGGCGCCCTTTGTCATATTCTATTGAAGTCAGACGTGCGAGCTGCTCCTCGAGGCGTTCCTTTATTTTCGGCACTCTCTCCGCCTCGTAAGGCTCCACACGCGCCAGAAGCTCCCGAATACGGTTGATTTTCTCTATAAAGAAAGCATATAGTTTCCTCCCCTCACGCTGACGGAAGTCAACAAGCGCCTCCACTGCCTCAAGGCAGGCAAGACGGAAAGCCTCTTTCTCGTTTTCGTCTACGACGGCCGTCTCAACCTTCATCGCCTCCGGCATACGCATGAGAAGTGTATACCAATCTGCCGGCTGAGGCAGACCCAGTCGGGAACCCATCTCCTCGAGTTGACCCTTGTATTTGGCGAGAAGATCGATATTGACAGTAGTGGTGGTCTCTGCCACTATATTCTCAACTGTGGCGTTGAGCTCGACTTTGCCCCTTTCCAGGCGCTCCGCAAGTTCATTTCTCATCGCCACTTCCATTTCACGAAAACAGGTTGGCACACGCATTGAAAGGTCAAGCTGTTTGCTGTTGAGAGATTTTATCTCCACCTTTACCCTACGTGTGGGAGTCTGGGCGCCACCGCGTCCGAATCCGGTCATAGAAGAAATCATAGCGTCTTTTGATTTTTGTGCAAATTTAATAAGATAATTTGAAAAAATTTGAAACTTTTTACATAATTAACTTTACTATGTCGGTATTTTTCGCTTATTTTGCGTTTTAAAAATTGCGGATGGCTTCTCTCTTCCTTCGCTTCATTCTGAATTTTAACCCAAAACAATATAACCTATGAATAACGACGAATTGCTTATCACCGTCAAGGAAAAGGCCGAAAAATGGCTCGGCCCTCAGTATGACGAAGAAACACGTAAAGAGGTAAAGGCTATGCTTGACGCAGAAGACAAAACTCCCCTTATCGATGCTTTCTATAAAGATTTGGAATTTGGCACAGGTGGTCTGCGCGGCATTATGGGCGCGGGTTCAAACCGTATGAACATCTACACCGTCGGCGCTGCCACTCAAGGCCTTGCAAACTATCTCAAAGATTGTTTCAAGGATGAGCCGGAGATTTCTGTTGTCGTTGGTCACGACGTGCGAAACAATTCACGCAAATTCGCTGAACTCGCAGCTGATATCTTCTCTGCTAACGGAATCAAGGTATATCTTTTCGAAGATTGCCGTCCGGTGCCCGAGGTATCATACACTATCCGCAAGCTCGGTTGCAACAGCGGAGTTATGGTCACCGCAAGCCACAACCCCAAGGAATATAACGGCTATAAGGCTTACTGGAGCGACGGCGCTCAGATGATCGCCCCTCACGACGTTCAGACAATCGAATATGTCAACGCAATCACTTCCGTCGACCAGATAAAGTTCACTCCTAACAAGGAGCTCATCAAAATAATCGGCAAGGATATCGACGAGCAGTATCTCGACGATATCAAGACCCTATCCCTCTCACCCGAGGCTATCAGCAAACATGCCGATATGAAGATTGTCTACACCCCTATTCACGGCACTGGCGGAATGCTTATCTTCGACTCCCTCAAGAAATGGGGCTTTGAGAATGTAATCCACGTGCCTGAGCAGGATGTCCGCAGTGGTGATTTCCCCACTGTCGACTCCCCCAACCCGGAGAATGCGGAGGCTATGGCTATGGCTGTGGCTAAGGCTAAGGAAACAGGCGCAAGCATTGTAGTGGCTTCCGACCCGGATTCTGACCGTATCGGTCTTGTCGTGCGCGACAGCAAAGGGGAATATCAGCTTGTCAACGGCAATCAGATCGTGATGATTTTCCTTTATTACATCATCACCCGCAACCGTGAGCTCGGCAAGCTCGACGGAAACGAATATTGCGTGAAGACCATCGTAACCACTGAGTCAATCAAGAGTATCGCTGAAAAGAACGACGTGAAATGCTATGATTGCTTCACCGGTTTCAAATGGATTGCCAACGTTATGCGCGACCTCGAAGGGAAAGAACGCTATCTCGGCGGTGGCGAGGAAAGCTACGGCTTCCTTCCCGAAACTTTCGTGCGCGACAAAGATGCAGTCTCTTCAATCACTCTCATGTGTGAAATTGCTGCATGGGCTGCTGAGAAAGGGATGACTCTCTATGATCTCCTCATAGACATCTACGATGAGGTTGGTTTCTCCCGCGAACGTAGCGTGAGCGTGGTTCGCCCGGGCAAGAGCGGTGCGGATGAGATAATCGCCATGATGAAGAATTTCCGTGAGAATCCTCCCAAGGAGCTCGCCGGTTCTCCCGTGGTCATGATCAAGGATTACGCTGATCTCAATTGCCATGACCTTAAGACCGGCAATGTAGAGAAGATGAACTTCCCGACAACATCTAACGTGCTCCAGTTCTTCACGGAGGCCGGCGACAAGGTTTCTGTCCGTCCTTCCGGCACTGAACCGAAAATCAAATTCTATGTTGAAGTGCGCGAGGAGATGCCCTCAAAGGCTGAATATGAAGCGACAGTAGCAAAGGCTGAGGAGAAAATCAAGCGCGTCATCGCTGATATGGGTGCTGACAAGTAAGCACCACAACTCCCTCTCCGGAGGTCTAAAAATCAAATAAGAAGAAAAAAAATCGTGTCGTGATGTCACTACGACGCGATTTTTTTTGTTTATAAGTAGGGAGACCTTCTGCTAAGGTGTGAAGACCCATCAACGTAAACTAATTCTTTTTCTTTCCATAATGCGAAATTGTTTTCTGAAACATATTTTGTTTCTCTCGTTTCTTTTGCTCTCAACGGCTTCTGCGCTCCCTCAGATTCCTATCAGAATTCGCGTCACCGATGAGATTCCTCCCGACTCCACCGATGTCGCGAGAATGACGGAGAAACACTTCTGGAGGGCGTCGGCCGAAGTCGTGGGGTTCAATATCGGACTCTGGGCCTTCGACAGATACGTTCAACACGGTGATTTTTCATATATTAACATCCATACTATCAAACGAAATTTCAGGGAAGGTTTCAAATGGGATAACGACAAACTCGGCACCAACACTTTTCTGCATCCCTACAACGGCTCGCTCTATTTCAACGCCGGGCGTTCGAATGGATTCAATTTCTGGCAATCCGAACTTTATGCCATAGGAGGGAGCGCCATGTGGGAATTGTTTATGGAAAATGAATACCCCTCTACCAACGATTTCATAGCCACGCCAATCGGAGGCGCAGCCTTGGGGGAAGTGCTTTTCAGAGCCTCCGATGCCGTGCTTGATGACCGACTTACGGGAGGGGCCCGAGCCGGAAGGGAAATAGCTTGCTTTCTTCTCTCTCCGATGCGCGGAATAAATCGTATCGTGACGGGTGAGGCCTGGAAAATACGTCCTACCCGCGGTCGTCTTTATGGTCAACCCAATTTTGCGCTCCGTGCTTCCGTAGGCTACAGAGCTCTGGAATATAACGGTCATTTCCGCGACACTCATCAAGGGCTCGCAATGCAGATTGATGCCGAATATGGCGACCGTTTTGAGGTGCGCTCCACTTCCCCTTACGATTATTTCACTTTCAAGGCGCAACTGCAGGTGATGAAGACTCAACCTCTTCTCACCCAGATTGAACTGAAAGGACGACTTCTGGCTCGTGAACTTTTCGATAAGCACGACTCGAAAGGGAGCATAGGTCTTTATCAGCATTTCGACTTTTACGATTCCGACACTATTGGATCTCTCCACAAGGTGCCCTTTAAATTAGGAATCCCGGCCTCCGTCGGTGCCGGTTTCATGTTCAGGGATATTGACAGGAAACATCACACATTCGATTGTTTCGCCCATGCTAACGCAATCATTCTCGGCTCTATCCTTTCTGACCATTACACCACCGACGACCGCAACTACAACTGGGCATCCGGTTTCTCTCTAAAGGGTGGCGCAAATTTCGTGTTTCATAAAAACCGGCTCGCCATCTCCCTTTCCCATAATTATTACCGCCTGTTTACATGGATAGGGTATAAATATGGCACTGATTTAAGGGTCGTTGACTTTCGGAAACTTAACGTAATGGGCGATAAATCAGTGGCCTCCCTGAACATGACGGAGGCAAGAGTTGACTGGCGGGTATGGAGGCATGTCTTCGCAACTTTTTTATTCACAAACTACGCTCGTTCTTCTCACTATCGAGACTTTCTCCCCGTCAAGACAAACTCTATCTCCATTGCTCTAATGGCTTCATATAAATTCTGACAACTTCTTCAGTGCTGCCTATCATTGAGAAAGTACAAATTTGAAGTTGAAGTTGTTTAAACTTTTTCTTTGTCTGGATTTAGCCGGATTTCGGAGGTGATTTTTTAGCTCGAAGAGGAAGTTTAGCGAGCTAAACGACCGATGAGAGATGAAAAAGCATCCCGAAAGATGGCTGAAGACGGGCAAAGAGGTCT
>JAAVDJ010000035.1 GCA_014801875.1 Bacteroides sp. | reverse complement strand
GAGATACAGTATTTGAAGAATTGGGAGGTCGAACTAAAGTCAATGGTGGATACTTACCGAAATGTTAAGTTCATAGCATCCGGCTCTGCAGCGGCTGAATTGAAGAAACGAAGCGATGAAAGTGGTGCCGGCCGTTTCACTGACTTTCAGTTGCCCCCACTTACATTCTATGAATATATGCACCTGAAGGGGTATGCTAATATAATGCTCCACAAGACTATAGAATGGGGCAATGGAACGAGTGAGATTTACTCAACCATTGATGTCAACAGGCTAAATGCTCTTTTTATTGATTATATCAATTATGGAGGATATCCTGAAGTGGTATTCTCTGATAAGATAAGGGAGAATCCGAGTCAGTTTATCCGACATGATATCATTGATAAAGTTCTGTTGAGAGATTTACCAAGTCTATATGGTATAAGTGATGTTCAGGAACTCAATTCGCTGTTCACTATGATAGCTTATCATTCTGGAGCACAGTTCTCTTATGAGAAACTGTCTAAGGAGTCGGGGGTGCAGAAAGAGACTTTGAAGAAGTATATAAACTACCTGGAAGCTGCATTTCTGATAAAGGTAGTCAAACGAACTGATGAGACTGCCAAAAGTTATCAGAGAGAAACTCAGTTTAAGATTTACCTTACCAACCCATCTTTGAGGTGTGCGCTTTTTGAACCGCTGACGGAACAAAGTCCCGAAATTGGTGATATGATAGAGACCGCTGTGTATGCCCAATGGTTTCCACGTCAAAGTGCAGAACTTCGCTACGCCAATTGGCGACAAGGAAGACAACAAGGTGAGGTTGATTTGGTGGGTCTGGATATAAGTCGCCAAAAGCCTTTTTGGGCGGTTGAAATCAAATGGTCTGATCTGTTCTACGGGAATCCAGGAGACTTGAAGTCTCTGAATTACTTTATGAATCGTAATAATTTGAAAGAAGCATTGACCACCACAATAAGTAAAATGGGATGGAAGGATCTAAATGAAAAGAAAGTTTATTTCCTTCCGGTTGCTTGTTATGCCTACACTGTTGGAGAGAATACCATAAATCAAAGTAAGTCTTTCTACGGTATATAGAAGGATGTCGAAATAAGCATAAAGAAATGTGTTTATTTCGATTTAGGTGGATATTGTACTGATAATCTATGTTTTACAGGTGTAATTTAGTGAAAATCTGGAGATCCTCACATTGTCTTTTATCGTCTTTCAGCGCCTAATATGCTTGTATAAATTCTTAGTAATTTAGATAACTCGTTGAATTACAATGGTGATTCTTTTCTTCAACGAAGAGGAATATTAAGGCGATAATTTCTTACAACCAACTAATAATCAATGGTTAAACAAAAATTTTTGTTTGACCATTGGTGTTTTATAGCCTCAGATAGTCTGGTTTGTTTGGCCATATTTGATGAAAATCAGGATGATTATCCGTTAGTTTCGCTAAAATTATGCGAATACAAAAATCCTCCGGAATATTCCTGCTTCATCCATAGTTTCTTACTTCATAACTTATTTTTAGGCGATGTAAGTTATAAGTCTGTTTATTATATAGTTGATGTTTAATTTATCGCAATTTGCGATAAATTGCGATAATGCTCTATTGGTAAACATATTAATATTTCTCTTCGAGAAGAGTTGGTCGGACTTCCAGTTGTCGCAAAATTTGCGACAACTGCAGCTAAGCTCGGGGGAGGGAGTTCGCTTATTGCTGCGCCCGGGCATTCGGCGAATGCCCTGAGTACCCTACCGTCTTGGGGCAGGGGCCTCGGGCAAGGGGTCGCGGTGGCACTCACGGAGTGAGCGCCCTCCCAGTGCGACGCGGTCAAAGAAAAGAAGAAGCGGTCTAAATTCTTCAGCCATCTTTAGGGTTACTTTGACTCATTATTGGCGTTTCACGTTGGTGCGCATTGCAAGGGTTATAGCCTCGCCGGTAAGCATGAATTCCGCGAGTTTGTAGTGGTGTTTGTTATTCTCTCGCTTGGTGCCTCCGGCTTTATCGGCAGTGTTCAACAGTTGCCGCCGGAATTTCCAGTCGCCGAAATAAGTTGCAGCCCCGAGGATGAAAGAGGTGCCTGATGGACTCATGCCGTTGAGTATCACTCCGGCATCCACATCAAAAGCAATCTTGGGAGACTTGTTGAGATATTCACGAATAGCGGCATACTTTCCTGTAGGGTCAACTCTGCCGAGTATATCCTTGGTCCTGAGGTATTGTTCAAGACCGAAGTCTTCAGCAAAGCAGGCAAGACAGGAACAATTGAGAGCCGCGTATGAACCGCAAGGTGCTTTTCGTTTTCCTGATTTATAGTAGCGCGAAATAATCAATCCTGTATTGGGATCAATCCAGTTGGAGCGTGTGAGAGATGCCCATTTATCTACCGTTTCAGCATACTGGCCTCCATATAATTTGGAATAAATGCTTAATGCAAGCGGGGTAAACATCATATCGGGAAAGAAAACTATTCCGTTGGGGAAGGAGGAAAGGTTCATATCACGGCTTTTCATCATGCGGCGATATAAGGCCTCGCAAAGTCTGTGATAAAGATCGTCATATCTTGTGTCACCTCCGCTAAGTTTATAATGACCGATCATCCAGGCAAGAATGCTGATATAAGTCATGTGGCTTTTATTGCCGTTCAAGGAATCAATCGGATCTTCCTTCCATTTCATGGAGTCGTAGAGCTTAATTGTAGGAGTCATTGCGAGATCAATCAATTTAGGCATTTTTACGAGACAGCGCTGTCTGAGTTCGGGATATAGATATGCTATATTGGAGAGAGCCACAGTAGTCATGGAAATAGCATAGTAAGCCCATTGCCCTTGATACTCCCTCCCTATAATTTCCGGCATCTTGTCGATGAGTGCCTCCGGCTCTACTATGACCTGCTCGCAAAGCCAGTTAGCTCTATCAAGGATATCGCGTTTTTCATCGGGATCATCGAATGGATGAGGTTCATTTGGATTCCATTGCGAATCAGGTTTATTTTCCATACTCTTTAATGACATTCCCGCTTTCATTACGATTGGAAGGTAACTTCCGAAATTGAGCGACATAGGAATCATCCCGGAGATTGTCTTAGGGGATAGTCTATTGGTGAAGTTGCTGAGATGTTTGATATTCATATTTGAAACTTATATATGGAATATACCTTTCCTGGTTATAAAGTAAACAAAATCATTTTATACTGTATAATCTTCCACACCTATTTACAGTGGATCCGTTGAAAGGGAGGGATGTCAGGCACGTAGCCTGACATCTATAAATGGACGGCGACCGTTTTCTACGTTGGCGCTGATGATGGTATATCCAAAAATTGTTTTGTATTTTCGGATCATACCACATAGAACCGATGCGTTGGTGGTGTATATAGCGATAGAACCGAGTCGGGAGGGATTGTATGTGTCAGGATAGAAGGCATATCTCACGGTCGGGGTTGCCTTGAAGGACTTATCTTCCTCCTGACGGCGGAGGTCGGATCGATCGAAGATGCTTATCATTCCCTTGCAGAATGTAGATACCTTGAGGGGTTTTTCACGTACTACTACCGAGTTGTCGGCTGCAGTCTTAGAGAGAATACGGAAGATGGAGGAGATTGCCTGATCGATTGTCTGGATGTTTTTGATAATTGTTTTCATACTTTTTTAAGAGTTTAGAGAAAAAAATACCGATTGCGTATGCCACTGCGGACAAAGTGTGGCTGCAACCGATGTTGATTGATTTTCCGGAGGCCTTCCTCCGGACGTCCGCCCCAAAAGTCAATGTTCTCTTATTGATGACTCCCGCCGTATGCACACAACAATGGCTGTCAGTTGATAAGAAATTGATTTTTGAGACGACCGGACATAAAATGTCGGTTTCTCTAAACCTAAGTATGAATGATATTCGGGTGCAATCCCGAACACGATGCAAAGGTAATGCAATTATTAATACCTCGCAATAGAAAAAGGTAAATGGCTAAAGAAAAATTTTTCAGGAATATTTATTTTTCATTTGCGTTTCACGTTTGTCCGTATTGCAAGGGATATTACGGATAATGCGTTCCTTAAGGGCTTTATTCTATCTGGCGAACGAAAAGGGCATCAGGGTGTTTGCCCATGACAAATTTCCCTACGTTGCACAACCAGGCCTTTTTATGGTATTTATCACAATACAGCACATTATATGTGGCGCCCAGGTAAGTCTGGTTTATTTTTATCATCTTGAAGAAATCACGTTTGTTTGCGGGATCAAGCGCCACTTCTAAATACACGTATCCTTTTCCATTATCAAGCGCTTCCAAAAGGTCGTCTGCTCCTGCCACCATTTCCAGATTGGCATGGAATATACGGGGCCAGTGCTTGATATCGGCATACCATCTGCCGTCAGCCTCGCGGATAAATCCCATTTTGAAGTTTGATGTATTGATACCGAATACACGGTTCAGTACAAACTGGGCTGCTTTTGAGCATACCACCTTCATACCGAGATTGACAAAAGTTTCAGACATTTTTTTCATAATTCAAGATTTAGTTACATAGATATATACCATAAGATATGAAAAAGTAAACGATAGGGATATATCTATTTATTTTACTGTGGTTTATGGTTTGTCATTTTGCAGATGGCATACAAGCCGCTTACAATAAATATTTTGTCGGAATATATTCTTCGGGATTATTCTATCAACCAACGTTTGATGCTGCTTGAGAATAGTTATTTAATATGTTTCTTCAAGGCTTCTTTAAAACGATTATGCTCCTTATCTGTTATATCGTGTTTTGCAGGCACCTTCTTGGCGTGATGGTTCCTGAGATATTCCTCCCGTATTTGTTTGTGTGTTACTATGTCAGAGATTTTAAGACCGTATTTTTTCATTATGGGCAGACAATAGTCAATTGCACTCTGAACCTGATTCGAGGTCAGCGGATGCTCGATAGTATTGCCTTGAAATTCTATCCCGACGGTGAACCGGTTGCAATTGTTACGTCCGTTTAGCATTGACCATCGTGCATGCCAGGTTATTGATTCGGGTGGGGCAAGGATGTATCTGGTTCCGTCCGGGGCACTCACGGAGTGAGCGCCCTCCCAGTGGGGGCTCGGCGGAAGCAAAATATGGAGATTAGGGCATTCGCCGAATGCCCGGGTGTTATTTTTGAGGGAGCGGTCTAAATTTGATGTCTATTTACCGGGAGCCGGGGGAGCACCTTGCCCCGGTATCTTTTTTTTGAGTAATTTTGCAGCATGGAAAATAAAAAGTTGAAAGGACATATAGCCATGCTGGGCGCTAATGTCATGTGGGGGCTTATGTCGCCTGTGGCAAAGATGGTCTTTGCGTCCGGCTTCATCTTCCCTGTGGTTATGGTGGATTTCAGAGTGGCAGGCGCTGCTCTCCTTTTCTGGATTACGTCTCTCTTTCTTCCTCGTGAGCATGTTCCCGTGAAAGATATTTTCAGGCTATTCGGAGCCGGGATGTTGGGAATACTTCTCAATCAGGGATGTTTCATCTTCGGAGTCAGCCTGACTTCGCCGGGAGAGGCATCATTGGTTACGACCACAATGCCGATGTGGGTGATGCTTCTTGCATGGCTTATTTTGCGGGAACCGATTACACTCAAGAAAGCAGGCGGAATCATTTTGGGAGCTTGCGGTGCGATAATCCTGATATTGGGGAGCAGCAACCGCTCCGGTGGTTCTAATCCGGCGTTAGGAGATGTAATAGTGCTTTGTGCCCAATTGAGCTATGCCCTATATCTAACCTTATACCGCAATTTCATTCGTAAGTATAGTCTTGTTACGCTCATGAAATGGATGTTCCTCTCGGCGACTGTAGTGGCGTTGCCCGGAAGTTTCCACTGGCTCGCCACGACCGGCTGGCAGATGATTTCAGCTGAGGAATGGAGCGGGATTGCATATGTGGTGGTGTGCGGGACATTCTTGGCCTACATATGCATAATGATAGGGCAGAAGCGATTGCGCCCCACAGTTGTCGGAATGTATAATTATGTTCAGCCGATCGTTGCCACTATAACAGGGATATGTCTGGGCCTCGATATCTTCACTCCCCTTAAAGGCGTAGCCATTGTTCTGATTTTCTCCGGCGTATGGCTCGTTACGATAAGCAAAGCCAAAGAGGAAAATACACACTGAGTGAGATACCATCCGATACCTTGAAATGGGTTGTGTCGGTTGGCGATGGCAGTGAACTACCGGCTTGGGAAGGGTGTTGATATTTCAATAAAGTATCCACCATTAATATCCATATGCTATGTTTCACGATATACTGTTTCTTCTTCTGGGACTACTGCTCCTTGTGGCCGGTGCTAATTATGTGACTGACGGCGCGGTAGCTGTAGCGAAAAGATTCCGGGTGTCAAACCTGATTATCGGTTTGACGGTAGTGGCTTTGGGCAGCACCTTGCCCGACATTGTTGTGTGTGTTGAATCAGCTTTTCAAGACAAACCGGCCATGGCAATCGGGGAGGTTATAGGTTCGAACACTTTTGATCTCCTCCTTGTGGTGGGAGTGATGGGATTGGTGCGCCCGTTGAAGGTGAGCGAAGTGATGCGTCATCAGGATCTGCCGATTCTATTGATTGCATCGGTGGCATTGTGGGTGGCTGGAGATACGGTGCTTTTCGATAACGTGAGCCATAATGTCATCAACCGCTCGGCTGGAATCATGCTCCTTATCGTCTTCATATTCTATATGTGGTTTATGATATTGTCTTCCCGGAAAGAAAAATTGAGTCAGGCACCGGAAACTTCCGGCGCCACAGGGAGTCAACTTCAAGGTGGAGGAACCCAGGGGGCAGGGAGTGGGATTGTTACCTCTCATTCGGTAAACGCGAACCGTAAGGCCTTGAAGATGGAATTGTCAGAGCTCAGACGGCAACCGTGGTTCTCATGGATTATGATTGCTTGTGGACTCGCAGCTTTGGTAGTTGGAGGCAACTGGGTCGTAGATGGAGCCGGAGGTCTGGCACTGAAAGTCGGCATGAGTCAGGGAATGGTGGCGCTGACGGTGGTGGCTATTGGTAATGCACTTCCGGATCTGGTGACCTCCCTGACTGCCGCGCTAAAGGGGGCGAGTGGAATTGCATTGGGTAATATAGTAGGCTCATGCATCATCAATGCCCTTCTCTCTGTCGGGTTGAGCTCTCTGGTGATTCCACTTAAAGCAGATTCCATAGGTTTTGTCGATTTTATCACCCTTGTCGGAGCTTCCGCACTGATATGGATAGTGCCCTTACTGTCCAAAAATAAGTCCATAGGACGTGTATTTGGCTGTGTGTTAATATTGTTCTACGTCGGGTATATGGTCTTTACGGTAATTAGAGGCTAACCTGCGGATTGTCTCGCCTCCATCAAGCGAGGCGGTGCAGTCTTCAAGTATGCGGTAGTGTATGCCGGGATATAGGCGCAAGAGGTCCTCAAATGTGGTTTTCACGCAGACATCACCGGCGAGTCCGCATATATCCAGTCGGGAAATATGGTCATTTGAAAGGTAATCATGCATTGCAGTCGCTCCCTTTTCACTCCCAAAAATTGAATATTCATCGCAAAGGGTGTTTTCCCCTTTATAAAGGAACAAGATATTGGAAGAGAACTCAGGGAGCTGCTGCATGATGGGAGGCCATATCGCAGCACCGACCGACGACTCCACACAATGAGGAGGCCATTCTCCTCCGAACTCCGAGAAAGAGGAATGGCGCAGGGGATGACGGTCGCACGTGATAATGATATGCCCATAGAGATTCCCGAAGTCCTTTAAGTATCGAGCCAATCTATTCATCGCTTCTTCAGCGCCGGGCACAGGTAGCGAACCGGTAATGAAGTCGATCTGAGGATCAACGATAAGGAGCATCTGTTTTTTCTTATCAATCTCTTCCATAGCAATTTATTGATTAAGTAATTAAATTGGTTTTGTCGCGCGGAGTATTTCCCGTTTCCCGCCGGGAGGTCCGGGGAGACGTTCACAGCTGAATCCAATGTCCTGAAGCATCCTGCGTATCACCCCCTTTGCGCAATATGTGGTCAAAACCCCTCCCGGATTCAGGGCGTGGAATAATTTTCTGAAAATATCCTCGCTCCACATCTCCGGTTGCTTTTCGGGGGCGAAAGCATCAAAATATATGACATCTATATTTGATGGAATATTCATTGTAAGTAGATTTTCGTGCCTCTTGATAAGTGTGAAACAGGGATTGATTTCACAGGGTTTACCCCATGGAGCAGCGTTTGCGGCAGAAAGCGCTCCTTTCAGATTTTCGGGATATTCAGCTGCCATCACCCTGACGGTTTCGGCCGGGAGCGGGTAGAGTTCCACAGAGTAATAAAGTGTAGGGATGGATGAGTTGGCGGCTTCCAAAGCTGTGAGGGCGGCGTTGAGTCCGGAGCCGAAGCCTACTTCAAACACGCTGATTTTTGAGGTTGAAGAATTTGCAGCCGCTCTCCATCCTTTGTCGATGTAGACATGCATACTTTCCGCGCGGGCACCCTTTACGGAATGATAGTGCTCGTCAATGTCCTCGCGATAAAGGGTGGGAGACCCGTCAGCGGTAGATTCTATAGTCAGTTTCATGCAGGCAAAGTTAGATAAAAGTTTCAAATCGAACAAGAGTGTAGGATGTGTGTTTGACTATGCCCGTATCCCATCTACAGATAACAAGTAGCTTTTCCTCAAATGTATGGGGTGGCTTCATAATAAGGCTCCAAAAGTTTTGTGTCTAACTTTTAGAGTTCACTTCAAATCCTGACAAAGAAAAAGTTTAAACAAATTCTTGAGGAATGATACAAATATATTACTTTTGTAATGAAATAATTCATGCTCCCTACAGGCTGCAATGAAATAGGCTGAACCCACATATATATTTTATTGATAATGAATAATCCCTTTGATTACCTGCCGGATGCTGCTTGTGAAGAGGCTTTTGAGAAATTGGTTGACAGAATCGACACTCTCAAAAGGAGTTCCCGAGCTGAAGATATTAATTTCTGCAGGGAGATTGAGGAGGGAAAAATGCTTGGAGTGCTTATTGCTGCTGCTGATGATGGCGTTCGCCACACTTTGTATGCCTTTTCCGGTCAGTTGGGGAATGAAGGGTTTCATTATCCCGGATTTGTAGGCCCTGTGTTTGACTATCTCCAGCCGGATGGGTATTTCAAGACGAAGGAGGCGGATATTATCACTCAGAATATCAGCATAGAGGCGTTTGAAAAAGGAGAGTTCTCAAGGTTGCAAAGAGCTTACGACCATGAAAGGGAGGAATTGGAGGCACAGATTAGGGAGTATAAAGAAAAGTGTCTCAGATCAAAGTTGGAGCGAGACGCAAAAAGAGAATCGGAGGATATCAGTGGCGAGGAAAGGGGGGCGATGATACGCCAAAGTCAGTTTGAGAAAGCAGAGCTCCGGAGGATTAAGAAGAGAGCAGCCTCACGTCTCGAACCTTATGAATCCGCCCTGAAAGAGGGTAAGGCTCATCTGGAAGGTATGAAATGGAAGCGTCGTTCAGATTCGGAAGCTTTGCAGGAGTGGTTATTCTCAAATTTCATGCTCCTTAACGGCCGGGGAGAAAGCAGAAGTCTGAGTGCTGTTTTTTCTGACACACCGATGAAGGTGCCCCCCTCCGGAGCAGGGGAATGTTGTGCTCCGAAACTTTTGCAGGCGGCGTATCTGAGGGGTTGGCATCCCGTCAGTATTGCTGAATATTGGTATGGAAAACCGAAGGGGGGAGAGGTCCGACGGCATGGAGAGCATTATCCGGCCTGTAGAGGTAAATGTCTTCCTGTGCTTACGTGGATGCTTGCCGGGATTGAAGTTGAGCCTCCGCTTGAGAGATCCGAAGACGATGTCTGTGGCTATAATCCTGAAATAGTCTTTGAGAATCAATGGTTTTGTGTGGTTGAGAAACCGAGTGGGATGCTGTCTGTGCCGGGTAAAGGGGGAGCGCTCTCCTTGCAGGAATGGCTTGAAGAGAGATATGGAGCCGAACGCCTGGTGAGGATGGCCCACCGTCTTGACCAAGACACGTCAGGACTGATAATCGCCACATTTGGGAGTGAGCCTTTAAAGGTCATGCAGTCGCTTTTTGCAACCGGAAAAGTGAAAAAGACCTATTGTGCAGTTCTGGAGGGAGATTATGAGGCGAAAGGCATTTCTCGCCGGGGAAGAATAGAACTTCCCCTCTTGCCGGATTGGCTTGACCGTCCGCGACAGAAAGTTGACTACAAAGATGGGAAGGAGGCCATGACGGATTATGAATTTATCGAGGTTTCCGAAGGGGAAAGCAGAGTCATTTTTCACCCTCTAACGGGGCGCACTCACCAATTGCGAGTCCATTCCGCATCCGCGTCCGGGCTTGGAATGCCGATTGTCGGCGACAGACTTTATGGGAGAAAGGGATTGGAAAATTCAACACGTCTCCACCTCCATGCACATAAGATAGAATTTACTTTTCCCATAGACGGAATGAGCTATAGTTTCGAGTCTGCTGTTCCGTTTTGAAAAGATGAATGTGTTAGTCCCGAACTTAAATACCCTCCGGCAACATCCGGGCATTCGGCGAATGCCCTAAGCTCCATATTTTGCACACCCCGTCGCAGCGGGCACTCACGGAGTGAGCGCCCTCCCAGTGGGAAACGGTCTAAAAAAGGATACGGTCTATTTTGTCCAGCTCTTCGGGTGAGAAGGTCAGATTGTCAAGACATCCGATACTGTCTTTAAGCTGCGCCGTGGAGCTGCAGCCGACAATGACAGAGGTCACTTCCTTATCTTTCAACAGCCATGCCAGGGCCATTTGAGTCAAGGACTGCCCCCGCTCGGCGGCTAATGAATTCAGTTGTTTGATTTTTTCCAGAAGTGTAGCGGTAATCTTTTCAGGCTTCAGGAATTTCCCGATTGATGCTCTTGAGCCGGCCGGTATTCCATTCAGATAGCGGTCGGTCAGGATTCCTTGTTCAAGAGGGGAGAAGGCGGTGAAGCCGACTCCGTTCTCGGCTGCCTGACTAATTATCCCTTCCTTAGCCTTTTCACGGTCAATCATGTTGTAGCGTCCCTGATAAATAAGGCAGGGGGTGTCGTGAGCCGCAAGATAGTCATAGGCGAATTTGGAAGCTTCATAAGGCCATTGTGAAATGCCGACGTAGAGTGCTTTCCCTTGTCGCACCATATCCACGAGCGCCTGAAGGGTCTCTTCCATAGGAGTCTCGGGATCAAACCGGTGGCTATAGAAAATATCCACGTAATCGAGATTCATCCTCCGCAGACTCTGGTCTAACGAAGCCATGAGATATTTGCGTGAACCCCAGTTGCCGTAGGGACCGGGCCACATGTCATGTCCGGCTTTGGTGGTCACAACCATTTCGTCGCGATAAGGGCGGAAAGACGTCTGCATGATTTTCCCGAAAGTCTCCTCAGCAGAACCGTAGGAGGGTCCGTAATTATTCGCGAGATCAAAGCAGGTGATGCCCCGGTCAAATGCGAAATGCAATATGTCGCGGCTTCGGGCAAGGGGAGTGGTGTCTCCGAAATTATGCCACATTCCTAAGGAGATTCTGGGGAGCAGCAGGCCGCTTTTCCCGCATCTTTCATATTTCATACCGCTTTCATAGCGGTCGTTGGATGCATGATAGGGAGGGTTGATCATTGGGATGAGGTTTTAAAGTTAAACACTTTGAAATAATGATATGCAAATTTACTATTTTATATCGCTTCTTACAAAAAATATTTAGACCGCTTCCCGAAAGGATGCCGTACACAGGCAACTTCTATCCCTACCCCGTCGCACGGGGCACTCACGGAGTGAGCGCCCTCCCAGTGAGCTGGCGCAGCGTGCACTCACGGAGTGAGCGTCCTCCCGGTTTCAACTTATCGCATAAACAAACCTGTTTGTCGTATTGCCGGGAGGCGATGACTCTTTTTTCATTATCTTTGCCACATATTTATGCTGTCTGAGATGTATATTCGGTAGGATTGCAGAATATGTTAATTTAAAATAAGTTGAAATGAGAAAACTGGTGTGTGTAATGATTGGAGTCCTGGCTAATCTCACATTATCTGCCCGGGATTTCCTGTTTACCTGCGAAGGACAGACTTTACCCTATACTGTTATTGACAAGGAGAAGGGGAGAGTAGAAGTCGGGAAGAGTGAGGAAAGCATTGTGGGGGAACTTGTCATTCCGACTGAAGTGGAATATGAGGGGACTACCTACACTGTGGCGGCAATCGGCGAGAATGCCTTCCGTGATTTTAGAGAGATGACTTCCGTCTCCCTCCCTATCTCAATCGATTCTATCGGGAATTTTGCATTTTATGGATGCGCGGGATTGACAAGGGCGGAATTTCCGAGTGTAGCCACGTTGTGTGGGATTAAGTTCGGCAATGAATATTCTAATCCTTTGTCGTATGCGCATAATCTCTACATAGGGGGAAATGCGATAACTGAGCTGGAGATTCCTGATTCGGTGACGGCCATAGGCGACGATACTTTTAACGGTTGCCGGAGCCTGACCTCGGTGAATATTCCTGAATCCGTAACTACCATCGGTCAATATGCTTTCGAGGGGTGCCGTGGGCTGACATCGCTGGAGCTGCCTGAATCGGTCGTTTCCCTTGGTAAAGGAGCTTTCTACGGTTGCAGCGGGTTGACTTCCATAACCCTCCCATCTTCCCTCTCATCTTTAGAATCTGAGACATTTTACGGATGTAGGAGCCTTACGTCTATTGATCTTCCGGAGACAGTCTCATCCATCGGAAACGGTGCGTTTTATTATTGTGTCGGGCTTACCTCAATCACTCTTCCTGATTCCATGACTTCGATAGGTGGATATGCTTTTGAGGGATGCAAATCCTTGACTACGCTGGAGCTTCCTGATTCCCTCACCTCCATTCAAAGCGACACATTCAAAGGTTGCAGCGGGCTGACTTCAGTGAAATTCCCGGAGAAGTTGGTGTCAATAGGGAAGGGAGCATTTGAGGGGTGTGCGCGCCTGTCTTCAATCCTTATTCCGGATAAGGTGAGATACGTAGGGGAGAAGTCTTTCCGGAATTGTGAAGCCCTTGAGGAGGTGACGCTTCCTCTCGGACTCGAAGCAATCAGGAGTGGCGTGTTTGCCGGTGATAAGTCCATTAAAAAGGTAGTTTATCGTGGCGAGGAGCCTATAGAGGGTCCGGAGGATATTTTTGACAGCAGTGTCTATGAAGAGGGAACGCTTTATATTCATGCCGGAACACTTCCTCTGTTCTCTTCGGTTTCTCCGTGGAGTTTATTCTCGAATGTGTCCGACACGCAGACCGATTCCGATTTATCGGGGATTGGAGATGTGATTGGCGACATGACCGACAGAGAAGTAGAATCTGCTATTTTTGAGGTCTATGACCTACGTGGTGTGAAGGTTGCAGACTCCGTAAAGAATCTCGCCCCGGGTCTTTACATTGTTCGCGAAGGAAATGAAGCGAGAAAAATGATTGTGGAATAATCCTCCCAATATCTCTATCTGAATTTGGTGGTCAGTAGGGATTAGAGTATTTCAAATCAATCTTTGAGGCAACCGAGGGGGACGACCCATACGCCATCTTTGCGGCGGTAGGCATATTCTCCAGCGGTGAGCACCATCAGAAAGGCTGGCTGTCCCATCTTCTCCGTGTCGACTTTCTGCGACAATTTGAGCAGATGGGCCGCCGCTTCTTCAATTTGCTTCTGTCCCATTTTTACTTCCACCGGTGCCCACCGTCCGTCACGAAGATGTATGATTATGTCTGCTTCCAATTCGTTTTTGTCGCGATAATGGAATACCTCTCCATCAGCAGCCTGAGCATAGATGCGCAAATCGCGCACGCACATGGATTCAAACATGAATCCGAAGGTGTTAAAATCCGACAAAAGCTTCTCCGGAGTCATGCGCAAAGCCGCTGCCGCAATTGAAGGGTCTACGAAATTGCGCTTTGACGATGTGCGTAGGGCGGTTTTAGAGCGCATGGAGGGAGCCCACGCCGGGACATCCTCAATTACAAAAATCCTCCGCAACGCATTTAAATATGAATCAAGAGTAGGGAGCGACATGGTCGTCGCCTCTCCGAAGTCGGCCAAAATGGTGGTGTTAGATGCCATGGTGCATATATTTCTTGATAACGAGCGGAGCAAAGTCAGCACCCGTTGAGGATTTCTCTCCACACCGTCTACCCGCGACACATCTTCTTCTATGACTGCATCAACATAATTACGGGCTATCTCCAGGGCATACTCCTTGGGTACAAACAGACTCATCGGCCACCCTCCCCGACATATCAGATAGGCGATTTCCTCTATTTGTAGCTTTGAAATACCTTCTTTTTCTTGGTTGCCGTCAAATAGATTTCGTAAGGAGACCTCTCCTGTCGATTCTTGCGATTCGAATAGACTCATCGTGCGCATCATCATCCTTGATATGCGTCCCGTTCCGGTATGGGAAGTTGCCTGCTTAAGAGGCACTGCCGAACCTGTCAAAATGAACAGTCCTTGCGTCCTGCGTCGGTCCACCTCATAACGCACCGCATCCCACAGAACGGGGGCCATCTGCCATTCGTCGATCAATCGCGGGTTTGCTCCTTGGAGAAGCAACGAGGGCTTTGTGTCGGCCATCGCCAGATAGGTCCTTGATTTATCTGTGTCTTGCATATATATAGCGCTTTTTGCAAACTGCTCTGCGCTCATGGTCTTGCCACACCACTTACACCCCGTAATTAATACTGCTCCCGAAGTGTGAAGTTTCCTGTCTAAAATTTTATCGCTGATGCGAGAGAAATAAACCTCGTTGCTCATGGTAATCCTTACTGATCTTTTTCGCCACAAAGATAATGATTTATTTTCATTTATCCAAGCCTATTTTAAGGATTGGCCGGGTTTTGTTTTAAGGATTGGCCAGGTTTTGTTTTAAGGATTGGCCGGGTTTTGTTTTAAGGATTGGCCGGGTTTTGTTTTAAGGATTGGCTGGGTTTTGTTTTAAGGATTGGCTGGGTTTTGTTTTAAGGATTGGCTGAGTTTTGTTTTAAGGATTGGCTGAGTTTTGTTTTAAGGATTGGCTGAGTTTTGTTTTAAGGATTGGCTGAG
>JAAVDJ010000034.1 GCA_014801875.1 Bacteroides sp. | reverse complement strand
GAAACTTTTCCAAATTTGGTGACTCCGGTCAGCATAGCGAATCTGATGAATTCATCACAAGCCTTTATGCAGGAATAGAAACTCCGGAGCTCGTTTCTGACGCTTTCATGCAGCTCAGGGTGATGCAGGCAGTCGAGAAGAGGTTTGTCATACTCGTCTATAAGGATGACCACCTTTTTTCTGTATTTGCGAAAAGCCTTTAGAATTAGTTGTTTGAAGCGGGTTGAAATTGAGCCTTCAGAAGAGAGGTCGTGGAGTATTTCAATCCGGTCAAGATTAAAGCCGATATTCTCAATAAGTCTGGAAGAGTCTATATAGTTTTCTCCACTGAGGTCAAGACGGAAAACGGGATATTCCGGCCAGTCTTTTTCGAGACTGTCTATCGTCAACCCCTTGAACAGTTGACGGTGTCCTTTGAAATATTCTTCAAGTGTAGACATGAGGAGGCTTTTCCCAAATCTGCGGGGTCTGCTCAGGAAGATATATTTCGAATCGTTGGCCAGCTTATAGACAAACTCGGTCTTATCTACATAGAGGTAATGTTCCTCAATAATTTCAGAGAAAGTTTGTATACCAACCGGATATTTAATTTTTCGCTCCATTCTTCATCCTCTTTTGATAATATTGCAAAGATAGCTAAAAAAACTGAGAAAATAAACCATGAGACAGGATTTGAATCCATTCTATCAATCGGTTATGTAGGTATTTCAGTATGTCTTGCTTAGCTTTCCTTGCGAGAAATTCAAAAAATTATTTGAGGGAATAGACTTCACGGCGGAGCTGGGCGGCGAGAGCGAGTGGGGGGAGGTTGCGCGCTTTAAGTTCACGCACACTGACCGGCTCGCCGAAAATGATGCGGTAATTGCTGCCACGAGCCTTGCACACTTCACCCGGGAGAAGCACTTGCTCGAAGTTGAATTTCAATTTCAGTTTTTTGCGAAGGCGCGCAGTCTTATAGAATTTGTTGGAATTAAACCCCTCGAACCTTATCGGCACAATGGCTCTATCAGTCTCAATCGCTTTGGCCACGAATGCTTTCTGCCAGGCGAGATCCTGTATGGTTCCATCATCGTGAAGGCGCGAAACCAGACCGGCGGGAAACTGGAGAATCTGTTTGTCGGAATGTAGTGCTTCGTTGATAGCTTTAGCTGCGTCACGCCCCTGTGCGCCAAATTTATTTATTGGCAGGAACACATCTCGGAGAGGCTCAACGTTCATAAGCATATCGTTTACTAAAAAACGTACACTATCGTCTCCATATTTTTCTCCTAAGACTGCAATAAGCGCTATCCCGTCTAATCCTCCGAGAGGATGGTTAGACGCAAACATATACCGACTCCCATCTTTAAGCCTATCAAGTCCTTTCACATCCACAGTGATATTAAGGTGTTCAAGGATTTTTCGTGCGAACGCACTTCCACGCAATGGATACGCCACTCGCAGCATCTCGTTCAGCTCATCCTGATGAATCACTTTCTCCAATCCGGATATGAGAAAGCCAGGCACAAAACGTCCCGCCTTCCGTGGAAGACGGGCACGCAATATGTTGTGCAGGTTTATTTCCAATGGTCCTTCCATTCAGAAATTGTTTTATCCATTCACTTGATCTTCCTCATCCCAGAACTCGTCTTCCCAGTCAGTATCCTCAAGGGGAAGTTCCTCGTCGGCATCATCATCCTGATGGAAAATGAATTCGTCTTCCTCCTCCACACGATGACGTATGTCAAGATTACGATGGGTCATAGTGCTCTTTGCCTGGTTTTCTTCCGAGTTGATTTCCCTCCAAAGGAGGTCTTTAAGTTCCGTAAGTCCCTGGCCGGTCACAGCTGATATAAACACTGTCGGAATCCCCTCCGGAAGCTCTTTCGACAATTCCTCTCGCAGTTCGTCGTCAAGCAAATCCGACTTGGAGATTGCGAGCACACGGCTCTTGTCGGCAAGCTCGGGGTTAAATTCAGTCAGCTCTTTGAGCAGAATGTCGTAGTCGCGCTTTATGTCGTCGCTGTCTGCCGGAATTAGGAACAGGAGCACGGCGTTACGCTCAATATGGCGTAGGAAACGAAGCCCGATTCCCTTGCCTTCGCTTGCCCCCTCGATTATTCCCGGAATATCGGCCATTACGAACGATTTGTCGCCACGATAATTGACGATTCCAAGGCTCGGTTCCATTGTTGTGAAAGGATAATCTGCTATTTTGGGGCGCGCCGCAGACATTGCCGATAGGAGAGTGGATTTGCCCGCGTTGGGAAACCCTACTAAACCGACATCTCCAAGAAGCTTAAGCTCGAGAATGACAGCTTTTTCAATTGCCGGTTGCCCGGGCTGAGCGTAGCGCGGAGCGCGGTTTGTGGATGTGGCGAAATGCCAGTTTCCCAAACCTCCCTTGCCACCACGGAGGAGTTTTATCTCCTGTTCGTCTTCAGTGATTTCAGTTATGAATTCTCCGGTATCGGCGTCAAACACAGCTGTTCCGACAGGCACTTCAATGATTCTGTCTTCACCATCTTTTCCGAACGAACGCCCCGCGCCACCGCTCTGTCCGTCGGTAGCGAAGACGTGACGCTGATAGCGGAGTGGAAGCAATGTCCATAGATGTCGGTTGCCACGCAGGATTATGTGTCCTCCGCGTCCTCCGTCGCCCCCGTCGGGCCCACCCTTGGGGACGTATTTGGCGCGATGGAAATGACGACTGCCGGCTCCTCCTTTACCGGAGCGGCATAATATCTTTACATAGTCAATAAAATTCGATTCTGCCATAAATTTTGGTTATTAGGTGGTTGTGCTATCTTCTTAGCAACGGATGGCTCATCATCTCGTTTGCGTGGCGATAGTCGTCGGGCGAACCGATGTCTATCCATGTCCCCCTTACGGGAAAACACCCCACATCGCCCCCTTTTTCAATGATGGAAGCGATGAAGTCCGGAGCATCGAGATATTCACCTTTAGGAATGAGATCCAAAAGGTGGCGTTTCAATAAATAAACGCCTGCATTTGCAAAATAGTTGTAGGTCGGTTTCTCTTCGAGACCCTTCACTCTTTCCCCTTCGAGATGCATTATAGCGAAAGGCACGGACACAGTATATGGCACGGCAGCCATTGTGATGTCAGCTCCCGAACGGCGATGATGGAGATACATTGCCTCGAAATCGATTGCCGTCAGAAGGTCGGAATTCATCAGCAGAATATCATCGTTTCGGAGGTTGTCGATAAGGGCGAGGGAGCCGATTGTGCCGAGCCGTCGGGGTTCGCGCACACACACCACTTCAGCCAGCCCCTCTCTTTTCTCGAAATGACTTATGATGAGATCCGCGAGATAGTTGACTGTGACGTATATGTTTTTCACTCCGCAAGCTTCCAATTCCTCAACATTGTAGTCGATTATAGGTTTCCCTCCAACTTTCAGGAGTGGTTTGGGAGTGGAGAGTGTGAGAGGACGTAGACGTTCACCTCTGCCGCCGGCCATGAGCACGGCATCTATCGGGAGGCGCGTCTTGACCTCACGCAGGTCTATTATATCAAGTATCTTCCCGTCATCAACAACCGGGAGGAGAGTGAGCCTGCGCTCCCTTCCTTCAGCGATTGCCACACATTGGTCTTCCCCCGGGGCAACGGAAAGGAAATTCCTGTGCATCACCTTTTCCACTTTGTCATCAAGGTCAGCCCCGGCAATCAGGGCCCGGCGTATGTCGCCGTCAGTGATTGTGCCAGCCAGTTTTCCCTCCCGAGTGATTGCGAAGAGAGTCATGGCTGAGCCTGAGAGGGAGTTGATAGCACCCAGAGCCTCTCTTACGTTAGCATCCGTGCAGATTGCGTGGCGCCGGAGAATCTTTTCTCCGGCGGAGGTTATGCGACTGAATATGTTGTCAGGAAGATTCATTCTCTTGGTCAGGTGTTGGGCTGTTTTCATATTGGGAAAGGGTGTCGCGCAGTTCTGTCACTACCATTGCCCGGAGTTCAGGGGGATCAAGCACCTTAATCGACGGCCCCAGAGCCAGAAGTTCGTGGGCCAGCTCATAGTTAAGTTTCAGTCGGTAGGTGAATATTGAATAGTTGTCGTGCAGTTGTTCCTGCTGCGACTTATGCAGGGGAAGGGCGCGGAAATATTTAGCCTGAGTGGGAGTTGTCTGTATCCTGACTTCCCTGACAGGTGCCTCGGAAGTGGTCACACCGACGATGTTGCCAAACAAGCGCTCCGGATCGAAGTCGTCGGGCATAGTGAAACTTTCAGCGAGAATCTTCATCTCCCTGACTCTGTCAAGCGCGTAGGTGCGTATTCCCTTGTCTTTCTCCTTCATCCCGATCATATACCATCTCTGCTTGTATCTTTTTACGAAATAAGGGCGGAATACAATATCTTTTTCCGCCCGCGAGCGATTGAACCCGGCATAGGTGATGGATATCTTGTTGGAATTCTGGATAGCGTCAATGACCAACGGAAGGAATTCCCTTGCAGATGGGACATCCTCCACCTCCACACGGTCTGTCGGAGCATTGCTCTCTTTCAACGCGCTGCTGACGGCATAGGAATCAAGCATCCAGTTTGTGAACGCCTTGTTGCGCCCCAGTCCGTCGTTTTCGATATAGTAGTTTCCCTGCTTATCGCAGGCAATCTCTATGTTGAAATTTTTTTCAATGCTCCGGCGATAATGGTAGAACGTACGTTCCGGGAGGGGTTCGCCGTCAGAGATATGGCTTCTAATCCACAGCTTGTTGAGTTCTTTCCGCGACAGTTTCTCGTATCGATTGAGAGTGTCTACAATCCAGACGTAACGTCCGATAAGGTCTCGGGCCATGACAGAGGGTTATTTACTTTTGGTGCTTTTGCGAGACGTCCGTTTGGGCGCGGCGTCCTGAGCCTCCATCAGCTTCTTGGCCTCCTCGAATGTAAGGGCTGAGGCATCGGTAGACTTAGGAATCTTGTAATTGACCGCTTTCTTCGCCCCCTCAGGCTTATACGCGAGATATGGTCCGTAGCGGCCGTTAAGCACCTCAAGGCCCGGCATTTCCGAAAATTCCTTGATAAGCCTGTTGGCTTCCTCCTCTTTTTTCTTGGCAATAAGCGCTGTGGCTTCCTCAAGGGTAATGCCTTGAGGCGTGAGGTCTTTAGGAATCGAGACGAACATCTTGCCATATTTGACATATGGTCCGAATCTTCCTATGGCAGCGACGACCTTCTCTCCGTCAAGCTCGCCCACAGTGCGAGGAAGTTCGAAAAGCTTCAGAGCCTCCTCAAGGGTTATGTCGTTGATGCTTTGTCCGGCGAGCAGCGATGCGAAAAGGGGTTTCTCCTCGTCAGCAGCGTCGCCTATCTGGACCACAGGACCGAATCGCCCTATTTTCACCGACACGGGTTTGCCGTTTTCGGGATGATTGCCAAGAAGACGTTCGCCGACTTTGCGCTCCATTCTGAGAGCATTTATCTTTTCAATTTCGGGATGGAAGTTGCCATAGAAATCGGAAATTTCCTCCTGCCAGGGGAGCTGACCTTCCGCTATGTCGTCAAATTTCTCCTCCACCTTCGCCGTAAAGTTATAGTCAAGGATATCGGGAAAATATTCAGTGAGGAAAGCGTTCACCACCATGCCGACATCGGTAGGCACGAGTTTACCTTTCTCACTTCCGGTGGATTCCTGGAGAGTGGTCTTGGTGATTCTCCCTTTTTTCAGACGAAGCACCTCATACTCACGTTTCACACCCTCTTTCTCCCCCTTGCGAACATAGTCGCGGGCCTGGATAGTGGAAATTGTGGGGGCGTATGTGGAGGGACGACCGATTCCGAGGTCTTCCATTTTCTTCACTAAAGATGCCTCCGAATATCTTGCAGGAGCCTGTGTGAAACGTTCGGTAGCAGTGATTTCATCCGCTGCCAGGGTGTCGCCGGGGGCTAAGGGTGGGAGCTCCACAAACTCCTGATTCCTGACATTCTCGGTTTTCCATACTTTTAGGAAACCTTCGAATTTAACGACTTCCCCTTCGGCACGGAAAGTCACATCCTCCGCCGCTTCCAAGCCGACAGGATTTATGTCTACATTGGTCTTTTCTATTTCGGCATCCGCCATCTGTGAGGCTATGGTGCGCTTCCATATCAGTTCGTAGAGACGCTGTTCCTGAGCTGTCCCGTCGATTGTGCGGTTAGATATGTAGGTGGGGCGGATAGCCTCGTGAGCCTCCTGCGCACCTTTGGAATGGGTGTGATAATGTCGGATTTTGAGATAGTCTTCACCTAAATCT
Source organism: Bacteroides sp. (assembly GCA_014801875.1). Lineage (GTDB taxonomy): Bacteria > Bacteroidota > Bacteroidia > Bacteroidales > Muribaculaceae > Lepagella. Next base: position 21,551 of record JAAVDJ010000034.1, on the reverse strand, counting down.
CCCTTTATGGTATCGGCAATGTCTCGTAGCGCCATTTCCGAAAGATTGGTGGAGTCGGTACGCATATACGTGATTTTACCATCTTCGTACAGGCGCTGAGCCATCATCATCGTCTGATTGACCGACAACCCCAATTTCCTTGAGGCCTCCTGCTGTAAGGTGGAAGTTGTGAATGGGGGATAGGGGGAACGTTTGAGCGGTTTTACAGCCACCTCGGCCACTTCGAACTTAGCTTTCTTACATTTTTCCAGGAGCGCTTTAGCCTCTTCGGAAGTCTGAAGACGGCGAGTCAGTTCACCTTTTATCAGACGCTCTTCCCCCTTTTCGGAGAAAATCGCATTTACACGGAAGAACGGTTCAGGCTTGAATTCCGAGATTTCGTTCTCTCGTTCGCATATAAGACGCACGGCCACACTCTGCACGCGCCCGGCTGAGAGTGCGGGTTTAATTTTTTTCCACAGCACAGGGCTTAGTTCAAACCCCACGATGCGGTCGAGCACACGGCGAGCCTGCTGCGCATTGACACGGTCTATGTCGATGGTGCGGGGATTCTTTATTGCCTCAAGTATGGCCGGTTTGGTGATTTCGTGGAAAACTATACGTTTTGTTGTGGCAGGGTCAAGATTGAGCACTTCCGCGAGGTGCCAGGCGATAGCCTCTCCTTCGCGGTCTTCATCGGAAGCGAGCCAGATGACATCGGCGTCAGAGGCCGCTTTCTTGAGTTTTTTCACGAGTTCTTTCTTGTCGTCGGGTATTTCATACAGCGGTTTGAACCCGTCTTCAACATCGATGCTGAAACCGTGTTTCTTAAGGTCTCGGATATGACCGTAGCTTGATAGCACGGTAAAATCCTTACCAAGGAATTTCTCGATTGTCTTTGCCTTTGCAGGCGACTCGACTATTACAAGATTCTTCATCTTTTCAAGGTTTTGCGGCGCGGGAAGCCGGCGCCGGGTAAAGAGACGGGGGATAAAAGGGGCGCAAACCCCGCCCAAATCAAATGTGGCGCAAAATTAACACTTTTTTTCTTTAACACACAATTAAGGAGATAAGTTTTCATCTAACTCCCTTGTGAGTGTCTCGCAAATCATTTTTGAACCTGAGTCATTTGTCCGTTAGTTATGCAATCCAGCGTGTCTGATTGTTATTCGATGGTCAGGGCGAACCCCCCTCCGGGAGCCAATGAAATATCCATTGGGGCAGAGGTGTCTATATCTATTGTTTCTTTCCTGTAGTCGCGTGCATTGCGGTCGGCATTCACGCCATCTCTAAAAAGTGTGGCCTTATGAGTGCCTGAACCAAGGAACGATAAATCAACTTTCAAATCGCGTGGAGTCCAATCCGTAATTCCTGCAACATACCAACGGTCTCCCTTCCTGCGTGCTGTCACTATATATTCACCCATTTGTCCATCAAGGATACGTGTCTCGTCCCATGTGGTAGGGATAGCTGCAATAAAGTCGCGGCTTTCCGGCTCGGCATCATAATTGGAGGGAGTGTCGCAAAGCATGGTGAAAGGGGAGTCGTAGACAATGAAAAGAGCAAGCTGATGGCAGCGTGTACCTTGGCTCATGGGTTCGTAATAATTTGCTTTGTAGGAGGTTTTAGTCGCGTTCTGCATAGCTCCGGGTGTATAATCCATGGGCCCGGCAATCTGACGGATATATGGAATCATGACGTCATATTTCATTTGGTCAAGTGTGCCATCGCTCCATTTCATCTGTTCGAGACCGTTCACTCCCTCGAAATTGAGTATATTGGGGTAGGTGCGGTTAAGTCCGGCGGGTTTATACATGCCATGCAGGTCAAGAAACAGATTATATTTCGCCGCAGTCGTAGACGCTCTGTGGATGAAATCCACCATCTCCTGGTCGTCGCGGTCCATGAAATCTACCTTAAACCCTTTTACGCCGAGGTCGGAATAATATTTGCATACATTCTCCATATCACGGTCGAAAGCGTAATAACCGGCCCAAAGCACTATTCCTACACCTTTCTTCCCGGCATAATCGATAAGTTCTTCCAGATTAATCTCAGGGACAATCTGCATAAGGTCAGCTTTCTTGTTTACTGCCCACCCTTCATCAAGAATCACATATTCGATGCCATTGTCTGCTGCGAAGTCGATATATTTCTTGTAGGTGTCATTGTTTATCCCTGTCTTGAAATCAACACCGATCACATTCCATGCATTCCACCAATCCCAGGCCACTTTCCCCGGTCTTATCCAGCTTATATCCTTGATGCGGCTTGGAGAAGCGAGAAGATAGGAAAGATTTGTGGATGCGAGAGCCACGTCATTGTCTGTGACAATTGCCACACGCCACGGAAACACCCGCTTCCCGTCGGTCTTGGCGATACAATCTTCTCGTTGCTCCACCACCATCTGAAGCTCATTGTGTCCCCCTTGTTGTTTTGTCTTGGGATAATTGGCGTGGTTCCCCTTCAGACCGTGAGGATTATCTCCGGCCACCATATAGAGCCCGGGAAACTGTTCGAGATCCGATTCGGTGATGCATACTCTGACGCCATCCCCGAGATCAACCAAAAGGGGAAGAAAAGCAATCTTGGTCTTGTCAATCTCTGAGAGTCTGACCTCTGCATATTCGTTCTCAAAAGAATTGAAATAAGGATCATCTTTCCGACCTTTGGCATATGGGACGTAGGCCGTGGCATCAGTCGGGAAATTATATTCCACACCCTCCTCCTTTATCACGAGCGGCTTTTTCTGGTCAGAAATGAATCTGTAGGCAATCCCGTCGTCATATGCGCGGAATTCCACACTCCATCCCCCCTTGAAATCAAGGGTTGCTGCATTATATCTGTCCTCTATTTCATCTGCCCGATAGAAGGGGGTGGGAAGAGTGGTGTCAACAGTCTTGCGAGACACTTTTGCCAGTTTCGGCTCCACTCCCCAGACCGTTCCATTCCCAAGGGTCATAGACAAAGGGGAGGGGTCGAGCACGGTTCGGCCATCAAGGGAAATGCTATAGTCAAGTGTCCGGTCAACATTTATTTCAGCCTTGAGACGCCCATCGGGTGAGGTTATATCATAAGTGGTTGCGGAGAATGCAGCTGATGCGGTCATAAGCAGCATTCCTAATGCTAAGTTTCTCATCGGTTATAGTTTTTTGGGTTAAATTTAATTCAAAGGTAGCAATAAAGATTGGAATATGCAATTGTTGACGTAAGGTAGGCGCCACGAGGCGTCCTCTGGAATGTCAGAGGATGCCGAAGGGTTCTCCCCGGATATCTTTTTCACTTTTTTTCAATTGATTTTTCCCTGAAAGCGCGAATACGCAAAGGAATGTTGTGACGAAGACATTCACTGTAAAGCCAGGGTTCAGCTCCGTGGTAGTCACCCACATTCAGAATGTCCAGAATATTCGGGAGTCCACTCCCGTCATACCCTTCGACTACAAGCACTTCCGCAGTCGGGTCAAGAGTGACGCGCACGGAGTCGTCAAGGAGGGCGGGAGTCCCGTCCGTATGCCAGTTTACCGGATTTATGCACATTACATTAGGCGCACTCACCACAGGTTTGACATACTTCACATCCGACACGGAATTATAGCAAATGACGACGCCGGTATCCATAGAATCACGGGCTGCCCGTATGTAGGGATAGTTCTCCACATCGTCGGGAGTGACTTTGTAACCCATCACATAGGCGGCGACCATTCTTTCACGAGTGGCCTCATCCATGACTTTAAGGAGTTCGACCACTGATTTTCCCCCTTGGCTGAAACCGGCGAGCACAAAAGGTCGTCCTTTGTTTTCCGTCTCAAGAAACAACTTGAAAGACTTTTCTATATCTCGGAAACTGACATCATTATAACGGCGGTTGATAGTGTCTTCGTTGAGAGTTGCCCATGAGTCGAGAGTGATATGACGATAGAAAGGGGAGTAGAAATTATTTCCCGGCGCCATATATTCGGCAATACCCATCATTTCCGTTCTCATGTCCTTCCGATGGTCCTCTCGTGAGGGATCGGCATGATGGGATATTTTTCCCTCGGCGGTAAACCAATCATACTCCCATGTGGACGGAATGTAGAACACATCCGCCCCTTTGTCAGATGAATCATTCTTAACCACATACCAATAAAGCGGCATGGAATAGTCCGGAGGGGCCGGGACAAACACATTCTCTTCAGATGCTGAGGCATCCGGATCATTGCATGCGAAAGAAGCGAAAGCCAGCACGGAAACTGCTATGGAATAAATCAAACGTCTCATAATAACTATCATGAACATATCATCAAGATAAAAGGAGGTCGCTAAGATAGCAATAATATGCGGAACCTGCAATTTCGGGATAGGATAAAAGAGATGAAACGGCGTTTCCCAAACTACACCAAACTACAGACATAAGCATTGGAAAATGGGCGGGAAGTGTGGAAAAAATTTGTAACAAACGGAAATTTTTCTTAATTTTGTATCATAATAGGGTCATGACGATTCCTGTTGCGCTTTTCTAACGAAAATAATTGAACCATAGATAAATATGATAGAAGAAACAGATCTTCCGGAGAATGGGTCACAGGAGTATGTGGCCGATAATATCCAGGTGCTCGAGGGTCTTGAGGCAGTCAGGAAACGTCCTGCAATGTATATCGGCGATATTTCCGGCCGCGGCCTTCACCATCTTGTTTATGAGGTAGTGGACAACTCAATAGATGAGGCTTTGGCAGGTTTCGCCAACCACATTGATGTCACAATCCTTGCCAACAATTCCATCAAGGTGGTTGACAACGGTCGAGGTATTCCGGTTGATATGCACGAAAAGATGCACAAACCTGCGCTGGAGGTCGTCTTGACCGTGCTTCATGCCGGCGGAAAATTTGACAAAGGTTCCTACAAGGTTTCGGGAGGTCTGCATGGTGTGGGTGTGAGCTGCGTAAACGCGCTTTCTGATTATCTCTGTGCGGAAATCCATCGCGACGGCAAAATCCATCGTCAGGAATATTCCTACGGCAAACCGACCACAGAACTTCAGGTTGTGGGAGAAACGGATCATACAGGCACGACCATCCTCTTCCATCCGGATGGCGGAATTTTCACTGAGACGGTCTACGACTATGAGACACTTGCCAATCGTCTTCGTGACCTCGCTTACCTTAACGCCGGAATAACCCTTACCCTTACAGATGAGAGGGAGATGAATGAGAAGGGTGAATTCCGTAAGGAAGTCTATCACAGCGATGAGGGTCTGAAGGAGTTTGTAAAATATCTCGACCAGGGGAAAGAACCCCTTATCGAAGACATCATCCATCTCAATACGGAACGCAACGGTGTGCCGGTGGAAGTGGCAATGACCTATAACACCTCTTTCAGTGAAAACATTTTCTCTTATGTCAATAATATCAATACGATAGAGGGTGGAACTCATCTTACCGGCTTTCGCCGCGGTCTGACCGCCACACTGAAGAAATATGCGGAAGACAATCATCTTCTTGAAAAAATGAAGATAGAGCTCTCAAAAGAGGATTTCCGCGACGGTCTCACGGCAGTGGTATCAGTAAAGGTGGCCGAACCTCAATTTGAGGGTCAGACAAAGACCAAGCTTGGCAATAACGAAGTTTCGGGGGTGGTGCAGACTGCTATCAGCGAAGCTCTCCGCAACTATCTGGAGGAACATCCCAAGCAGGCACGCGCCATTGTCGATAAGGTTATTCTTGCCGCTACCGCGCGCCACGCCGCTTATAATGCACGAATGAAAGTGCAGCGCAAATCCCCTCTAACAGGTGGTGGACTCCCCGGTAAACTCGCCGATTGCAAGAGTCGAGACGCTGTGGAATGCGAGTTGTTCCTTGTCGAGGGTGACTCGGCAGGCGGTTCGGCAAAACAGGGTCGCAATCCTAACTATCAGGCTATTCTTCCTCTTCGAGGCAAGATTCTCAATGTCGAGAAGGCGCTTGAACACAAAGTCTTTGAAAGTGAGGAAATCGTCAATATGTTCAAGGCTCTCGGCGTCACGATCGGCACAGAGGAAGACTCTAAGGAGCCGAACATGACCAAGCTGCGCTACCATAAGATCATTATCATGACCGATGCCGATGTGGACGGCGCACATATCGCCACACTTCTCATGACTTTCTTCTATCGTAAGATACGTCCGATAATTGACAATGGATATCTCTATATCGCGACTCCTCCGCTTTACAAATGCAGCACAAAGGGGAAGAACAAGGTTCAGGAGTATGCCTGGGATGAGCGTCAAGTGCAACGGTTTGTAGACACCCACTGTGACGGCAACCGCGACAAGATGGTGCTCCAGCGATATAAAGGTCTTGGTGAGATGAACCCCGAGCAGCTTTGGGAGACAACTATGGATCCGGAGAACCGAATGCTAAAGCAGGTGAATCTCGTTAATGCAGCAGAAGCAGACCGCACATTCTCCATTCTTATGGGTGAGGAAGTCGGACCGCGAAAGGAGTTCATCGAGGCTCACGCCACATATGCAAATATCGATGCCTGATTCCGGTAAGTAAGAGTTGACGCTAATTAAATCCGATAAATAAATATAAGGGCTGAAGCCATGCTTCAGCCCTTATATTATAACCTTGAGTTTTGAGGGAATGTGGGTATATAGTGGGAGAGAACTCATGGAGAGCGTTCCTATTGTGTGGAGGGTTGCCGGAGGGTCTTATTTAAGCTTTAGCATCGAGCCCGGTTGAAGAGGTGTATCTTCTGTTATGAAGTTTAGCTGGCAGAGGCGCAAGGTGCTTATTCCGGCACGTTTCGCCACACTCTTAACCGTGTCTCCCTGACGCACCACATAGGTAGATTTCTCTTTTAAGGAGGTTTTTGCCCCGTTCAGCCCGGTAGCAAGCTGTTTTGGCTGTTGCATACCGCCCGGAATCCCGATCCGGTTAAAGTTGCGTCCGTTAAAATCGAAAAGCGCAAGAGGATCCATCGGAGTTCCCATATAACGAATCTCAAAATGCAGATGAGGACCGGTAGAATTTCCGGTGTTGCCTCCTAATGCTATCGGCTGACCGGCTTCCACTCGTTGCCCGGGCATGACCAATGATTCATTAAGGTGGGCATAGCGAGACTCCACTCCGTTGCTGTGGGCCACAACCACGAAATTTCCATATCCCCCTGCTTCATATCCTACACGACCTACGACTCCCGGGAGGGCGGCACGGACCGTGTCGCCGATATTCAGAGCAAGGTCAACACCTTTGTGCATCCTTCCGAAACTTGAGCGGAACCCAAAATTTGAGGTTATCCTTCCCCATACAGGACGATAGAAATCTTCGGGGTCATATTTAGGGATAGAGCCCTTGTAAAGCGACAGTACGGCATTCTGTCCCTCGTTCCCCCAGAAGCCGTTGTCATAGTAATTGTCATTATATGCCCCGGCAATGTAATCCAGCACATTGGCCGATGAGAAGGAAGATAAGACTCCATTCACGAGGTTGGATTCATAGGTATCCGGCGCCCCATAAAATTCGGTAAGGATGGCGTCGGCAGTGCTTCCCTCATCCGCGGGGGCGATTACTGTCAGAACCTCCAAGACCTCATCAGTATTGGCCGGAGAACTGACCGTACGCATCATGTCGGTTATCGTGGGGAGGGCTGCCTGATTGTCGATGGTGTTGAGCACATCCCATACGTCGGAATTGTCAGTATTCCCGATTCTAAGGGAGGTCCCGTCGTTATTTTGCAACGAGTTAAGCACAAGAAGAGTCTTTATATTCTCCCTATTGTCGGAAGGAAGAGAGTCCCCTTTTTCCCTCGCGCTTTTATTGATGGCTCCACGGGCATCCTCTTTGGAGGTTACCATTGAATTCATGACTTTCGAAATGTCAACATTGTTTGTCTTTGAATTCACGGGCTGCTTTTCTCTTTCGAGGGAATTGAGAATCCTTCCCATCTTGACATCCTCTATGGATTGGGCATAGACGGGTCTCCCCGCCATGATAGCGAGGAGACCTATGATAGAAACTATGTAAGTGAATTTTCTAATCACATCAAGATAATTTAGCCTTTCTTTCCGCCATCAAAGGTTGACCGAAAAGAATCCAAGCCGCGCAGGCCACGAAAGCAAGGAAAGTGAATCCCACAAGAATCATCATCTTCTTAGGGCTCGAAGGCTTGACGGGCACAGTGGCAGGGGTGACGATAGCATAGACAGGGGTTGTCTCCTGCACTTTCGCCTTTGCTTTCTGCACCTGCTGCGCGGTCTGGTTGTAAAGATTGAATGCCAAGGTGGCTTCGTTCTCAAGACGGTCGCGGGTGATTTGGGCTGAATATAACACTATCCCCTGGTTTCGGTCGAGATAATCGGCGTAACGTTGCTGGGCCTTGTAATATTCCTGTTGAGCCTCTTCGTTGAGAGTCTCGGCATACTCCAAGTCTTTACGTGCCTTATTCGTTCTGTAGTCAGTGATATATTCCTGCAGGCGGCTGACGACAGTATCAGCGAGAATGGCAGAGACGAGAGGATCCTGCATTTTCACGTCGATGCTCACCACGGAAGTCTTCTGGTCAACACTTGCGCCGATTCGCTGATTGAGTGCTTCTACGAGTTTATTTTCCTCCGGGGTCAACTGGAATGTATTCAATTTATGCCCCGCATCCTCCGGGTCACTCCCTTTGATTGCACTGATAAGTTTGAAAGGGAGGCTCATTATGGCGCTCCACCAAGGGGATTTAATATCATCTTCCATGTATTGACGAACCGTAAGTTTCTGACCCGGTTGTCCGTTTTCTCCTTTAGTCATGACCTCAACATCGAAAAGATCAGTCATGAAAGGCACGGAGCTGACCACGTCAGGATATAGCTGCGGATAAAGCGCATCGGCACCGGAAGCGGATCCTGCGGAAAGACCCGCCATGGAAGCGAGGGCGCCAAGACTGCCGGTGGCCTTGGTGTCGTTGACTTCGGGAGCGAGCTTTACGGTGGTGGAGTATTCCTTAGGGATGCTGAAGGCTATGATGAGGCCGATGACAGCACCGCAGACACTCCATATAATCAGTTTTTTACGCTGTGTCCAAAGTTTCGAGGCAAGCTCCAGAAGGTCGATTTCCTTTTCTTCCGGTTCCTGCGTTTTCAGATCTTTTTCTTCCTGCATTTTGAATGGAGGTATTGGGGATGATTGAAAGATTATTTCTTGAAGATATTGGTGATTGTCGCAGCCATTGTAGCCACAGAAGAGAAGCTGGTGGCGAATGCGAGAATCTTGGTCCAATCAGTACCGCTTGAATCAGGTTTCGAGGGCACGATAATCTGAGAGCCCGGCTCGATTGTTGTCTTTTTGTTAGCTTTCGCAACCGACCCGTTCATGTAGACGATAAAAGCCTTTCCTTTCTTTGCTCTCTGGCCGTAGCCACCTGCCTGGTCAATGTAGTAGCTAAGTTTCTTGCCGGGAACAAAGACCACCGTATTGGGGAACATTACGTCACCCGCAATCTTCACTGTGCTCTGCTGCTCCGGAATGTATATGTTGTCGCCGGGTTTTACAATAATGTCATAGCTGCTCCCGGGGTTCTCCAAGGCGAGGGTGAGGTCGATACCCACATTGTATGAATCCGAGAAGTTCATTTTTGTCATTGAGATTGAGTCGCCTTTTTCGGAATTATTGTTGCTTTGAGCAAGACGGAAAGCCTCGTCACGGCTTGCAATCTCGTCTTCAGTAAGCTTACGGCTCATGTGCGCACCCTTTATATAGGCGCTCTCAAGGAGACCACCGGCACGGCGCACGATGTCAGAGATACGCTCGTTTCTCTTTGTGAGTACATAATTTCCGCCGAAGAGCACTTCTCCGTCAATCTTGACCATTTCCTGCTCAACATAGTTTGGACTCTTACGGACGTTAACTACATCGAACGGCTTGAGCAAGAATCCTTTTGCATTTCCAACGGCGAGACCGTTCTCTATGGCGAGGGTATAGGTCTGAGAAATCTGGTTAGACTGGGTTGTGGCAGTCGGGTCAACGAAACGTCTCGCAACGTCGATGCGCACTGTTGAGGCTCCTTCAAGAAGACCGCCCGCCTGGATGATAAGGTCTTCAAGAGTGGTGTTTGCCGCGTATGGATATTTACCCGGGTTTCTCACCATACCATCAATTGTGAAATCACCTTTTCTCTCTATTTCCTTTATGCTGGAGACCACGATAAGGTCATTCCTTTTGAGCTGCACGTCGGCCGCCCTGCCGGTGAGAATATCGTTAAGGTTCACACCGATTACCTGAAGTTCAAGGTTAGGACCCTCACGGTAGATAAGGACACGGTCTGTATATGCATCCTCGGTCACGCCTTCCGCAAGCCTTACAAGATCGCCGAGGGTAGTGATGTTCTTGTTAAGGGCGTACATACCCGGGCGATAAACCGCACCTTCCAGGTCTACACGGTTTGAGTAGCGGTCAAGGACAGTTCCTACGGTGAGGATATCACCATCTTTAAGACGGTAGCTTGCAAATTGGTCTTGTTCGATATTGAAAAGCTCGTTCTCAGTGCCATCCTGACGGGATAGGCGGACCATACCTCCGTAAGCATCCCCGGTGAAGCCACCTGCATAATCAAGCACAGACTTGACAGTCTCGTTAGGTTTGATTTCGTAATACATCGGGCGTTTCACATTTCCGTCGATGCTTACAAGCTGGTCGTAAGGAGGAACGATGATTACGTCGCCTTCCTGAAGACGTATATTTCCATCTGTCTTCCCTTTGAAGAGATAGTCGTAGATATCCACTCCGGCTATTTTCTTACCATTGCGGAGCACCTGGATGTTACGAAGCGAACCGATATCGTTGATACCCCCCGCACGGTAGAGAGCATGGAATACGGAAGAGAAGGGTGAGAGCTGGAATGTACCCGGCGTTGCTACTTCTCCCATCACGTCAATCTGAATGGTGCGCACCTGGCCGAGAGTGACCTGGATATCAGTCTCGGCATCAGACATTCCGGCATATTTTCTTGAGAAAGCGCTTTTGATGTGCTTGTTGGCGTCATTTATTGTCATTCCGTTCAGATAGACGGGGCCGAGCTGGGAAATCATGATGCTTCCTTCAGGAGAGATGGTCTGACGGAGATGGTCTTCGGAAGTGCCCCAGATGTCGATTATGACCTCGTCGCCGGGGCCGAGACGATAGTTCTGAGGAGTGGCGAGATTCTCACTCGGCTCGAATGTGAGCGACTTGTTGTTGAAGACCTGATGGCCGTAAATCTGCTTGAGGTTTTGATCGGAATTGAGAAGATCGTTCTGATTGTTCTGATTAAAATTATCGTTGTTGTTAGGGTAATTTAGGTCAGTGTTGTAATTGTAATTGGGATTGTTGTTTTCTACCCTTGAATGGGTTCTGTCGTTCTGTTGGTACTGACTATTCTGACGGTTCCCGTTTTGCTGAAAGCCGGTTTGCGATTGGGAGTCGTTGTTTTTCTGCTGCGCCTCATACATAGCCTTGATTCGCTTTGCCTGTTCGGGGGTCACACCCTTGGCAAGGAGTTCTTTGCCGATTTGCTGTTCTGATTTGCCGGCAGCTGATTGTTGTTTGATGTAGTCGATCACCTGCTGGTCAGTCAAAGCGAAAGCTGACAGCGAGCATAACATTAACAATGAGATAAGGATTCGCCTCATTTTCATATAAAATGGGAGTATTACGTAATTTATTCCAAATATCAAAAAACGACACTTCCGGAAGTATGGGAATCCGGCGGAAATGTCAGTGCAAAGTTAATAAAAAGTTTTAAAAAATTGACTAAGGAGGGGTGATAAACCAATGATAAATAAATATGATTTAAGATTTTTTTGTCGAATGGTGTCAAAAATGAAGAGAGAATAAGCAAAATATGTTGATAAATAGAAAAAGGCTGACTCACGTCAGCCCAATTTCTTTCAATTAAAACAACAATAACAACTTATTTCAGAACGCTTATAGCAGTTAATATCTTTTGAACCCCGAAGGGTTCTTTAATTCTGATTTTTAGCATTGTAGGCTTATCAGCCTTGTTACGATATTATAACACAGGGAGAGCGAATATGGTTCACTCTCCCTGATTTAAAAATATGATTATTTTAGTTTTTTCTGTGGATTATTATCCCATGATGTCACGATATATTTCAAGCGCAGCTTCTATGTCCTTGATTTCCGGCAGACAATCTATGATCGGCTTCCCCGGAGCTTCGAGAAGAGTGAAATTTGGGCATCCCGCGACTGCGTTCTTTTTATCATGAGCCATGAGCGAGATGAGAAGGGGTATGTCGTCGCAGCTGACACCTGTGCGTGGATAGAACGGTTTGAGCACTTCGGAGGCATAGCGGTGTATCTCTTCGGATGGGAACCCTTTCAGCATATGACTCAAAATTAACTCCACGAGCATCCCATGGGCTACCGCTTCACCATGAGCAAGGGGCTGGTGGCGCTCTATGGCAAGACTTTCGAAAGCATGGCCGGCGGTATGTCCGAAGTTAAGAATCTTGCGCAACCCTTTTTCCGTGGGATCCTGGGCCACTACATTCTCCTTGATTTCCACACAACGTTTCATGCAGTTTTCAAGGCTACGGCTGTCGTCAAGAGTCTCTTCCACATTCAGAAGATTTAAATAGAGGGAGGCGTCAGCTATCAGGCCGGTTTTGATCATCTCGGCATAACCGGAAAGGAGTTCGCGGCGTGAAAGGGTCGCGAGGGGAAGGGCGCTGATAATGACCTCTACGGGGATGTGAAAAGCCCCGATTTCATTCTTAAGTCCGTTGAAATTTATCCCTGTTTTGCCTCCTGTGGCGGCATCGACAGCTCCTAAAAGAGTGGTCGGGACGTTAACGACCCTGATTCCTCGTTTGAATGTGGCTCCGGCGAATCCACCTATGTCAGTGATTAGTCCGCCTCCGATGTTGACGACCAAACTTTTTCGTGTAGCTTCGGTAGCTTCAAGGGCATTCCATATTTCGGTGACCGATTCCAGATTCTTATGATCCTCTCCCGGGGGAATAACTACCTTGTTGGCTCTGGCCACGGCAGAAGAATTTGCAAAAAGAGGGAGCACGTCACGCTCCACATTCTCATCGGTGACAAGTGTGACTGTTGCCGGATTCAGATTTTCCACAATCTCATCGAGCAGAGCGGCCGGATGTGGGGGAAGATTGGCCTCAAGCCAGTCTGCAAATTCATCCATTGACCCGAAAATCATGTCGGCACCCTCTTTCTCAAATTCCTCACGGGGAATCGGACCGGTAGTGACTGCGATAGTGAATGCTCCGGAAGCCTTCCCGGCTCTCACTCCAAGGGGAGCATTTTCCACAACAATTGCTTCCCGGGGTGTTACCCCGGCTATGTCAGCGCCTTTCAGGTAAGGCTCCGGGTCAGGTTTCCCATTTGTCACATCAAGAGCCGTCACTCTCATCCCAGGCAAAAATGCACCGGGATAATCCTGCCGGAGACTGTCGAGAAGGCTGGTCTGCGCCGAGCCGGTGACGAGCACACGACTCAATCCACCCCTTCGGAGAGCGCGTAGCATTCTGTCGGCTCCTTTCATGGGGAGTTTTTTCCCGGCGGCCACAAACAGTTCAGCCTTACGGGCATAAAGACGTTCCGCCTCTTCCTTTGAGACGGAATGTCCGAGCTCACGCTCAAAAATCAGGTTGATTGTAGCGACCCCGGTCATCCCTTCATAAAGATAGAATTCATCAGGATCTGTCTGCACACCCTGCTCCGACATCATCTGATGCCAGGCGCGTGCATGGTATGGCATGGAATCATAGAGCACCCCGTCCATATCGATAAGGGCAGCGCGGATTCCTTTCGGGAATGGTCTGTTCATCTCAAGAGTGTTTTTAGATTACTCTCTTAACGAACGTTCAAACCCTCCCCGGAATTGTTTTTGAAATCATATTTTGCCGCATTTCCGACAAAAAGGAGCCACCCGTGGCTAAGATTGCGCATAATGTTGACGTGTACATCGCTCCCTAAGTCTGCGGCAATCTTGCGCTCCCGTCCGTCTTTGATCCAGCGTCCGCCGAAACGGATTTCCGGCTTGCGGTAATACCCCACGATGTTCACTCCGAACGGCATATGGAGGGGATTATGGAGAAGCCCTATATGATAATACATCTGACCACGCAGGTTGTTTACCCCTCCGATAAGGAGCTTGTATCCTCCGCCGTCAATCGTAAAGGGATCAAGCTGAAGAAGATTGTCGTGGAAAGCAGCATGTATGTCAAGTGAGTCAATCTTGACAGGACCATCGCCGCGAATAAGCATAAGGTGAGTGTATTTCAACGCTTTCTTATCGCGGATGAAGGATAAATCTCTGACTCCTAAGGTTACATCCCCCTCCATGGATGGAGCTTCTACGAACATATCCGGGTTCATGATGAAATTCCCGGCTGCGTGTAAAGACACGTCGGCTGAAAGATTCTTCAGTTGAGGGGCCGATACGGCAACCTCCGGAAAGGCTGTGCAGAATTTGGTGAAGTCGAAGTTATCGACATCCGCTTTAAGAGCCATTGATATGCTGTCGAGGTTGGATGTGGAGTAGGTCCAGTCGATGCTGTTTGCGCAGAACGGTGTGCCTATTGAAAGATCTTTCAAAGTTGCCGTCCCTCCATCCATTATTATGCGGGTGGATAGAGGAGAGAAAGAATATTGCATATATTCAGCTGAGCCGGAGGATAAGGTGGCGTCGATAGAGAGGTTTCTCGGAAGAGCCACACAAAGGGAATCGGCCGCTGTATAAGGTCCGAGTGGAGGAGGAAGAAGTTGAGGTGTTTTCCCTGTAATATTCTCCACACCTCGAAAATATGTCCCCGACAGGCGGTTTATATCCACATCATCAAGGTTCGCGGTAAGCGTGGCTTTAAGAGGCACCGGTGAGGACGAGGACAGGAAACTGCGCAATCCCTCCACCTTCCCGGAGATGAATCCGGATGCGCCTCGGGTCTTCAAACGGAGAGAAGAGATACGGAGTGTGTCGAGATTTGTCTGCAGTCGGAGGTCGGTGAATAGATTTTCAGCAGGGTAGGCCGGTGTCTCGATTTTACCCTTGTCTACACTCACGGAGGCCTTTAGATTGAGCAGACTGAGCACAGATTGCAGCATCGGGGAGACAGAGGGAACGAGATAGAGAGGGGTGTGGCGGAATTTAGCTGCCACAGCAGAATCTGCGCGTGATGTGGGATTGGACGGATAATAGTTTGACGGAGAGAAGGGAATCTGACGTAATGAGCCGTTGAGGTTCACCTTTACCCCTTCCGAGGAAAAGGCGGCGGAATCGCTTCCCAAAGCTAAAAGAGCCGAGGAGATATTTATTGTGCCCGCTGCCACCGGGCTGCTTAAAGAACCCTTTGCTCCAAAGTTACCTTTGAGGGAGGTGTTGTGGAGGGTAGCGTCAATTCCTTGAGCTTTTACATTTGCATTCCCTACATAAGTCAGTAGGTCTAACTTTCCGTCTGTAAGTGAAGAGGTGTTTACCTGGGGCATATCCGCGCCAATATTCAGTGAGAAGTCTGAAAGTTTGGCGCAGAGAGAGGAGGCAGCGTCGCTTAAGGCAAGGGCCGCCACCTGAAAATCACCGTCAAGTTTGAGATTTTTAAGCTGCTTCTTGCTGAGGTCAGAGAGTTGGCAGGATAGCGAAGACTTTCCGGTTAAATCTCCGCTGACGGTCATTCCAGACGATGGAAGTATTTTGGTTATCGCCTTGTTGAGATCGGCCGCACATTGGAGGTCAAGCCTTATGTCCGGGTCTTTGGTGAGGAGACGGGTTGCTGCGCCTGTCACGTGCAGGCTTGTTCCGTCTGTCTCCATCCTTAAATCTGTAAGATTTATATGGCTTCTTTCCGGATCGGAGGGGTCTACGGTTGCCTCTGCTTCAATTCCAAGTCCTTCGAGATTAAGTGTCTGTTTCTGCGACAGAGGATATGAGAGAGAGCCACCGTCAGAGGCGACAGATGCTACCAAAGCCGGGAGCACTCCCTTCTTTGATGGAATATAAGGAGCGAGCAACTCTACATTTGCTTTCAAGGGAATGAAAGCCTTGAGATTCTTAAGTTGCGACGGAAGCATATTATCAGGCACAAATGGTAGCAGCTGCATAAGGTCAGGTGCATCGAGAGAGAATTTCAGCGGATATATGGACCGAGTCTCCTTTAAATCCACTATGCCGGCCAAAGCGCCTTTAATGTCAGCCACGTGGATGTCAAGATTTCGGATATCCACTTTTTTACCCTTATCGAGCAAGGAAATTTTCCCTTGGACTCCCACGGGAAGAGAGGCTCCGGAGCTAAATTCACCGACTCTTCCCCTCAGGTTGCCTCCGAGCAGGAAATCCAAGACATTGGCCTCTTCCGGCTGACCGTGAAATTCAAGACGGTCTATATCCGCTTTTACCTCTGCGTCTCCCGAGATACTTAGATAGGATAGGCGTATAGGTTGTCCGATACGTATTGTGTCGAGGGTAATGTCCGGCATCTCCATATCTTTTTTCATTGAGGGAAAAATGAGGAAGTTAGCCACGGAATCATTTACCGACACAAGATTTATGTCCGGCCTATCCACTTCAATACCTTTAAGCATAATGTTCCCCTTCAAGGCTTTCCAGACGTTGATACCCCCTTTTATTCTACCTGTGGATACAAGGTGTGAGGCATCGGCAGGGATAGATTTCTGTAAAGAACCCGGCAGATTGTCAAGGGTGCGTGAACGGATGCCGATTGAGTCTATGTCGACCTTCAGCCAAGGGAAAGAGGACCACAGGGTCCAGTTTACGTCAGCTATTCTCACATCAGCCTTGAGATAGGCAGATGCTTCTTTATTGATTATTTTTGCTGTTCGTCCCGGGGAAAGATATAAGGTTGCTCCCACTGCGACAAGCACGATGAGCAACCCAATTGATGCAAGCGACCAAAGCAATATCTTCAATGCTTTCGGAAAATGTCGGCGGGGAGCGGCAGTGGCGTCTCCTTGCTCGGGTGAGGTGTTTTTATAGGAAGTTGAATCAGACATCATGTGTGGAAATTATAGTGTTTTTCTTCAATGGACCGTATCTCGTGGATAAGAATCGATTTCAAGATAATAACACGGGTGGTGAGGCAAAGGTTTTAACATTTCTTTTGGGAAGCGGTTTAATATTATTATGACAGCGGGTGTTTGTAGAGGAATTTTTATTACTTTTGCGGAGTATAATTCTATAAAACCCGAATAAAGATGAACCGTCGCGAATTAATGGAATCGTTGAAAGGAAAGGATAAAGTCAGGATCCTGTTTGTGTGTCTCGGAAACATATGCCGGAGCCCGGCAGCTGAGGGAATAATGGCCGATATGATAGCCGGGGAGGGTCTTGAAGACCGCATAGAGCTGGATTCAGCCGGTCTTTATGGCGGACATGCCGGCGAATTGCCTGACCACCGTATGCGGGTTCATGCGCGTCGCCGGGGATACGAACTCACCCACAGAAGCCGTCCGGTGAAACTGAGCGATTATGATGATTTCGATTTGATAGTGGCGATGGATAACAGCAACTATGATCGTCTGCGCGGCTTTGCCCCGACGGTTGAAGCTCAGGATAAGGTTGTGAGGATGATCGAATTTGTGAATGGTTTTCCTCAGTATGATCATGTGCCGGATCCGTATTACGAAGGTGCGGAGGGTTTTGAGCTCGTGCTTGATATGCTTGAAGACGGATGCCGGGAGATGCTGAGGGAGCTGGAAAAATAATGAAAGGGGGAGAGGAGTTCTTGAAGATTATGAAATTGGGGATTAAACTATTTTATGAAGGGATAGTCTTATTGTAAAACAGATAAAATGCAAGGTTATGAAGAAATTTATCATGTCATTAGGATTGCTGTTAGCTGCGGCGACGGCTGCGTTTGCAGGTGATAAACCGGAATTTCCCGGAGGTGACGAAGCTCTGAAAGCATATATAGAGAAGAACCTTCAATACCCTTCCCATGCCAAGCAGAACGGAGTGGAGGGAATAGTGAACGTTCAGTTCGCGGTTATGCCTGACGGGTCGATAGGCACAATCAAAATTGTCCGCATGGTCGACCCGGATCTTGAACAGGAGGCAATCCGTCTGGTTAAGAATATGCCGGCCTGGACTCCTGCCGATAAAAATGGTGTGGCAGTGGAATCAACGGCGCAAGTTGCGGTTCCGTTTGTACTTGATTGAATAAGGATGATATAAAGCAATAAAAGCGGGATGGCCTTAGGTCATCCCGCTTTCTGGTATTATGTCGGCAAAAGTCCGGAATCAGACTTTCTAAACGTCAGACTCTTATTCCCCTTCTTTTGTCTGCACGGGGTCTACAGTCGCTGTAATATCCATTATGACCACATCCTTAGGAGCAAGTTTGAATTGGTCAGTACGACGTCCGAAGAGATCATAAGCTGTGGTGACAAATTTCCCTGTCTCGCCGCTTTTAAGAGTTTTTACTGCCTCAGTGAGCTGAGAGGGAAGATTGCGTGCCCCGACTTTCATTGAAGACGGGAACGGGATATCGAGCGACTTCCCGGCAGCAGTCTTAGCTGTCACCTTTACTGTCACATCGTCTCCATCTTTTATTTGTACACCGTTTTTCTTATCTACCGGACCGCCGTAAAGACTATCGGAAATCTTTGCAAGTTTCATTTTAGCAGCCTCCTTGGACAGGGCTTTAGTAGCGGCCTGCTTGTCGATTTCATCTTTGCGGGAGCTGAAGTCGTTCATGATTCTGTTGAACTCACGCTGCACATCCTGCATATTCTTCACAGAATCGTTTGAGAGAGCCTCTTCAAGGCCTTTGATGAAAATCTGTTTGTCAAGCTGAACGTCGTAGTCCTCCTTGAAGTTCGCTATGTTGCGGGCCATCTGCAGACCGAGGTGCATCCCTCGGTTGAAGGCTTCGTCATTAGACTTAAAGCTATTGAGGCCGGCCTTGACACCATTTACATAAGAACGTTTAGCTGCTTCTGTAGCAAAGGTAGAGTCGCTCTTGGCGAGACTTTGAAACTGAGAGCCGTTTATTTCTCCGAAGTAATATACGAGAGAATCGCCGGGAGTGGCGTTTTTGATCTGGTCGAGCGATTTGCCCTGGTTGCCGGAGCAGGCTGCGAGGAGCAGACCTGCAGCAGCGATAGTAAGAAAAGATTTAATTTTCATTGTTGATAGAATCTGTGTCGATATTAACGATGGAGTCTGTCTGAGAGGCAATCACCACTTCAACGGTGTCGCCGTTCGGCACCATATCCTTAGAAGTCCTTCCGGCACAACTGCACAAGGCGATCGCTCCGAGAAGAGATATTGC
Source organism: Bacteroides sp. (assembly GCA_014801875.1). Lineage (GTDB taxonomy): Bacteria > Bacteroidota > Bacteroidia > Bacteroidales > Muribaculaceae > Lepagella. Next base: position 2,323 of record JAAVDJ010000034.1, on the reverse strand, counting down.
CATGAGAAGTAAGGACAGACTTTTCATCAATTTGCAGAATTAGACTGAACTTGAATCAACTGAACCTCGAAGATAAGGGGTGCGTTCGGTGGGATAGGACCGCCGGGTGTGCCTGTTTCTCCATAGGCAAGATCGGAAGGGATATAGAACACTGTAGTGCCCCCCTCCTTCATAAGCTGAAGACCTTCTGTCCAACCTTTGATGACTCTGTCAAGAGGGAAGGTGATGGGTTCGCCACGTTCAAAAGAGCTGTCGAATACAGTCCCATCGGTGAGAGTGCCGCGATAGTGAACAGTCACAGCGTCAGTTGCCTTTGGGCTGACTCCGGCTCCCTCTTTCACAGTCACGTATTTCAGGCCGGATGCCGTGACAGCATAGGTGGAATCAGTGGGAGTATCACTTTTTTTTGCAGCATCAGCGAAGAATGCGGCGTTGTAGGCAGCGGCTGAATCAGCCTGCGCCTGCTGCACGGCAGCTACCATTTCTTCGATTGCCACTGTGTCAGAGTCAGCAGAGGCCTTTTTCTCACCGCTGCACGATACGAGTGTGCCCATAGCGAGAATAGCAGCGAAGGCTGCCGGAATGAATTTCTTGTTCATATATTTACAATTTTTTGATTTTCTGACCTGGTCCCGATGTTTCGGGAAAAGAGAAAAGGTTACAGAGAAGAGCTTATGACTCTACCCTATAACCTTAAAACTTAAAAAAATGTGGTTTTCGTATATTCTCACAGGATTATTTCTTCACCACCTTGATGAGTTCCACTTCGAAGATAAGAGTGGAGTGAGGGGGAATTGCATTGGGCACACCCTGCGGACCGTAGGCGAGGTCTGAGGGGATGTAGAAAGTATATTTGCCGCCCTCTTTCATGAGCTGCACACCTTCTGTCCATCCGGGGATGACACGGTTGAGGGGGAATGTGGCAGGTTCGCCACGGCTTACAGAGCTATCGAACACTGTGCCGTCGATGAGTTTGCCGGTATAGTGTACAGTCACTTCATCTTCAGCGGTAGGCTGAGCGCCTTCACCCTCTTTCTCAACAACATACTGGAGACCGGAAGGTGTGGTCTTTACATTCTCGTTTTTCTTGTTTTCTTCAAGGAATTTTTCACCAACAGCTTTGATTTCAGCTGTCTTCTTCGCTGTCAATTCCTGAAGGTATTCCTGTATGATTTTCTGGGCCTCTTCGGGAGTCATCTTGGGTTCTTCTCCTTTGAAAGCTGCGTGTACAGCCTCATCGAAATCATTAAACTCAAGGTTTTCGACTCCCATTCCTCTCAGCTGGGAACCCATAGCGAGGCCCCATGCATAACTAAGTTGATCCATTTTCTATTGTCTCCTTTAAAAGATTCGGGTTTCTGGGGTGGTGACCCCTTAGCCCGAGTAATAGGGTTATATATTATTTCTTTTTCTATTAATATAACGTCGAAGATGAGGAATAGTTATGTTAAAAATTAAAAATTGAAAATTGGTCCGAAAAGTTGTATGAATGAAAATTAATTATTAACTTTGCAGTGGCTTTAGAGATACTTCGGTCATTTCTGAGCCGATATGATTGTCTTATGGTGTAATGGTAGCACTACAGTTTTTGGTTCTGTCTGTCCAGGTTCGAATCCTGGTAAGACAACAGAGGAAAAGGCTCTCAATTTGCTAATAAATTGAGAGCCTTTTCTGTGTGTCGGTAGAACACGGTTTTCGAGGCGGTAGGAGAATTTTTAGGAAAGAATAAGTATGAGCAAAATAAGGAGTATAGGGCATTCGCCGAATGCCCGGGCGATGTCGGAGGGTATTCTCACGGGAATTGAAGTTACCGTGTTTTCCGCCCGGATAATTTTACACGGGAATTGAAGTTAGCATATTGTCTCGCCCGGGGATTCGGCGAATGCCCTTGGTACCTTATTTAACGGGATGGTTGGCGGCATTTAGCGGGAAGATTTATGGCTAAGGAGGGTGCTCTTCCAGTGTGGGAGGGGTAGAATAAAAAGAAACCATCCGGAGTAGGATGGTTTCTTTTTGTCCCTTCCGCGTGGCGGGTTAAATGATGTTGCCTTGCGGGGAGCGCTTGTTTTAAAGATTAAAGAGTTTTTTAGCTTTTATCTTCAGGTAATCATAACGCATTTAAATTTAAGTTAACAATAAATTAATTCAAAGTGAAAAGAAAAGAGATAGTTGAAAAGATGGAGATTCGATAGATTTTCAAAGAAGGAGATTACTTTCTTACGCGGACTGTCTTGGCGTATGTTCCGAGAGCAGGAGCGTTTGCGGGAATCTGGGAAGCGTCTTTCACCACTACGAGGGGGATGTTAACTGACATACCGGTCAG
>JAAVDJ010000033.1 GCA_014801875.1 Bacteroides sp. | reverse complement strand
TCAGGATTTAGCCGGATTTCGGAGGTGATTTTTTAGCTCGAAGAGGAAGTTTAGCGAGCTAAACGACCGATGAGAGATGAAAAAGCAGCCCGAAAGATGGCTGAAGACGGGCAAAGAGGTCTCCTTTTTAAAGAAATCTTTATAAAAATAAACAAGCCCGTAAAAAGTTTAAACGACTTCATAATCTGTCACAAGATATGATACTACAATATATTTTCAAGATTAAAGAAAAACTCAGACGGTCGTTTATAAAAAACGATGATGATTCAGGCAGTTCTGGAAAGGCTGTAAAACGAACTGAATGTGAGTATGAACAAACAATTAATAAAATTGAACGAGAATTAGTGGATCTTGATAAAACTATTGCCGAGATAGAAAAAAGGATAAACACTTTGAAGTCAAGGAGAGAAATAGATTTTTCCTTATCGACTCCCCCACTACACACCGAAAAGGTAAAAATATTCAAAGGGAAAAAACTTCCTCCCCAGTCTAAACTCACTACATCAGCACAAGATAGATAAATTACGAATAAACTGATTATTAACTAATAACACATCTAAAGAAATGATAATTATTGGCATCTTTTTGGTAGTTGTGATTGTTGCCTTGCAGATAGGCTTTTTTCAAACTACGAAAAGCGAGATTTCAAAACTTAACCACTTTTTCCCGGATCAAGAAAATCTATGGTTAGTCTATACCACCCTTTCAAAGTCTATATTAAGACACAGAGAGAAACTGAAAGAATTTGTCAAAACTCCACCTCCGGAAAAGAATCCTCGCGACATGGGCGAAGGGGATGTAAATGTTGCTTTGGTCAAAAGCAAAGGGGGATCAGATGCTTTTAAGCTGGTAATAGAAGAGACGAATGAATATCTTTGTAAAAATGCCGGAACGTCAGCTGATCTTGAAATATTACAAGATATATGTGAGAAAAAACTGTTAACCCTGGATAATTCAATAAAAGCCACCCTCAATGCGCCATTATATCTCGGTTTGGCCGGTACTTTTCTTGGTATTATTATTGGTGTGCTCGTGTTTGCACACGATTTGGAAAATGTGTTTGGGGTAGTGGGTGGCAATGCTATTTCCACCTCTGATCTCAGCGGTCTGGAAAGTCTTCTTACAGGAATCGGCATCGCAATGATTGCAAGTCTATGCGGTTTGGGTTTTACAGTCTGTAATACTGTGTTCAATTATAAAAATGCCCAGAAGGAACTTGACATCAAAGAAAATGATTATTTTGATTTCCTTCGCCGTGAACTCATGCCGACCCTTTCCAACAGCATGAATGCGAGTCTTAACTCTCTGAAAAGCGTGCTCGGACATTTTGTTGATAAGTTCGGAAGAAACTTGGATAACTATGCCGATTCCGCCAAACTGCTGAATGAAAACCTGGAAAAGCAACATATTGTGCTGACTCAGATTCAAGAGATAGGCGTCACTAAAATGGCTGCTGTTATCTCCTCTTCATTTGCAGAATTAAAGGAGGCTGCCGACTCCCTTATGATTTTCAGGAAATACCAGAAAGGACTGAACGACACAATGGAAAGAGTGAGTTTCGGCATAGGACAGATGGACCTCTTAGTGGGTCGCTTCGATGAATTCATAAAAGCGTTGAAGATTGTGGCGTCGGCTCAAGTGGAAAATCAAAACCTTAATAAGGAATTTAAAAAAGCCATCGAGCAACATTTCCCGACCGGTTCGGAGGGAAGGGAAATTTGGAGGAAAGAATTCGATAATCTTATGTCGGATGCCCGGAAGGTGAGTGAACGCTTCAACGAACAGTTGACTGTCAACACAAGATATGTCAACAATTTCATTAAAGACAACGAAAGATTCTTCCGTAGTTTCGATGAGATTCGGAGTGTATTGGTCTCCTTGATTGAATACGCCAAGATACAGGGGGAATGTTATAAAGACCTCAAAGAGGAGCTCAATGATTTGAGGAAAGACACATTAGACACCCGGAAAAGCAATGCCGAACTCCAGAAAACTCTTCTCCAAGCCATACAAGCCATGACAAGAGCAATCAAAGATAAGAAAATATGATATGAGAAGGAAAAGAAAGGAATTAGATGGAGGTTTTTTCTGGCTCAGTTATTCCGACCTCATGACAAGTATGTTCTTCCTGATGCTGGTTCTTTTCATTGTAGGCATAGTGAAGTATTCTTCGCTACAAACAAGGATAAAGACTGATGCTGAGTATATATCGACGATTGACTCACAGCAAGCTCAGATAGACAGTCTGCAAAAATTCAAGGATAAATATGATGAAATCATGAGCATCTACAGAGCCGTAGGAAATATTGACCCGGCCTATTTTGAATTCAATAAGGATTATCTGAAACATATTTTCCGCATACAGGTCACTTATCAGACCGGACGTTTCCGATTGAATGAATTGCGCCAGGACGCCTCATGGTCCGAAAGCTATAATCCCGGAGAAGCTAACATGGTCCGTCAACAAATCAAGGATGCCGGAGAGGAAATCAAACGCACGATCAAGAAACTTCAGGAGGGTGAGTCTAAAAATTCTGATATCAAATATCTTGTCGTCATTGAAGGACAAGCTTCAGCTGACGGCTTTAACAAAAATGAATATTTGAACAATAACGTGCTGAGCTATCAACGCGCCTTGGGTCTTCACGAATTCTGGAGGGATGAAGCAGGCATAGACTTCACAAAAATGGACAAATGCGAACTGGTGATTGCGGGTAGTGGCGAAGGAGGGGTGCCGCGTGCTCCTCGACTTAACGGAGACGATTCCAACAATCAGCGCTTCCTAATTCACATAGTCCCCGTCATAGGCGACCTCCGCTTGCAATAACAGACCGACAGCTGGGAAAATCCGGTATATAATATCTTCATTTTCTCAAGAGGAATTTCGGCAAGCCCCAGGCTCCAAAAAAGACATAAAAAGAGACCTTTGAACAAAAGAGACCTTTGAACAAAAGAGACCTTTGAACAAAAATGTCAAAGGTCTCTTCTGTTGTTAATAAAGTTTTTCTTTATAAAATCATTTGTGAAAAAGGGTTATTTTCACAGCAATCATGGTTTAACCTTGATAAGCATGAGCTTGGCGTCGCTCTTCGCAGCTACGCTGTGAGCTACATCTGCACCCATCAGTAGAAACTCTCCGGCCTTGAGAATATGTGGCTTGTCAAGCATGGTGAATTCTATCTCACCCTCAATCACGTTGACCATCACTTCTGCCGGGGCTGTGTGTGTTTCGAGTTTTTGACCTGCCTTGAAGGCTACAAGGACTACTCCTCCGTTTTCATTGGAGAAAATGTTATGGAAATGAACCTTATCATCTCCACTCTCTACCTGATTTGCCAATACATGCACTTCACCAAATTTATATTCAGTATTGATCATAGCATTTTTTATTTATAAGATTACGATTATTTATTCCGCGGTTTTTTCGTTTATCATAAATAAAACAATGTAGAACAATGCTTGGTTCATCCCTCTTGCGAACCCGAACAGGAGGGGCAGAAACCCTTCAAGACATAATTGACAGAACGTGTGACATATCCTCTCGGCACCTCCACCCGAGGCACATTGATATCTTCCATACAAAATGTCTCCTTACATTTCTCGCAATAAAAATGCACATGCTGATCGGAAACATCATGATGCCCCTCTCGAAGACAAATCTCATATTTCGACGATCGACTCCCATCTTCGATTACGTGGACCACATCTTTGGATGCAAACAACTCAAGCACCCTGAAAATACTCGCCTTGTCCATTGGATAAAGCAGACCCTCCAGGTCGGCGAGACTGACAGGATGAGTCATCTCCATCAGTTCCTTGGCCACAAGAATCCTATTGGCTGTCGGTTTGATCTCTCTATTTATAAGGAAATCCGAAATTCCTGAATTTTTATTATCCATTATTTCAACCGGTTATCAACTCATCAAGCGCAAAAGCTGTGAGCGTTCAACGTAATATCTTCTGATAAGCTATTCGTGGAGAGCCATCGGCTACATAGATTATTCCGCAACGCGAAAAGCCATTCCTCAAGAGCGCCTTCTGCATCGTAAGATTGTCAGCGTGTGTGTCAATGCGCAGATTATCCACCTGTCCGGCGCAATATCCGAGACATTTTTCCAGCATTCCTCCCTTCGACCCGGCGGAAGCTATACGATGAACCGTGCCGTAAGGCTCATCATTGAGCCATTGTCCATCTTCTATGCGAGTGTACGTAGGGTCTTCCCCTTTGATAAAAGAGAATACCATCAGCAGCCTCCCTGTTGACGGGTCCTTATACGAAAAATGGTTTCCCGCTTCCATATCTCGAAGAATAACATCCTCCGAAGGATACCCTCCGGTCCATTGGGTCATATTTCCCTCCTTCCGCATAAAGGCTTTAGCAGATTCGTAGACCGACATAATCTCCTCCATATCCTCTTTCCGAGAAAGGAAAATATTATCGGTGTCATACTGATTGTCCATGTCTCAAGATAATTAACAACTACAAAATTAATCAAAAAAAGTGAATCGAAAAATGTTTTATTGAAGTTGTCTAAACTTTTTCTTTGTCAGTATTTAGCCGGATTTCGGAGATGATTTTTTAGCTCGAAGAGGAAGTTTAGCGAGCTAACCGACCGATGAGAGATGAAAAAGCATCCCGAAAGATGGCTGAAGACAGGCAAAGAGGTCTCCATTTAAAAAAAATCTTTATTAAAATAAACAACCCCGTAAAAAGTTTAAACAACTTCATTTGTAAACACGGGATAATATCTCTATCTTTGCAAGACCATGAGCAAGACAAAACTAAAAAAATATCTCCAGACGCTGACCCACGAACAGATCGTGCAGGTCGTCATGGATCTATACGATGCGCGTAAGGCTGCCAAGGAGTATCTTGAATTTTTCATGGACCCCAACCCCTCTGATGCCCTTGAAAAAGCTAAGAAACAATTATTGCGTCTTTACTTCACTCCGCAAGGCGCACCTCGGGCCCGCGTCAGCACTAAAGAGGGAAATGATCTGATTGCTGACTTCATTAAGCTTGACATAGATCCGGAAATGTCTTCCGATCTTATGATGTATCATGCCGAAATTATGATAAGTCGACTTGTGCTGAGACATATCCACAGGGAGACAGCCTGGAATTCTGTTATTACGGCCTTCCGAAAAGCTATCGATTACATCATTTCTTTCAATCAGAAGGAATTGATGAGAAGACGAATCGAGAAATTTTTGGATTACTCTCTTCATTCTCCCGACTATCTGAGAATTCCGGAACGTCTGCGTCAGGAACTTGACGAAACGGGTTTCAATCTTTCAGATGATGAATGATCTAATGGAAACAATTATGCCTGATAACAGTATCCGCGAGATTATTTTGGTAGGTGGAGGCGGACACGCCCTTTCTCTGCTTGAATCCTTACCTGACAATTTGACAGTGGTCGGATATACGGCCCTCTCCCCTTCTGACAAAATGCAGTGCCGGTGGATTGGCAACGAATCCCTCGACCCTGACATCGCGCGTCTGCCTTATCCATTTCACATTGCCTTCATATATGGAGGGGTGCCGAATATGGATAAAAGAGAGAGACTTATTAAAAAATTTGAGAAAGAAGGAGCCCGGTTCGCCACGATTGTCTCCCCAAAAGCCATTGTGACTCCAAACTCCGTCATTGGTGAAGGTTCCGCCATAATGACGGGCGCAATCATAAACCGCGCGAAGCTTGGCAGACACGTAGTGGTAAACACAGGGGGAATAGTAGAGCATGAATGTGAGATTGGCAACAATACATTTATAGGACCCGGAGCCGTGATAGGGGGCGGTGTCAGGATTGGAGACAACTGTTTCATAGGACTCGGAGCCAGAATACGCAACGGAATAAATATTGCTGATGGTGTCTCTGTAGGAATGGGTGCTATTGTCACAACCGATCTGACTTCTCCCGGAATTTATTATGGCACACCCTTGAAATTTCATCCATTTCATAAATGAACGATAAAAAGACAATAATAATAGCCGAGGCCGGGGTTAATCACAACGGTTCATTCGAATTAGCCTGCCGTCTCGTTGACGAAGCGGCTGCCGCAGGCGCGGATTATGTGAAATTTCAGACATTCAAGACAGAGAATCTCGTCACTCGTTCCGTAAAAGCGGCAGACTACCAAAAAGCAAACTGCAATGCGGATTCTCAATTTGAGATGTTGAAACGTCTCGAACTGACTTTCGACCAATTCGGAAAGCTTGCGGACTATTGCCGCAGTAAAGGGATAGGTTTTCTTTCCACCCCGTTCGACAAGGAAAGCATCTCTTTTCTCGCATCTTTAGGAATGGATTATATGAAAGTGCCCTCGGGCGAGTTGACAAATCTCCCCTATCTGCGTGATGTGGCCTCCACAGGGATACCCCCCGTCATATCTACCGGGATGTCTACTCTCTCAGATGTCGAGAATGCGCTGGAAGTATTCATGGATGCCGGGTTCCTCCGTGAAGATATCATACTTCTTCACTGCACCACCCAGTATCCCACCCCCTTCAGGGATGTTAACCTGAGGGCAATGCTGACGTTGAAAGCCGCTTTTGGTACTGTAATCGGGTATTCTGACCATACCCCCGGCATTGAGGTGCCGATTGCGGCAGTTGCATTGGGTGGAAAAGTGATTGAGAAACACTTCACGCTTGACAAAAACATGGAAGGGCCTGACCATAAGGCTTCCCTCAATCCTTCCGAACTAAGAGAAATGGTTTCTGCAATAAGGAATATTGAGGAGTCGCTCGGATCAGGAATAAAAAGCGTGGCTGCTTCAGAAAAAGAGAATATCAAGGCTGCCCGGAAAAGTATTGTCGCATCAAAAGAAATAAAAAAAGGTGAGGTCTTCTCTGAAGAAAACCTCACTGTAAAACGCCCGGGCACCGGAATATCCCCTATGTTTTGGGATGAAGTGGTCGGCCGCGTGTCGCCTGCCGATTTCAGTCGTGACGACCTTATATGTTTTTAGAACATAAACATTATGCCCGTTGAGAATGACTTGAAATCCAATCCGGCGGAATTACGCAAGACATTAAGCGGAGAGTAACGCACGTAGAGGCCGAGAGCTTCCCAACGAATCACACCTATCGCATCGACCGTGACAGGTCTCTGCTTGATTCCGTGGGTCGTGACTGAATAATCTGTGTCGCCCTCCCTGTATTGAGTCTTTATGTTAGCCCCGGTATTGAAGTTGACAACCGGGCCGACATCCATGCCAAACCTCCTTTGTCGGCCAAACTTTAAAGAATAGAGCAGGGGAAGTTCAAGGCTGAAAGTCTGGAGCCTGGATTTCCTTTTATACATATTCTCGGAGAAGGATTCAATCTGTAACTGACCGTTCTCTTTATTGAAGTAGCTGTTTTTATCAAGAGAATAATTTCTCCAGTAGATTCCCAGACCGGCCGTCAATGAATGAGGACCCAGACTCCATCTCACTCCGAGAACGCTAAGCCACGTCCATTCCATGCTGTGCCCCATTGAGGTGTGAAAATCCGGATGTCTGTCCACCGGTGTCGCCCAACCCATTCCAAGTCCGGTGCTGACAAGCGACCATTTGCTTTTTCCCTTTCTTCCGAGACTGATGCTGATATCATTCCCGCTCCAACCGGTGTATGCCTTTACAAAACGATTTTCGGCATCGGGTATGTCATATGTCAGTGTATATTCTTCCCGGTTGCTGTTAGTATAAGAAATTTCAACTGATTTCCTGTCTACCTCCACTATAGTAAGCCCACTCACATTTCTGCTGACTGTCATGGAGGTGTCGCCCGCTCTATTTTTTCGGGCAATTCCGGTTTTATAATAATAGTCTTCCCCTGTCCCATCGACATCTTTTACCGACACCGTGATATTCGATGGATTAAGAAGTATTGACAATTCAGTTGCCTCTCCGACTGAATAAATCGTATCTCTGACCTCAGTACCGGAATCGGCATACATCCGGTTAGCACAAAAAGGGATTGACATTATTATCCCCAGCAATATGGAAAATCTCATTTTCATAATAAATTATGTAATGTTAAGGATTATTGTATTATTATTTAACCTTGCGCACCATTGAGCGGATGAGCTTATGCGCCTCTGCTTCCGAAAGTGTACCTTCCAGATAAACGATCATCAGATGCTTACCTTTCACCGCACCGGTGTTAATATAATAGAGGTAACGGTTCACCTTTCTCCCCTTGACAGTAGCAGGCTTTAGTGTGTAGAGACCACAGTAGAGTCTTCCTCCCTTATACCTGACATCTTTCCCTACAGCTTTCGCTGCGTCTGCAATAATCAACCCCTCGGCCATTTTACCATATTTGTCGGCCGGTCCTTTAAAAGTAAGGAAGGCAGTAAGGTTGTGTTTCCTGAGAAATTTATTTCTGTCGCCTGATATATAGGTCTCGGTGACATTGGGGTCACTGGTGTATTTGCTGTTAAGGAGCCGATCGATGTTCAAACCGACTTGTGAGAATGCGGAAAAGCAAATTCCGGCAATTGCTATAAGTAAAAATATCAAGCGTTTCATATCCGTCATAGTTTATAAGTAATTGTATTAAAGCATTTGTATCATTAATTTAGGCTACATGCTTAGAGTCAATATTATATTTCTTCCAAATAAAAATCCGATGTGAGCCTTTCAGCCAAAGGGTAAAACTCTTCCATATCTTTGTCCAAGTCTTCATCCGCTTGTGCCAGGTCTTTGTTAAACTCCCCTATGTTATCAAAAAGGATTTTCATAACCTCATCATCATCGGTGATAAACCTCCCGTTTACAAAAGCCATACATTCATAACCGGAGTCATCCGTTCCTGACATCTGACTTAATCCGACTCCACAGACTGCCAAGACAACGGCTGCAGCCACCCCCTGCAAAACACGAAGCAGAGGCTTCTTTCTTTTTCCTGAGTTCCTCTCCGTAATCAAGGATGACTGAGAAGAGGGATAATGACTTCTCAGGGTTGAGAACCCCATCACAGCCTTGGCCTCATCTATCTTAGGATGAACGAAATTCGTCACTGACAATTCATCCCGCAATCTCCCTTCCTCTTCGTCAGAAAGCAGACAATCAAAATATTTATCTATCTCTTTAAGGAGATATTCTTTATTTTTTTTCTTTTTATCCATCTGTCCATTTGTTTATCGTCTGATTTTTCTGTACTCCTCACGAATGGTTTTTCTCGCGCGGCTTAGCTGCTGCCTTACATTTACTTCAGTCATTCCGAGCTGTCCGGCAATCTCAGAATAAGCGATACTATCCACATCGTGCATTATAAAAATTCTATATTGAGAATCCTTAAGAACTCTTGAGGCCATATCGAGTAAAGCATTACAAAGCTCTTTTCTCTCGTTTTCCTCCTCCGCATCTTCTTCTGTCAGATTTTGAGAAATGGCATCCACATCCACCGAGGGATGGGTGAGATTGCGACGCCGCAGGTCAAGAGCCGTATTTCGCACGGCAGTATAGGTCAATCTCGCGGCCTCTTCCTCACTGTCAAGTCCGGGATATGTACGCCAGAGGTTGCAGAAGGCATCATGCAACGCATCCTCCGCCTCCTCAGTGCTTCCTGTTATCCCCAGGGCGATGCTTCGGAGTCTGTCTCTTATGCGCACGAAGGTAGATGTCAATACTGATTTTTCCACAAGACTTTTCTGTTTCTGATGATGCTTGTTTTTCTTTTCAAAAACATAACGAACCCGCTTGCATTGTGTGACAGAAAAATTCAAAAAAATTCACACTCCGATATAGAAGATTGTTGAATGCAGGGTTAATTCTCCGATTTTTATTAAATTTGCCTTTGAAAGGGATTTGTTCCCTTGACTTTATATATGCGGAAGATTTGTTTTGTCACGGGCACACGTGCCGACTATGGCATTATGGTGCCCCTAATGCGACGAATAGCCGACTCTGAGGAGGCTATCATACAGGTCGTGGCGACCAATATGCACCTTTCCCCCGAATATGGGATGACAGTAAATGAAATAGAAGCTGATGGATTTAAGGTAGACCGTCGGGTGGAATCCCTTCTTTCAGCCGACACTCCTTCCTCTACTGTCAAATCCATGGGACTGACAGAAATCGGTATGGCTGATGCATTCGATCAGCTAAGACCTGATATCGCAGTTATTTTGGGAGACCGTTACGAGATGCTGGCTGCGGCTTCGGCTGCCCTTATTTTCCGAATCCCCGTTGCTCATCTGCATGGGGGGGAGACCACGGAGGGGGCTTATGATGATTGCATCCGACACGCCATAACTAAATTATCCTACCTCCATTTCACATCAACTGAATTATATGCACAGCGGGTAATTCAGATGGGAGAAAATCCGGAAAGAGTCTTCTGGGTTGGAGCGCCGGGGGCTGAAAATATTCGTAAGGAAATTCTGTTGCCCCTTGAGGAAGTGGAACAATTCCTTGATTTTAATTTGGGAAATCGTTACATGGTTGCCACTTTTCATCCGGTCACTACCCAACCCGGTGAAGAGGAGAGACAGACAACCGCTTTTCTGAACGCATTGTCAACAAAAATAAAAGAGGGGTGGAAAGTGCTCTTCACGCTTCCTAATTCAGACACGGGTGGCAGACGTGTGGCAGAGTTAATAAAGGAGTGGGCCGCTGAAAATAAGGATAGTGTCAAGGCTGTTGCATCATTAGGGCGCAGACGCTACTATTCAGTGCTGGCTCACAGTTCGGCTGCCGTCGGCAATTCATCAAGCGGACTAATAGAGGCTCCTTCATTCGGAATACCCACCCTGAATGTCGGCGACCGTCAGAAAGGGCGTGCGCAAGGTGCGTCAGTAGTCAATTGTGATGCAACGGAATCATCTATAATCGCCGGGCTTGATAAAGTGCTTTCTCCTGAAATGAAGGAAATTGCCTCCACAGCCCCGAATCCATATGAAAAATCGGGAACAGTAGAAAATATCGCCGATAAATTACTGCATTACCCTCTAAACAAACAGAAGACGTTCTACGAGCCGTAGAGCGTCTTCCCATTTTTCATTTATCCTGATGTGTTATCCCTGCTGATCGGATTATGTTATATAATACTATTATTAAACATATTATGACCAGTATAAATATGACGGAAAAATAACTTCATGTACTCGATAATCATAAGAAAGACGGATTTTCGTTATCTTTGCACCATAATTCTTCGTCATAATGTTTCATTTGGACGTAGATTTAGTGGTCGGACATCGGGAGAGATACCCAATGTCCATTTTTCCGGAGGGTTGCAGATGTGCGTAAAAATTTGTATATTTGCCACCTAAAAACAAAACCCGATTGTTTTTATACTGAAAACAAATGAAAGAATAAGCGTATTAAGTATCTTATATTTCAGTATATTAAACAAGAGGTATTTTGATTTGCTTTCCGATATTATTTGTTACTTTGCAGATATTTTGTTACCCGTTTGTTACCCAAG